>DHLU01000070.1:0-5885 GCA_002405435.1 Flavobacteriales bacterium UBA4660
ACTGCCTTTCGGATTCTTTCCCAACAAACGCGAGAGTTCTCATGGCATCCTGCTGCCCGGCTACGGCAACGGCCAGCGGCAGGGTTACTTCCTGAAGGGACTGGGCTATTATATCCCCCTGCCGCCTTATGCAGATACCCAGCTAAAAGTTGACCTCTATTCACGGGGCTCCTGGCGGGTCTACAATTCCACCCGTTACCGCAAGCTCTACCGGTTCAACGGCGGGTTTGACCTCAGCTATTCCGTCAACCGGTTTGGCTTCGAGGAACTGCCAGACTTCAGGCGGTTGCGCGATTTCAACGTCAAATGGAACCACCGTCAGGATGCGAAGGCCCGGCCCGGTCGGCAGTTTTCCGCCAATGTCAACCTGGGTACCAGCGACAATTTTCGCAACAACCTCAGCAGTTCCCGCGATGAGTTTCTCACCGGTACGCTGAGTTCGGCACTGCGCTGGAGCCGAACCTGGAACAACCGCCCCTTTTTGCTTGACGTCACGGCACGCCATACCCAGAATACGGCTACAAGGGCGGTGGATGTGCTGCTCCCGGCTGTCACATTCGGCATGAACCGCGTCAACCTCCCCCTGGGCCTGCTGAGCAAAAATGCCGCACTCCGCGAAAAGCTCAACAACAAGGTCGGTATTAACTACAACATGCGGTTTGAAAATGCAGTCAGCGCCGGCGATTCGGTATTTGCCATAAACCGGATCGGAGCACTTGTCCGCCGCGCCGACAACGGTATGCAGCACACGGCCAACACGTCTGCGTCCTTTAAAGTACTCAGCGGGGCGGTCACCATTAACCCAACGGTCTCGGCCAATTGGTTCAATGCCTTTCGCCGGGTACAGCAGCGGTATAATGCCGAAGGCCTGTCGGTGCTGGATACTGTGCCCGGTTTTGAGCAGGCGCTGCGCTGGAATGCCGCCGTTACAGCCAGCACCCGTTTCTACGGCATGTACACCTTTCGCAAGGCGGGCTACCTGAAGGCCCTCAGGCACGTGATCAACCTCAACAGCGGGCTGTCTTACCAGCCTTTTGCCGATGAAAGGGCCTTCGCTTTCCTGGGTAATGACCTGGCGCCCACTGCCTTCACCCGGTTTGATGCCGCCCGGTTTCGCCCTGGCAACTCCGTAGAGGCCGGTAGCTTGAATTTCAACATCTTACAAAACCTGGAGGCCAAGGTTCGCGACCGTAGTTCGGCCAAGGTCCAGTACAAGAAAATTTCGGTTATCGATGGTTTCAGGACCTCGCTGCGCCGCAACCTGCTGGCGGATTCACTGCACTGGAGCAATATCAATTTCGATGCGTTTACGACTATCGCCGGCCGCATAGACCTCAGCTATGGGTCCTCCTACTCACTTTACGACCGCGACCGCAGCGGAAAGCGCATCGACCAATACCTCTATGACAATGGCAAGGGGCTATTGCGCATGGAGTCTACCGCCCTGAGCATCGGCACCTCCTGGGCCGGAGGCACCGGCCAGCGGCAGCAAGCCAATGAAGACGGCCAGCCCCGAGACGCGCCACGAAACCAGCCGTGGAATTTCCGCCTTAATTATTCGGTACAGTTTGACAATCAGTTTAGTACCTTCAGTCAGGGCGATAGCCTTGCCGTAGCCCAGCACGGGGTGGATGCCGGGTTCAGCTTTACCCTACTGGACCGTTGGACCCTGAGTGTCAATACGGGCTATGACTTTGTAAGAGAGGAACTTAACACCACACAGCTCATGCTTTACTGGGATCTCCATTGTTGGGAGTTTCAGGCCCAGTGGATTCCCTTCGGTCAGTGGCGGAGCTACATGGTGCAGCTCAACATTAAGGCCGGTATGCTGCAAGACCTCAAGCTTCAGCAGCGCGTAAATTATTCTGATGTCAATTTCTGATTCCGGCGCGTATTCTCCCGCGGATACAATTGCCCCGGTTCGTTATATTTGCCGCCCTTGAATTTTTTTCGGGGCTTCTACCAAAACTCAATGATGCATGCAGAATAAAGGAATCCTGTGGTTTTTTGTGATTTTGCTTGGGCTTGCCACGCTCTACTTTTTCTCACTTTCCTTCGTTTCCTCCCGCTTCGAAAAAGGGGCCAGGGAATACGCCGTTGCCTATGTTGCCTCCATCCGCAAGTCCGACTGTTCTGATGTTCAGGTGGATTCAGCCATACTGGCGGTAACCAAGAGTTACCTCCGCGACAGCGCAGAGGCCAAGATCTATCCTGTGCTGGGCAACACCTACCGGGACGTAAAAAAGAACCAGTTGAACCTGGGGCTTGCCCTTCAGGGCGGCATGAGCGTTACCCTCGAGGTATCCATTGCCGATCTGCTGTTGGGCCTGAGTGAACGCAGCGAAGCCCCGAATTTCAATGCTGCCCTCAAGAAGGCTTCGGAGATGCAGAAACGATCTTCCTCCTCGTACATGGCGCTGTTTGAGCAAGCGTGGAAGGAACAGAATGCTGGCTATCCCCTGTGGCGTGTATTCAGCATGAGCAAGAGCAGCGACCTCTTCCCGATGAATGCCACCGACGACGAGGTCCTTGATGTGCTTGGCAAGGAAGCCGATAACGCCATCAGGAATACGGAAAACATCATCAAAAAGCGTATTGACAACCTGGGTGTGGCCCAGCCCAACGTGCAAAAGCAATCGGTTTCTGGCCGTATTGTGGTCGAATTGCCGGGTGTGGACGACCGCGAAGATGTGCGCAAGAAACTGAAGACTACGGCCAACCTCGAATTTTGGCCTACCTACAAGAGCTCTGAACTCTACGGATTATGGCAGGCCATCAACGACAGCATTGCCAAAACCCTTTACCCTGAATTGTTTGTGAGTGACAAGGATACTGCTGCGGCGGATTCGTCACTGACGCAACTCACCGCGTCCGATACAACCGCTGCGGCGGCCGATACCACGCTGGCAGCCGGTGCAGATGCCGACAGCACGGCCGCAGAAGAAGATGAGGCCGCAGAGGGAAAGAAAGAACTCACCGAAGAAGATCGCAAGAAAAACCCCCTGCTCACGAAACTGGGCCCTATGCTCGCCATGGACCGCAGCACCGGTATCGACCAGTGTATGGTAGCCATTGCCAACGTGAAGGATACCGCTGAAGTAAACCGCATGCTGGCAGGTCCGGTGGCGCGCAACTTCCTGCCCAAAGACATTCGCCTGCTGTGGGGCGCCCAGGCTGAGGGCAATGCCGTGCGCCTCTATGCCATTAAGGATGAATCCGGAAAAGGAATAGCCCCGCTGGACGGCAGCGTGATCAATTCTGCCGGCCGCGATATTTACGAAGGCAAGGCCATTGTTGACCTCACCATGGATGCCTCCAAAGGCGCCCCGGTCTGGAAAAAAATGACCGAAAAAGCAGCGGCCGACAACCAGCGCCCGATTGCCATTGTGATGGACGACCTGGTCTACAGCGCTCCGAATGTGAATGAGCCTATTCCCAACGGACGTTCACAGATCAGTTTTGGCAACGGTCCTATCTAAGACCAGATTCAGGAGGCCGACGACCTGTCAGGTCTGCTCAAGGCGGGTTCAGTGCCGGCGCGCATCACCATCTTGGATGAGGTTACCGTAGGCGCTACCCTGGGAGAAAAGAACATATCATCCGGTATCTGGGCCTTTATCATCGCCTTCGCGGTGATTCTGCTCTATATGATTTTCTACTATGCCTGGGCGGGTCTTGCCGCCAACGCAGCCCTGATCGCCAACCTCTTCTTCATGATGGGGGCCCTGATTGCCTGCGGCGGTTCACTTACGCTGCCGGGTATTGCAGGTATCGTGCTGACCATGGGTATGGCTGTAGACGCCAACGTACTGATCTATGAGCGCGTAAAGGAGGAACTTCGTATGGGCAAGGCCGTGCAGCCTGCCATGCGCGATGGTTTCATCAAGGCTATTTCCGCGATCATCGACGGCAATGCCACCACGCTGCTCACCGGTATTGTGCTGTTTGTGGTGGGTACAGGGCCGATCAAAGGCTTCGCCACAACGCTCATCATCGGTATTTTCACTACCCTTTTTACTGCCATTGTGGTGGCGCGGCTGATTCTCTACCGGAGGCTGGAAAACAAGCGTCCGATCAGCTTTGCAAGCAACATCACCAAAAACTGGTTTACCAATGTCAACTACGATTTCGTCGGCAAGCGCAAGGTGTTTTATGTGATTTCTCTGGTGATCATCGGTGCTGGCTTTGTTTCGATGGCCGTGCGCAATCCTTCCTTCAACATGGGCGTTGACTTCGCCGGCGGTACCTCGTTCAATGTCGCCTTTGACAGTGATGTGGATGCCGACGCACTGCGCACCGCATTGGGATCGGCGTATTCGGCGGGCGGTCAGTCAAGCGGCCTCACCGTGCAGAGTATTGAAAACAGCGGACGCAACTACAAAATCGTGACCAACTACCTGATCAGCAGCGATGCTGAGGACGTGGAAAAGCAGGTGCTTGACAAAACCACTGAGGCCCTTTCCTCAGCGGGTGTTGGTTTTGAAATTATCTCAAGTGTAAAGGTGGATCCCACTATGTCTGACGACTTCAGGAAAGAAGCCATCTGGGCCTCTATCATCGGACTGCTGCTCGTAGGTTTCTATGTGTTTATCCGGTTCCGCATGGCCAACTACGCGCTCGGTGCCATAGTGGCCCTGGCCCACGATGCCCTGATGGTGGTGGCGGCATTTTCGCTCCTCAACGGTATCGTTCCGTTTTCGCTGGAGGTTAACCAGGCCTTTATCGGCGCCATCCTTACGGTAATCGGTTACTCGATCAACGACACGGTGGTTATCTTCGACCGTATCCGCGAATACCTGCGTAACCGCAGGGGCGATGATATGAAGGCCACCATCAACGACGCCCTGAACAGCACCCTGGGTCGTACCATCAATACTTCCATGACGGTATTGCTGACCCTGCTGGTGATGTTCATCTTCGGAAGCGATGATATCCGCGGATTCTGTTTCGCAATGATTGTCGGCGTGGTGAGCGGTTCTTACTCCACGCTATTTATTGCGACCCCCATTGTGGTCGACTTCCACCGCTGGTTTTCCAAGGGTGGTAAGTCAGCGTCAGACGCTGCAGTGAAGCCGGTTACGGCCTAAGAACAAAAAAACATGGCTTTTCCCCAAAAGGGGAAAGCAGAAACGTCGCCCGAGGGCGACGTTTTTTTTTCGGATGTGTCAAAGGGAAGTCAGCGCACAGCGCAAGGCCGCCGGGCACAAGGCGAAGGTGCTGTGCTATTTAAACAGGCCGTGCAGTTGGCTGTCGATTCCGGATATTATTTTTCCCAGGTCTTCCGCTTTTTCGTGAAACTTGTTGGTGTCAACATCCACGATGAGCAACTTGCCCTTGTTGTAGGTGCTGATCCATGCCTCATAGCGTTCGTTGAGGCGGTTGAGGTAATCGAGCCGAATGGCTTCCTCGTATTCGCGGCCGCGCTTTTGGATATTTTCCACCAGTGCGGGAACTGTGGCGCGCAGGTAAATCAACAGGTCTGGCGGCGTGATGAACTCATCCATCAGCTCAAAAAGGTCTTGATAATTTTCAAAGTCCCTTGTAGTCATAAGCCGCATGGCATGCAGGTTAGGGGCGAAGATGTGGGCGTCCTCATAAATGGTGCGGTCCTGAACGATCTTCTTACCGCTCTTGTTGAGCGTGGTAATTTGCCGGAACCGGCTTTTCAGGAGATAGACCTGGAGGTTGAATGACCACCGGTGCATGTCTTTGTAAAAGTCAATCAGGTAGGGGTTGTCATCTACCTCTTCGAAGTGCGGCTGCCACTTGTAGTGTTTGGCGAGCAGGGTGGTCAGGGTGGTTTTTCCCGAACCTATGTTACCGGCGATAGCAATGTGCATTGTTTAGGCTGTCAGTACCGATTCACTTTCCGAGAAAAGATAACC
>DHLU01000070.1:6065-15308 GCA_002405435.1 Flavobacteriales bacterium UBA4660
CAAAACGAATGGTGCACAGGGCTGAATGTTGATAACCCGTTGCTCAATACGCCTCTGAGTTGAGTGCGCCGTTTTCCAGCCAGAACATGCGGCCTCTGTAAAGTTTGGCTCCTTCGGGGACAGCCATCGCCCGGGAAGCACCGAGACCGGCAAGGGGGCTGGCCGGATCGAGGCGGGCTACAGATTCCCGGGTCAGCACCAGCAGGGTTTTTCCGTCGGGTTGAAGGCGCGCGCCGTGGGGTAGTTTTGTTTGCGAACTGTAGTTGCCCATAAAGTCAAAAACGAGCAGTCCGTGCACGCTGTCGGCCAGGCAGACGTGGTTTTCCACTACCACCAGCTGGTGAGGGTGCAGGGCGAGACCGAGCCGGGCCGACAGGTTGCCGGTGGAAGATATCCGTTGCATGGTGCCGTCCACTTTGACCAGTTCATTCTGAAGTCCGTCCCAGCACCAGTACTGGCCATCAATGGCCCGCGCCACCAGGTCTACCTGACTGAAATCTGAGGCGTAGAGAAAAAGGGTGGGGCCCTGCAGGCTCATGGTGTTGTCGAGCGGACAGAGGATGCCCTGGTCACGGAAAAAGATGAAGGGTTTGAGCGGGTCGGTGGCATCAAAGGATGAGATAGGTCCGAAGTTGAGGTCTCCCGTGCGAAAGAGCAATTTGCCGTTCGGGTCATACTTGTCCACATAGGTATCGTACACCAGGTAGCCATTGCTGAGCCGGTCGAAAGTGAAATCGCGCGCCTTGGTGGGCAGCCGCTCAGGCCAGCCAAAAGACATCAGCACAATAGCCAGGATCCACCTCATGAGGGAATCTTTAGCAAATTCAATACCTCTTCTATCAGTTTGCGGTCGTTGCTGAGGCGCGGCACCTTATGCTGACCGCCTAATTTACCCCGCTCGCGCAGCCATTGGTAAAAGGTGCCAGGGGGAAGGGTGCGTACCACCGGGGCGCGCAGCACATAGTCAAAGGAACGTTTGGCATCGTAGTCGGAGTTCACTTCCCGCAGCCTGCGGTCAAAAAGTTCAGTAAACAGGGCCAGGTCCTGGGGTTCGCGGTCAAATTCGATCAGCCACTCGTGTCCGCCGGTATTGGCATCCGACATGTACACCGGCGCGCCGGTATAGTCGGCCACCTGGGCGCCGGTGGCCGCGCAGGCGGCCCGAAGGGCTTCGTCGGAGTTCTCCACCATAAGTTCTTCACCGAAGGCATTGAGGTAATGGCGGGTGCGCCCGCTGACCTGAATGCGGAAGGGGTAACGGGATGTGAACTTCACCGTGTCGCCCAGCACATAACGCCACAGACCTGCATTGGTAGAAATCACAATGGCGTAGTGCTGTCCAAGTTCTACGTCGGCCAGGCCTACCGTGCGCGGATGGCTGCTCTCCCATTCGCTTACCGGCATAAACTCGTAGAAGATGCCGTAGTCAAGCATCAGCAACAGGTCGTCGCGGTCGAGCCGGTCCTGCAGGGCGAAAAACCCCTCGCTCGCATTGTAGGTTTCGAGGTAGTTCATGCGCGGACCCAGCAGTTGCTCAAACTGCGTCCGGTAGGGTTTGAAACTCACCCCGCCATGCACAAAGAGTTCGAGGTTGGGCCAGATCTGGTAGATGGAATCCACCTGTTGTTGTGCGAGGATCCGCTTCAGCAACACCAGTGTCCACGAGGGTACGCCGGCTATCATGGTCACGTCTTCCAGCACGGTGCTGCGGGCCATGGCTTCGATCTTTTCCTCCCAGTTGTCCATCAGCGCGATATCCCGCGAGGGTGTGCGTTTAACCTCAACCCAGATCGGCAGGTTGCGGATAATGATGGCCGAAAGATCGCCGGTGTAGCCACTTGTGTTAAATGGATTGATCTTCGAGGAGCCGCCGAGTACGAGATGTTTTCCGTTGTACAGGCCTGCCTGAGGCACTTCCCGGTAGTAAAGTGCCAACAAATCTTTTCCGCACTTATAATGACATTCTTCGAGCGCCTCCCTGCTCACGGGAATGAACTTGCTGCGGTCGTCCGTGGTGCCGCTGCTTTTGGCAAACCACTTAAGCCGCGACGGCCACAACACATTCTGCTCGCCTTCGCGCAGACGGTCGATATAGGGTTTAATGTCTTCATACTTTCTTACCGGAACCGCCTTTTTGAATGCGTCCAGGGTGCGCAAGTCTGAAAATTTGTGCTCGAGTCCAAACTGCGTCAGGGCTGCCTCGTCGACGAGCCTTTGCTGCAATTCATGCTGCACTTCCACGGGATACTTCATGAAAAGTTCCATCTGGTGGAGGCGCTTTTTGATTACCCAACCAAAGACTGAATTAAAGGGCATGCTGGCAGTTTGGAGCGAAGATACACCTGAATCGCCGGCACCCGCGGCAGGCGCGTGAAGGAGCCGTTGTTTTGCCGCTCCCGGCGGTGCAGGGGAGAGAATGATGCGCTCCATTCGGTTGCGGTAGGCGTGATTTGTTCATATTTGCCTCATGCTGCTCACCACTACAGACTGGATTATCATTGGTGCCTACTTCCTGATTTCATTGCTGATCGGACTGGCCGTATCGAGAAAATCAAGCGACAGTGCATCTGAATTTTTTCTCAGCGGACGTTCGATGCCCTGGTGGTTGCTGGGAATTTCCATGGTGGCTACCACGTTTTCAGCCGATACCCCCAACCTCGTCACCGACCTGGTGCGGAGAAATGGTGTCGCGGGCAATTGGGCGTGGTGGGCATTTCTGCTGACCGGTATGCTCACCGTCTTTGTTTATGCGCGGCTCTGGCGCAGAAGTGCCGTGCTCACTGACCTGGAGTTTTACGAATTGCGTTATTCGGGAAAAGCCGCCGCCTTCCTTCGCGGGTTCCGCGCCATTTACCTCGGTGTATTCTTCAATGTGATCATCATGGCTACCGTCTGCCTTGCGGCGGTTAAAATCGGTTCGGTGATGCTCGGCCTTTCTCCCGCACAGACGCTGTGGATTGCTTGTACCGTTACGGTGGTGTATAGCGCCATTGGCGGATTTGCCGGGGTACTGTGGACTGATTTTTTTCAGTTCATCCTGGCCATCGTCGGCGCCATCTGGGCCAGTGTGGAAATACTTCACCTGCCTGAAATCGGCGGGCTGGATAATCTGCTGTCGCATCCCGAAGTGGCATCCCGCATGTCGTTGCTTCCCGATTTTTCCAATCCCGACGTCTATATGCCCCTGTTTGTTGTGCCCCTGGCGGTGCAGTGGTGGAGTGTCTGGTATCCGGGTGCAGAACCCGGCGGAGGCGGTTATGTGGCCCAACGCATGCTCAGTGCGAAGAATGAAAAACACGCCGTTGGCGCCACGCTGCTGTTTAATGTTGCGCATTATGCGCTGCGTCCCTGGCCGTGGATTCTCGTTGCTTTTGCCAGCCTTGTGTTATACCCTCAGGTCAGCGATATCGCTGCGGCCTTCCCCGGTGCCGACCCCTCGGTCATCGGACATGATATTGCCTATCCGGCCATGCTTACACACCTGTCAAGTCCACTGCGCGGCATCATCATGGCTTCGCTTATTGCGGCCTTTATGAGCACCATTGCAACACACCTCAACTGGGGTAGTAGCTACGTAGTGAACGATGTCTACCTGCGCTTCATCAACCCGAAAGCGAATAGCCAGGCACAGATTAATGTAGCCCGCCTCTCAACGGTGGTGCTCATGCTACTCGGCGCGCTGCTTTCTACCCGCATCCAGAATGCCGGCGAGGGCTTCAATATCCTGTTGTCCGTGGGCGCGGGCACCGGCCTGATCTTTATCCTGCGCTGGTTTTGGTGGCGCATCAACGCCTATACGGAAATCGCCGGTATGGCTTCCTCACTGCTGATTGCAGTCGCCTTTTACCTTTTTAAACCTGACTGGCCGGATTGGGTGATTCTCATTGTGACCGTGGTGCTCACGACGCTTTGCTGGCTGCTGGTTACCTGGCTGACTCCACCTACATCGGCTGAGGTACTCGCCCGCTTCTACACGCTCATAAAGCCCTCCGGCAGGGGCTGGAGAAGATTTGCGCCCGACTATACGGCCAGGCCAGGCAACAGCGTGGGTACCCAGGTGATGAGCGTGTTTCTCGGTTGCGTAGCTGTCTATGCCGCGTTGTTTGGCGTGGGCTTCCTGATTTACGGAAACACACTGGGTTATGCCATATCCGCAGCCGTGACGGCTTGCTGCGGCTATATCCTTTTGACCCGCTGGCGAAGCAGTATCTGATATGATTACCCTGATTTCACCCGCCAAACGAATGGAAGAAAAGGTGCACTACCCGCACCTCGAATTCACCCAGCCGCGGCTGCTGCCCGAAGCGGCCAAACTCGTTGAACCCCTCCGCGCCCTCCGGCCGGAGCAACTGGCTGCGCTCATGTCCGTTTCCGGCGAACTCGCCGCAGAAACCCATGCGCGTTTTGCGGCGTGGTCTCCGCCGTTTCATCCCGCCAACGCCATTCAGGCTGTGCTGCTCTTTCGCGGAGAGGTCTACCGCGGACTGGAAGCCACTTCGCTCGGTGCAGAAGAGCTCGCCTTTGCCCAGCGCCACCTGCGCATTCTCTCCGGACTTTATGGCCTGCTCAGGCCGCTCGATTTGGTGCAGCCGTACCGGTTGATGATGGGTACGCGTTTTGCGCCGTCGGCCAATGCCAAAAACCTCTATGCGTTTTGGGGCGACCGCATCGCAAAGACCCTCCTCTCAGACCTCACAACCACCGAACCCGTGATGAATCTCGCATCGGCCGAATATGCAGACAGCGTATTGCCCTTCCTCGGCGGGCGCAAGGTGTACCAATGCGACTTCATGGAAAAAAAGGGTGCTACCTTACGTGCTGTGCAGACGTATACCAAGCTGGCGCGGGGCATGATGGCGCGGTTCATCATCCGTCACCGCATTGATAAGCCTGAAGGGCTGAAGGAATTTGCTGAAAACGGTTATCGCTATGCACCGAAATCCTCTGACGCCTTCACCCTGGTTTTTGTCAGGGGCTGAAGGACCGATGATCTCCGTTTACCGCGCGCTTGCCAGGCTTAACCTTTGTACTGCTGCGGTTCACGCGACACTGAAGTTTCACTTATTTTCGTGCCGTGAAAGGTGCCACCTCCATGCAGGTGGTTAAAAGGGAATCCGGTGCGAATCCGGAACTGTTCCCGCAGCTGTAAGCGCCGACACCGGTCTTCTTCTACAAGCCACTCCGAAAGGGGGAAGGCGAAGTCCAGGGCGTAAGTCAGAAAACCTGCCTGTCACCACAGCGATAACGCGCGGTTCGGGAAGAAACCGCAGTGTATAATGGTGGAAATATTTTCTATATCGGGCTCATTCGTTGCGGTTGTCTGGTCAGTAGATTCCATTCAGCCCGGCCCCGCTATGCCCGAGCTGAAGACAGACACGGTTTGTGTCGTTGCCTCGGTGGAAGCAGACAGACTGGGCATTGCGCAGACAGCCACGCAATGGCCCTACAACGACATCAGCAGCGCGCTCCGCCGCCGCGGGATGTACATCAACCAATATGGTCCTCCGGGACTTTCAGCGGCCATGGGCATAGGCGGTACCGGTGCAGACCATGTAGCTGTTACCTGGCAAGGCATGCCCGTAAATGCCCCTGCAGCCGGCTCGGCGGATGTGTCGCGCATTCCCGCCTTCTTTTTTGACCACGTAGAGCTGCGTGAGTGGCCTGCAGCAGGACTCACCATTGCATTGCCCGATGGTCCGGCGCATACCGGCCGCACCGGCCTGGAGGCAGGAGGCAATTCACTGCAGAACCTTTGGATTGGCGGACAGGCCGGCGGAGAGCGGGGCGGCTATCGGCACGATACACGCTTTTTTTACCAGCATTGCAACAATGATTTCGCCTACCGCGATGACCTCAGGGCAGGCCGTCCGTGGATCCGGCAGACGCACAACAATGCCCTCTCGCGGGGCATCATGCACCGCGGACAGCTTGACCTGGGTGAGCGCGCGGCCCTGCAGGTGAGCCTCTGGTCGCAGCATGCGCGCGCGGAAATTCCGTTGCCCATGGGCACAAGCCTGCCTGCACAGGCCCGGCAGGAAGATGGCTTTACACGTGTGCACCTCAGCTGGCAACAGCGCTATGGCCGTTTCTCTCACACCCTTTCAGGTGGCCTGTGGTCTGATGGCTGGCATTACCGCAGCGCGGGCGCTGATGCCGTTGCTGAGATTGACTCTCGCATGAAAACCCGTCAGGGCTACGTGCGGTCAGAAACGGAGTATCTGTCTCCACGCTGGCAGGCTTCCCTGATGGTCGAACCGGGTGCAGTGCAGATTATCACCGACAATTACAGCGGCGGTGGCACAGGCGTGTCGAGGTCGCGTTATGCCGTGGGCGTCTCGCGCCGCGCTGGCGGCCACACCGCAGGCGTGAGAACCGGCGGTGAATGGCGCGATCGCCTGCACGCCAATACTACAGGCTTTTACTACCGCTACCAGGCCCATAGCCGGATGACCGGGCTCGATGTGCTTGCTGCGGCCAGTGCCCATAGCCGTCTGCCCGACTTCAACGAATTATACTGGAGGCCGGGCGGCAACGAAACGCTGCAGCCCGAGCAGGCGCGGTCGCTCTCACTTTCGCTTCGCTGGCTGCGGTCGTTGTCTGCACGCTGGCAATGGGAGTGGCTGGGCAAGTTCACCCGGCGTACGGCCGACAATTTTATCCAGTGGTTACCCGCAGAAGGGCTTTCGTGGTCGCCGCGCAACATCAGGAAATTGCAGTCGTGGAATGCGGAAGCTGGCTTAGTGTTGGAATACCGGCGCCGACTGACTTCGCGCTGGCAGGTTACCTGGGCCCTCGCTGACGCACGCGTGAGTCAGGGGGAAGGGGCTGCGTCGTGGTCACAAGCCTGGTACACGCCGCGTCATGTGTTATCGGGCGCGCATGAAGTGGCATTCGGCCGTTGGAATTTTCAATATGCATTGTATTACTGCGCAGCCCGCTACTACGATTTCATCAACACGCTGCCTGCATACACCACCGTTGACACGCAGGTCTCGTACCGCTGGGAGAATGACAGGTATGCGCTGTCCTTCCTGCTGTCTGTCAGCAACCTTTCCAACACGCAATACCAATCCGTGAGAGCCTACGCCATGCCCGGCAGGGTTATAGGAACCGGAATCAGCATTCAATACAAACACCCCAATAAAATCCCACAATGAAACACCGACTGTGTTGTGTTTCGCTGGCCATGACCATCCTTGTGGCCTGCAAAAAAGATGAGCCGGAGTCCGTCGCTGACTTTGCAACCGGCACCTATCTGCTGAACGAAGGTGCATTCCTCGCCGGCAATGCTTCCATCTCGCATCTGTCTGACGAAGGAGTTCTTACCATAGACCCCTTTCTCGATGCCAACGGATTTCCGCTTGGCGATGTGTTGCAGTCTTTTACCACATCCGGTGACAAGGGCTACGCCGTGCTGAATGGCTCAGGAAAAATTGAAGTTTTTATGCTGAGCGACTTTCGGCATGTAACGGCCATGGAAGGATTCAGCTATCCGAGAGCTATTGAAGTGGTAGCGGGAAACAGGGCCGTAGTGACCAACGGAAGCAGTGCCGGGGAGGTAAAGGTTATTGACCTTTCTGCCTACAGCGAGATTGCCTCGGTACCCGTGGGAAAGGGGCCTGAAGGTATGGCGGTGAACGGAAACAATCTCTTCGTCTGCAACAGCGGAGGCTGGGTTCTCGACAGCACCGTGACCGTGATTGACCTGACGACCCTAACCGTAGCGGCAACGCTGCAGATAGCGCATCGGCCGGTACAGGCCGCGGTGGACATGATTGGCCGGGTGTGGATTCTCTGCCAGGGACAGACCTACTACGACGCCGACTGGAATGTTACCGGGCACTCGCCGGCGTACCTCTTTGTGGCTGACGGAGAGAGCTTCACCATCACAGACAGTGTGCAGGTAGGAGCGCTGGGCGATCATCCCCTGCGGATGGCCGTCAGCGGAGGCGGTGACAAGATTTTTATCGAAAACAACGGCGTGTACAGCATAGATACGGATGCGGATGAAATAACACCCGAGCTGGTCATCAGTGGGCAGCATCAGGGCATTGGCGTGCATCCGGTCAGCGGTGCCCTTTGGACTGCCGGTATTTCTGATTTTATCTCGCCCTCGCTGGTGCGCCAGCATTCGGCTGCCGGTGCTGTGCTTACAGAGATGCAGGCCGGTATTGGAACAAACGGATTTTATTTTAAGTAGCCTCCTTCCTTGCGCAATTTTGTGTCATGGAATTATGGGTAGTAAGCGCGGTAGCGCTCGTTGGTGCCTTTCTCAGTTTTTTCTCGGGCTTTGGCCTCGGCACGCTGCTCTTGCCTGCGTTTTCACTGCTCTTTCCTCTGCCGCTGGCCATAGCCGCCACCGCCGTAGTGCATATGCTCAACAATGTGTTTAAACTCTGGCTCGTCGGAAAATTCGCCGACCGGTCGATGGTGATTCGTTTTGGACTTACGAGTATAGTGGGTGCGGTGGCCGGCGCTTTTCTGCTCAGCTGGCTCGGGCAAACCGGAACACTCTACACATGGCATTGGGGCAGTGCGTTTTTTGAAGTCACGGTCTTTGAACTGACCATCGCCATACTGATCCTGGTATTTTCCATACTGGAAATTCTTCCCGCCTTCAAGGTGCTCAGGCTGCCACCGGCCTTGTTGCCTGCAGGCGGTCTCCTCAGCGGTTTTTTCGGCGGGCTGAGTGGCCACCAGGGGGCGCTGCGCAGTGCTTTCCTGCTCAAAAGTGGACTGAGCAAGGAAGCGTTTATGGGCACACGGGTGGTCTGCGCGTGCCTGGTCGACCTGTCACGCATTGCCGTCTATGGCCAGCAGATGGGTCCGGCCTGGAAGACCCTCGCGTGGCAGCCGGTTGTGTTGGCCACCGTGGCGGCCTTCACCGGAGCCTACCTCGGCAACCGCTATATGCAGCAGCAAACCCTGAAGTTTGTGCAGCAGTTTGTTTTGGTGTCGCTGGTAATTTTTTCCCTTCTGCTTGGCGCGGGCGTGCTGTAAAAGTTATTTTCGCACATGAGATGTTAAGGGTTTTCCTCTTCGTGGTCGTGGCCTCCGTCCTCAGTGCCTGTCTGGAATCACCTTCCGGGCAATTCGACATTCACCGCCTTGAGGGCAAGTGGCTGAGGAGCGGTGAAAAGTCACAACAGATCGAGGAGTGGATGTTCAACGCAGACAATGAAATCTGGGGCAGTGGATACCAACTCTTTGATAAAGATACCCTGTAAATCGAATACCTGTCAA
>DHLU01000215.1:0-2134 GCA_002405435.1 Flavobacteriales bacterium UBA4660
ATAACGAACAGGGGCTGGTTGCTGCCGTCTATCGAGGAGTATCCACGAATCACGATGCTGCTGCTGGCCCCCGGACTGCCGCTTGATGAAGTTACCTGTACACCCGCAACCTTGCCGTTGATTGCGTTGACTACGCTGAGTTCGCCACTTTTATTCAGTTCTTCTCCGGTCACGTCAGTTACGGAATAGCCCAGTTTTTTCTTTTCCCTTCTCACGCCGATGGCGGTCACGGTGGCTTCTCCGAGTTCGGTGACTTTTTCGGAGAGGGCTGCATCCACGCGATTACGGCCGGCCACGGGCAGGGTAAGCCATTCATACCCGGTTAACACGAACCGCAACGAGTCGCGGCTGAATTCAGCGCTTTTTATTTCAATCCGGAAGGAGCCGTCGAGGCCGGTGATGGCGCCTGATGGGGAGCGCAAAGCTATTACCTGAACGCCTGGCAGGGTTTCGCCAGATGCCGCGTCGGATACCGTGCCGCTCACAATCACCTGTGCACCGGTAAAGCCGGATACCAGTACCGATATACAAAGTAAAATACGTCGAATAGACATAGCTATAATGGGTTGAAAGATAACAAGGGGAAACTGGGCATCCGCGGGATACCCCCTAAACGGAAAGAGCTTCCGCTAACAGTTAAAGACCGGTTGCAAGCCATACCTGTGGATGGGCTTGAACGGAAGTTTTCCGGTGAAATATGTACCTGTCATACAGAACATGATGCAATAGTAAAAGAAATTCGAGGAGGATGAATAATTCACAGGTCATTATTTTAACCTTTGCCCGAAAAAAATTCTCTGACCTATGAAGACTACTCTAATGCTTTTCTTCTGCGCCCTTTCGCTGACAGCGCTGCGCGCCCAGGTGATTTACTCCGAAGATTTCAGTGCCGGTCAGATGCCGGCCGGCGTTGCCTTGTACAACCTTGACGGGCTGGTGCCCGATGATCCCGACCTGGCGAATATGACAGACAGTGCCTGGACCATCAAGGCCATCACTGCGCAGGGATTTCCTGGTGGATCGTGTGCTTTCAGCGTGAGCTGGTATGTCGGAGATGCAGGACCTTCAGATGATTGGATGGTGCTTCCCGCTGTTGAACTGGGAAGCAATCCCTATCTGTCGTGGCTGGGTATGGCGATTACAAGCAGTGGAAATTTCCGCGACCAGTACCAGGTATTTGTTTCCACCACGGGAAATACCATTGAAGATTTTGTTCTTCTGATGCCCGTCTTTGATACCGGCGCTGAAGGAGAAGTGGATGCACCGACATCGCATGAGATTTCGCTGGCGGATTATGCAGGCGAGACGGTATATATCGCATTTCGCAACTGGACCCAGCCCTACAATCCGGATCTGCCCACGGGTCCGGGTAATGGCGGTAATGAATTGGCCATCGACAACATTGTCGTAAGTGAAGGACCGCTTGCTGTGGCTGACCGCAGTCTGTTTACGCTTCAGCTGTGGCCCAATCCCGTGAGCGGCGATATCGTGTATTTCAGTCCGGTAACGCCCGGAGCTGTCACTGCCGTAACGGTGCTTGATTTGGCAGGAAAGCGGGTACTCACGCCTAAGGTCAATGCTGTTTCAGGCCGGTATGAGGTAAACCTCAGCGGACTCGCATCCGGTACATACATCATGCAGGTTGCGGACCGCGATGGGATGCACGCCGCGCGCATTCAGGTGAGCCGTTGATGCACTTTTCGCATAGGTGGACAAGGGCAGGAGACTGATCAGCCTACCTCAACCACTTCCTCTTCGTCAATCCGTTTCCGGAACACAATCTGGCCGTCAAAAACATCCAGCACAACGGGCTGTGAACGGTCAATCTTGCTGGCCAGCAGGTATTTGCTGAGCTCATTGAGGACCTCTTTCTGAATCACACGCTTCACCGGGCGTGCACCGAATTGCGGATCATAGCCTTTTTCAGAGAGGTAGCGCAGTGCATCAGGTGTCACCACCAATGAGATTTCGTTTTTCTGCAGCCTTTCGTTGAGCAGGTGGAGCTGCATCCTGACAATCTCTTCAATCTGGTTACGTTGAAGCGGTGTGAACATGATGACCTCATCAATCCTGTTGAGAAATTCGGGCCTCAGCGATCCTTTGAGTTGCGTCAGCACCTCCGACTTTGTTTTCT
>DHLU01000215.1:2254-3986 GCA_002405435.1 Flavobacteriales bacterium UBA4660
GCCTTTGAGCTGCGTCATCACCTCCGACTTTGTTTTCTCAAACAGGCTTTCATCATGCACATCCTTTGCGTTGTCGTAGTTTTCCTGAATCAGCTGCGAACCGATATTACTGGTCATGATGATGATGGTGTTTTTGAAGTTGGCTACACGTCCTTTATTGTCGGTAAGCCTGCCATCGTCAAGCACCTGCAGCAGAATGTTGAACACATCGGGATGGGCTTTTTCGATTTCATCGAGGAGTATAACAGAATAGGGTTTACGCCTAACGGCTTCGGTGAGTTGTCCGCCTTCGTCATAGCCTACATAGCCCGGAGGCGCACCTACCAGCCGGCTAACGGCATGACGCTCCTGGTATTCACTCATGTCTATGCGGGTCATGGCATTTTCGTCATTGAACAGGAATTCGCTCAAAGCCTTGGCCAGTTCGGTTTTTCCGACTCCGGTGGTACCCAGGAAGATGAAAGAGCCGATGGGCTTGCGCTCATCGCTAAGTCCGGCGCGGCTGCGTCTTACGGCATCACTCACGGCCTGAATGGCTTCTGCCTGCCCGACCACACGCTTGCCCAACTCCAGTTCGAGCCTCAGCAGTTTGGCCCGTTCGCTTTCCACCAGCGCCTTTACCGGTATGCCTGTCCAGCGTGACACGACATCGGCAATTTCTTCCGGATCTACTTCTTCCTTGAGCATTTTGCTATCGGCCTGCAGTTCTTGCAGTTTTACCCGGTTGGTGTCGATGTTTTGTTCCTGCTCCTTGATCTTTCCGTACCTGATTTCAGCCACCAGGCCGTAGTTTCCTTCTCGTTCAGCGTTGTCGGCCTGCATTTTCAGGTCTTCTATTTTTTGTTTCGCCAGTTGAATTTGTTCGACTACGTCTTTTTCGCTTTGCCATTTTGCGGCCAGTGCATTGCGCTCTTCTCCTAATTCGGACAGCTGCCGGTTGAGTTCATCGAGTTTGGGCTGGTTGCCTTCGCGTTTGATGGCCTCGCGTTCAATTTCAAGCTGCATAATGCGCCGTTCAATCTCATCAAGTTCCTGCGGTTTGGAGTTGATTTCCATGCGCAGTTTTGATGCGGCTTCGTCAATGAGATCTATCGCCTTGTCGGGTAGAAAGCGGTCTGTGATATAACGCTGCGACAACTCCACGGCGGCAATGATGGCGTCGTCCTTGATCTGCACCTTGTGGTGGGTTTCGTATTTTTCTTTCAGTCCGCGCAGGATGGAAATGGCTGCCTCGCGGTCAGGTTCATCGATCATGACCTACTGAAACCGACGTTCCAGGGCCTTGTCTTTCTCAAAGTATTTCTGGTACTCATTGAGTGTTGTAGCGCCAATGGCGCGCAACTCTCCGCGTGCCAGGGCCGGTTTCAGGATGTTGGCCGCATCCATGGCGCCTTCTCCGCCGCCTGCACCCACAAGCGTATGTATTTCGTCAATAAAAAGAATAATTTCCCCGTTGCTCTGCTGCACTTCGTTGACTACTGACTTGAGGCGTTCTTCAAATTCGCCCTTGTATTTAGCGCCGGCGATCAGCGCAGCCATATCCAGCGAATACAGTTGCTTGGACTTCAGGTTTTCGGGCACATCGCCGTTGATGATGCGGTGCGCGATGCCTTCTGCAATGGCGGTTTTACCAGTGCCGGGTTCGCCGATAATAATCGGATTGTTTTTCGTTCGGCGCGAAAGGATCTGCATCACCCTTCTGATTTCTTCGTCGCGGCCGATGACGGGATCG
>DHLU01000215.1:4112-4522 GCA_002405435.1 Flavobacteriales bacterium UBA4660
GTCGCGGCCGATGACGGGATCGAGTTTGCCGTCACGCGCGAGTTTGTTGAAGTTTTTGGCGTATTTCCCCAGGGCCTGGTAAGTTTCTTCCTGAGAATGTGACGTGACACGCTGTCCCTTGCGCAACTCAGCAATGGCCTTTTTCAGGTCCTTCTGGGTCACCCCGCTGTCGCGAAGCATCTGGCTCGCCTGATCGCGGCCTTCAGCAATGGCGAGCAGCAGGTGTTCCAGCGTGATATATTCATCATTGAATTCTTTTAGGAAATTCGCTGCACGGTTGAGCGCAGCATTGGTTTCGGCTGACAGAGACAACTGTCCACCCGATACCTTGGGAAATCCGGAGATCATGCGGTCCAGTGCCTGATCGAGCACCGCCATATTAACGTTCATTTTTTTCAGCAGGAAGGGGG
>DHLU01000184.1:0-5807 GCA_002405435.1 Flavobacteriales bacterium UBA4660
CGGGCAGCGCGCGGATTTTTTCTTCCACCTCCTGCTCCCTCACCTTGCGCTGTTCATCGGTCACTGTGCCGCCATATCGCTCAAAATAATCATAACCGATCAACCGCATCAGCCGCGTAATCTGCCCCTTGCGCTTGCTGAGGTACCTGCCGGGTTTTCCTGCAATATATTTTTTCGGATTAGGCAACGACGCAGCGATAAGGGCAGCCTGGTCTGCAGTCAGGTCTGAGGCACTGACGCCGAAGTAATCACGCGCTGCGGCTTCCACTCCGAATTTGCACGGCCCCGTCTCGATCACATTGAGATAGACCTCCATGATGCGCTCCTTGGGCCATAGCCACTCTATGAGGTAGGTGAAATAGACCTCAAACCCTTTGCGGATATAGGACCGCGAAGGCCAGAGAAATACATTTTTTGCCGTCTGCTGGCTGATGGTACTGGCTCCGCGCATGCGGCCCTTCTTCTTCCCCGTTGTCTCGTTGTACTTGCGCGCCTTTTCCACCGCACCCCAGTCAATGCCGTTGTGCTTCATGAAATTATTGTCTTCGCTCGCCACCACAGCCAGTTTCATGGTGAGGGCAACCTCGTCATTCCACTTTTTGTGGTATTCAGACCCTTCAGGGCACTGGCACGACTCGCGCCATTGCAGGTAGGTAACCGGCGGATTGACCCACCGGTACAACAGCACCCAAACAAACGTCACTGCTAAAAAGCCTGCGGTGGCCTTCCAGCAAAAGCGCCAGATGCGGCGCGCCAGCGACCGTTTGGGTGAGGCTTGAGCACTCTTTTTTGGAAGCAAACCCATTGCGGGGGCAAGATAGGGCTGCACGCCGGCCGGTGCAGCCGGGGTTAGACAAACCCTGCAACGCTCTAAGCACCTACCTTAGCCGAACCAATCTTTCTCAGATATGCTCAGGTCCATGACAGGATTCGGTAAGGCGGAAGGCCAGGCCGGACAAAAAAAATTTACCGTTGAGATTCGCTCACTTAACTCGAAACAACTCGACCTCAACCTCCGGATGCCGGGCATCTACCGCGAGAAGGAACTTGAACTGCGGTCGTTTCTCGGTGAGTCTATTCTGCGCGGGAAAGCCGACACCCTGCTTTACTACGAAAGCCTGGAGGCAGAAAAGCGCACCAGCATCAATGCAAACCTGCTCGTCGCCTACTACCATGACCTGAAGACTGTGGTGGAGCAAACCGGCATGCCCGAGCCTGATTTTCTCAATGCGCTTATGCGCATTCCGGACATCATGAAACCCGAAAACCCCGCGCTGGATGAAGAGGAGTGGAAGTCGGTGAGGCAGCTCGTAGAAGCAGCCTTTCTTCGCTTTGACGAATACCGCTTGCAGGAAGGCAAAAAAATGCACGCCGAATTCAGGCTCCGCATTCAAAATATCATGGCCTTGCGCGAATCACTGGACCAACCCATACAGCAGCGCGGTCGACGCACAAGGGAAAAACTCATGAATAACCTGCAAGAACTTATTCCACCTGACAAGATCGATCCGAACCGCTTCGAACAGGAGCTCATCTATTACCTCGAAAGGCTCGATGTGAGCGAAGAGTACCAGCGCCTGCTGGCCAATTGCGAACACTTTCTGGAAGAACTCGACGGCGAAGGACAGGGTAAAAAACTGGGTTTTGTCTCGCAGGAAATCGGGCGGGAAATCAACACCATAGGATCCAAAGCCAACGACAGCGATATGCAGCGCCTCGTAGTGCTGATGAAAGACGAGCTTGAGAAAATCAAGGAACAGATCAACAATGTGCTCTGAGCGCTGAATCTTCAACGGCAGCGCGTACATTTGATGCACTCAAAGTATGGGAGGTAAAGCCATCATATTCTCAGCGCCCAGCGGATCCGGCAAAACCACCCTGGTGCATCACCTGCTGGGTATACCCGAACTCAACCTCGCCTTTTCGGTAAGTGCAACCAGCCGACCCCGGCGCGGCGCTGAAAAGGACGGCCATGATTATCACTTCATTTCACCGCAGGAATTCGTTGAGCGCGTGAAAAAGGGCGACTTTATCGAGTGGGAAGAAGTGTACCGCGACCAATACTACGGAACCCTGCGAAGTGAAATTGAACGCTTCTGGTCGCAGGGTAAAAACGTAATCTTCGACGTAGACGTGGTGGGCGGACTCAACCTTAAAAAACATTTCGGAGCGAACGCCCTGGCCATCTTCGTTCAGCCGCCCAGCATAGAAACCCTGCGTTTCCGTCTCAGAAACCGCAGCACGGAAACCGATGAAAAAATTGCCATGCGGCTCGACAAGGCCCAGAAGGAAATGGCCTATGCCCCGCGGTTTGATCTGGTTATTGTCAACGACATTCTTCAGGATGCACTCGACCAGGCAGCTATGAAGGTACGCGAATTTCTTTCGTCGTGAAAAATACCGGACTTTTATTCGGTTCGTTTAACCCAATTCATCTCGGGCATCTCATCGTTGCGCAGTATTTCATTACCCGGGGAGGCTGCGACGAGGTGTGGCTGGTGGTGAGTCCGCAAAATCCCTTTAAACGGGCCGTAGACCTTGCACCCGAACAACACCGGCTCGCCATGGCGCGTCTTGCCGTGGCCGGCAATGCGCAACTGTCGGTGTGTGACCTCGAGTTTTCTTTGCCCCGTCCCTCCTATACCTCCGACACGCTCGGGGTGCTGCGGTCGAAGCATCCAGACCGTAAATTCTCGCTGTTGCTCGGGGAGGACCTGCTGGCACAGTTTACCGACTGGAAAGACTACGGACGCATTCTGACCCACCACCGCCTGCGGGTGTACCCGCGAACACAGGCACCAGCCACCCTTCCTGAATTGCTGCGCCCCCATGTGGACATCTGCGAGGCGCCGCGGATAGACATTTCCTCCACCCTCGTGCGCAGCCTGCTCCGCGGGGGTGCATTACCGCGCTACCTGGTTCCCGACAACGTACTGGCGTATATCACACAACACAAGCTTTATCCGCCCAAGCCTTAAACGCGTGCGTGATTGCTGTTAGCCGGCCCAGTCCCTTGTGCCTTCACTACAATTGGCGCAGATGTCTATCTCCTGCCGCGAGCGAAACAGCGCAGCACGAAAGTTCCTGTAATGCGCATTGTTCCACACCGAGGCAAAATCTGCCTGCCTCAGGTCGCCCATCTGGTGTGTCGCATCCTTATCGAAGCAGCAGGGAACCACTTTGCCATCCCAAGTGATTACAGCAGACGACCACATGCGCCAACAGTGGTTGGCAAGTTCGTTCTTAATCCGGTAGGTCCCGTCGGCCTGGATGGCATAACGCGCGTACTTCTCCTGCTCCGGTATCAGGGGATTACCATTCCTGTAATCATATACCTGTGCCGTTTTGAGTTTGACCTCGTCTACCCCCATTTCCCTTGCCAGTCTCCTGACTTCCTGCACCTGGTGCTCATTAGGCCTGACCACCAGAAACTGAAAAATCAGGTGCGGGGTGCGCGAATTCAGTGCGCGGCGCGCAGCCACCAAATTGCGTGTACCCTCGAGTACCTTATCCAGTGAGCCGTGCACGCGGTATTGCGCATAGGTTTCCTGTGTGGTGCCATCCACCGAAATGATCAGCCTGTCAAGGCCGCTTTCTACTGTTTTGCGTGCATTTGTCTCAGATAGAAAGTGGGCGTTGGTGCTGGTGGAGGTGTACATGCCCAGGCCGTGCGCATGCCGCACGAGGTCGAGAAAATTCGGATGGATGTAGGGCTCCCCCTGGAAATAAAAATTCACCCAGGTTACTGTGTCAGCCAGTTGGTCGAGCCAGCGTTTGACCTCATCGGGTCTGGCATTTCCGGTCTGGCGGGTAAATTGTTTCAACCCGCTCGGACATTCCGGACAGCCGAGGTTGCAGGCCGTGGTGGGTTCTATGCTGATGCTCAACGGCCACGCCGGGTGCACCACCTTGCCCGACAACCTTCCGGTGTAGTAGCTCGCAAGCACGTGCAGGCCGTTGCGGATTTTACGGCCGGTGAGTTTGCGCAGAAAGTTCCAACTGTCTCTGGCATGCATGGTGTGCGAATGTACTCTGCCCGGCGTCGGTTCGCGGGACCCACGCGACGATGTTGCACCTTTGGCACATGAAACGTGCATTTTCTGAAGCCATCCTGCGGTGGGAAAACACACCGCCCGGGCTTCGTTTGCCCGCGCTGGCGGCCGAGGCCGCGCGTAACGCCGAGGGCCTGATACCGGCGCAGTGGCTGCAGCGCTGGATGCACCTGCTGCTGTTTCACAGTGCTTATGCCTCCGACGAAAGTTGGGTATCGGCCACCGAAGACGGACGCCGCGCACTGGATATCGTTGCCCGTACAAGCGTATCGGGGCGCCGCAAGGCTTTCCGCAATAAAGGCCTGCCCTATGCGGAAACCCAGTCGACCTTCACCCTTGATCTCCTGCAGTGGATGATGACCCTGCCAGACCTGCGGCTTTCCTTCGCCGGACAGGGTGCTTCGGCCGCGCCGCTCTCCTCACTGCTCAGCCTCAGCCTCCCACCTTTTGAGCGACACCTGACCGAAACCTGCACCGGCACAACGGCCCTCTTTCACGCACTGGGCGTGCAGACTGCCGACCGCCTCTCCTTTCTGCTCCAGCAGGCTGCCCGCATCCCCTGTGATCCCTCTACACGCGACCATCTTTTTTCTGCGCTTCAGGTTTTTTGTACCGTGCGCTCCGGTTTGCCGCGCTTCTCGCTGCTGCACAACCGGCTATCTTTTGGCCCGCATAGCTTTACGGGAGACATCATCAGGCGTTTTGATCACCAGGCCTTGCTCGATACCCCGTTGCCGCGTCCGCTGCGCCTGTCGGCGATGCAGCGGCAGGAACTCTGCACATGCATCAGGCTTTCTCTGGCGCTGTTGCAGCGGGAGACCGACCCCGCCACATGGATGGACCCCCGCTCCCTGCGGCTAATTGGCCTCGAACGGGGCATTGCCATTGCCCTGTACGGACTGACGCCGGAGAGACACCTGCCGCTGGAGTCTTATATCGGCTATACGCTGCTGCGCAATGGTTATCCCGTGGCCTACGGAGGAGCCTGGGTGTTTGGCCGCCGTGCGCTTTTCGGTATCAACATATTTCCCGCATACCGAGGGGGAGAATCCGGTTACATCCTCTGTCAGTTGCTGAGAACCTTCCGGCAATCCTTCGGAATTACCTGGTTTGAAGTGGAGCCCTACCAATACGGGTTGGGCAATCCGGAAGGCATCGCTTCCGGGGCTTTCTGGTTTTATTACCGCTATGGTTTCCGGCCCGCCGACCCTACACTCGCAAAGCTGGCTGGCCGCGAGCACCGGAAAATCTCGTCAGGTAAGGGATACCGCAGCAGTGCCTCCGTGCTGAAGCGTTTTACCCAGAGCAACCTGGTGCTTTCAGAAGAAGGGAAGGCTCCGCCTTCGGTGTCGGACATCACAGAAACACTGACTGCGATGGTCGCATCAAGGTGCGCAGGAGACCGCAGCCGGGCGGAGGGCGAAGCCCTGAAAGCCTTTGCGCTGCCGGCAGGCTACACCTGCTCCTCTCGCAACAGCCTGCAGGAGGCGGCTGTGCTTCAGCTGGCGCACAGGCCCGGTGCTAAAGCGCGGCGCTGCCTTGTGCACATGGCAACGACCCGTGAGTCAGATCCCTATACCTACCAGCGCTGGTTGAGCCAATACCTCCGGATGTGGGAGCAGCGGCAGCGGCCCTGACACCGCGAAACGGGTGCCTACCCGGCGAAATCAGGTACTTCAGCGGGAAAATGCGCGCGGCATGAATTCCTGCACTTTTTTTGCATACAGCTGATCCGGCAAAGACCGGGCATGAACC
>DHLU01000184.1:6016-7446 GCA_002405435.1 Flavobacteriales bacterium UBA4660
ACGGGGGGCGTTGCCATTTATGACCATTACGAGCAATCGGCCGAATACCACGAGCAGCGGTTGCTGAGAAAAGAGCATGCGGTAAAAATGAGCATGGCCTACTTCCTCCGCCAACAAGGCGGGCGCATGCTGCAGGATTCGGTGAGTTTTTTGTTTCACGACAAGATTGATGAACTGGCAGACGTGCACAATGTCCACATCTCCATGTACGACCTCAGGGGCAACTTCCTGTTGTCGAGTGATACCGTGCGTATGGACTCTTTGGAGGTCCCCGAACACATCAGTTACACCGTACTCAAGCAACTTTCTACCGGCAACAACCGCGTAGTAAACAGTACGCGCTACCACCCCGATATCTCTCTGGTATTCTGGTATTTCGAAGACGACAACAACAGGCCGATTGCCATCACCAACGTGGCTTATCAGCGGTCCAATGCCGAAGAAAAAGACCTGTGGGCCTTTCTGTTGGAACTGGGTCAAAGCTATATCCTGCTGTTTTTGGTGGCCGCACTCATTGCCTTCCTGCTGGCCCGCTATATCACCCGTTCACTCGCTGCCATCGGAGACCGAATGAAGCAGGTGGCGATAGGCAAGAAGAATGACCGCCTCGAATGGCGCAGCCGTGATGAAATCGGCACCCTCGTTGCCGAATAGCACCGCATGATTGAAGCGTTGGAAGAGAGTGCCTACAAACTGGCGCGTACCGAGCGGGAGAGTGCCTGGCGTGAGATGGCCAAGCAAGTTGCACACGAGATCAAAAATCCGTTAACGCCAATGAAGTTGCGGGTTCAGTTGCTGCAGCGGGCCTGGGAAGACCGCGTGCCCGGTTTTGAGGAAAAACTCAAGGCCTTTTCGCGCAGCATGAGTGAGCAGATTGAGACCCTGTCGCACATTGCCAGTGAGTTTTCCCAGTTTGCGCAACTGCCCAAACCTGAGCTCAGTGAACTCAACCTGAATGAGATTGCGCGCGATGTGGTTGAGATGTTTTCAGCCGATCAGCGCGCTGACATTACATTCCGCAGCTACAGCACCCATGCAGTGAAGGTATATGCCGACCGCGGCCATACGCGGCGGGCGATAGTCAACCTCGTCACCAATGCCCTTCAGGCCATACCCGAACACCGCAGGGGACACATAGACATAGCGGTACGCGACTGCCGGCAGGGCGTGCTCCTGCGGGTGCAGGATGACGGCCAGGGCATTCCTGAGGAGATGAAGCCGAGGATTTTTGTGCCCAATTTCACCACCAAGTCAACCGGTACCGGCCTCGGATTGGCCATGGTACGCAACATGATGAACCTGTCTGGAGGCGCCGTATTTTTCCGCAGCCGGCACGGCAAAGGATCTTCGTTCTTTTTGAGGTTTCCCACTGCGCCGCCCTCTGACTGAAAAGGCACGCACTGGCTATTTGCGACAGAAGTAAACAAACG
>DHLU01000235.1:0-3224 GCA_002405435.1 Flavobacteriales bacterium UBA4660
GAGCCTCGACCTGTCCTTCAGCCGCATCCAGTTCACCCCCGCCCTGATGCCCACCGATGTCCCCGGTACCAGCGTGTTTAACATGAAAGAGTCGACCTTTACGTTTAAAAAGGGACCGATCTTCTCCAACATCATTCTGATCGACGAGATCAACCGCGCCCCGGCCAAAACACAGGCAGCCCTGATGGAGGTGATGGAGGAACGCCAACTCACCTACGACGGCATCACCTACCCGATGGACTATCCGTTTATCGTGCTGGCCACACAAAACCCAATTGAGCAGGAAGGCACCTATTCACTACCCGAAGCCCAGCTCGACCGGTTTATCTTCAAGCTGAAAATAGGCTACCCGACCCTTGAAGAGGAAGAACGCATTCTCGTGCGCTTCGAGCATGATTTTGATATGCGTCATGCTGCATCGGTTCAGCCCGTCATCGACCCCACCCAGCTGCGCGCTTTCCGGACGCTGATTGAAAATATCTATATCCGGCCAGAACTCCTGCGCTATATCGCCGCGTTGGTGCACAACACCCGCAACAACGGCGACCTTCACATGGGTGCCTCTCCGCGCGCTTCACTGGGCATCCTGCGCACCGCCAAGGCCCTCGCTGCGCTGCGCGGACGCGATTTTGTAACCCCCGACGATATCCGCCAGGTCTGCATTCCTGTGCTCAACCACCGGGTGATTCTCAGCCACGAGCGCGAGATGGAGGGCCATACCGTGGAAGAGATTATTCAAAACATCATCAACACACTCGAAATCCCCAGGTAATCCGTTGAATCGGCTACTCCATTTTTACCGCGCAGCCCAGCTAACACCGCGTTTTTTCGGCGCAGCAGGAATTGTCATTCTTCTCTTTGTCATGAGCTACTTCCTGCCCGTGTTGCTTCCGGTTGGAAAAATTGCCGCGTTGCTGCTCGGCGCCACATTGGCGGGCGATGGCCTGGTGCTCTTTTTGCCTGCTACACGCATCAAAAGCAACCGCATACTTTCACGGATGCTGTCGCTCGGTGATGAAAATCCGGTAACGCTCAAAGTCGCCAACCTGAGTCCCTTTACCCTACACGTAGAAGTTTTTGACGAACTGCCCACGCAGTTTCAGCTCAGGACCTTCCGCCAGCAGTTTCGGCTGCAACCCGGAGACGACAAGGTAATCCGATTTTCGCTGCGTCCGCTGAAACGGGGTAACTATACATTTGGACACACCAATGTCATCATCACCACTGTGATTGGCCTGTTTGCGCGCCGGTTCCGGAGCGGCAGCCCCCAGGATGTTCCGGTGTACCCCAGCATCATTCAGATGAACCGCTACGCGGTTCTCGCATTCGCCGCGTACAGCTCACACCAGGGCATCCGCCGTATGCGCCGGCTGGGACACAGCTACGAATTTGAACAGATTAAAAACTACGCCCTCGGTGATGACATACGCTCGATCAACTGGAAGGCCACCAGCCGACGGCACACCCTCATGGTCAACCAATACGAAGACGAACGGTCGCAGCAAGTGTATACCATCATCGACAAGAGCAGAAACATGCACATGCCCTTCAACGGTCTTTCGCTGCTCGACTATGCCATCAATACGAGCCTGGTCATTTCGAATATCGCCATTAAAAAACACGACAAGGTAGGCTATATCACCTTCTCTCACCGCATCGGCTCAGCCATTCCCGCGGAAAGATGCGCAAACCAACTGAAAAAAATTATGCATGCGCTCTACAACGATAAGCCGCAGCCACACGAAGCCAACTACGGGCTGTTATACCGCGCGGTGAAAAACGTGATCCGCTCGCGCAGCCTTGTTTTTTTGTATATCAATTTTGAAAGTATGTACGCAGCGGAAAGAGCGCTGCCCATCCTGCAGCGCATCAACCACATTCACCTGCTGGTGGTCATGATGTTTGAAAACACCGAACTGATTGATTACGGCCGGAAGAAGGCTGAATTCGTTTCAGATATCTATGCCCAGACCATCGCCTCAAAACTGGTGCACGACAAAAAGACCATTGCCGCCAAATTGCGCAAGTACGGCATCCAAACCCTGGTATCGAAGCCCGAAGAACTGAGCATCAATACCGTCAACAAATACCTTGAACTTAAGTCCCGCGGGATGATCTGATCACCCTTATACCCCATTTTTGCCTGCCATGGAATTTACCGCCTTACAAATTGCTCAGATGCTCGGAGGCACCGTTGAAGGTGAGGCCGACATAACCGTCAGCGGCCTGTCGCGCATTGAAGACGGTAAAGCAGGAACACTCACCTTCCTGTCAAACCCAACATACACGGAGTATATCTACCAGACCGGCGCCAGCATCGCCATCGTTGCCCGCGGATTTACACCCGAAAAAATACTGCCACAAGGCCTCACCCTTATCCGCGTAGAAGAACCCCGTCTGGCCTTTGCACGCCTGCTCGAAGCCTATGCGAAAATGATGGCTCCGCGGCCGGGCATCCACGCTTCGGTCATTAGCGGGCACAACGTACTGATTGCACCCACCGCCTATGTAGGGCCCGGTGTAATACTCGGCGACGGCGTGCAGATCGGCGAGCATGCGCAGATTCATGCCGGTGTAACCCTGGCAGATCACGTGCGCATCGGCGACAACAGCATGCTGTATCCGGGCGTGCACGTGTACCACCACTGCGAAATCGGCGCCCACTGCACCCTGCATAGTGGTGTGGTGATCGGCAGCGACGGTTTTGGCTTTCAGCCCAACGCAGAAAACTATTACGCCAAGGTCACCCACATCGGCAACGTGGTGATTGAAGACCATGTGGAAATCGGATCAAATTCCACCATTGACCGCGCCACACTCGGTAGCACCATCATCCGGAAAGGAGTAAAACTAGACAATCTTATTCAGGTTGCTCACAATGTCGAGATTGGAGAGAATACCGTCATTGCCGCCCAATCGGGCATTGCAGGTTCAACGCGCATTGGTAAAAACTGTCTGATTGGCGGACAGGTGGGCATCGTCGGACATATCACCATCGCCGATGGAACCAAAATCGCCGCGCAGAGCGGCATCGGCAGCAGCATCACCGAACCGGGTACCACCGTACAGGGATCACCGGCCTTTTCCATCATGGATTATAAAAAATCCTATGTGGCGTTTCGCAACCTGCCTGAATTCATGAAAAAAATGAAGGACTGACAGCGTACATCACGCCAGCCGGCCACGCGGCCTTGCCGGGAAAAATTCAGTAAAAAAAAAAAAAA
>DHLU01000235.1:3449-4681 GCA_002405435.1 Flavobacteriales bacterium UBA4660
TCGTCATCATCATCGTCATCATCGTCGGTAATGCCGTCGTCGCCTTCTTCCCCATCCGAACCGTCGCCGTCAAACATCGCGGGGTCATTACCATCTGCTTCGGCCTCCTCGGCATGGGCGGCACTCAACTTATTCACCGCACCCGTCTCTTCAGGCTGGAAAAAGGTCTCATCGCCGACACAGGAAGTCATCAGTGTGGCGAAGCATAAGAGCGCTAACAGATATTTTATTGCGGAGGACATAAATAGGCCCAATGGTTCAAAGGTAGGGAAGAAACACTACTGATACAAGTTTTTCAGGAAAAATGTTGCTGAAAATCGGAAGGAATGATGATTTCTACCCGCGTTCCGGCGGGCTGGCCCTTGTCGTCGTGCATCTGATAGGGTCCGCGAAGCTCGGCGTGTCTGTCGGTCATTCTTTTTATCAATGCAATGCGCCCGCTGGTAATCTCCATGCCCTTGGAAATATGCTGGTCTGAGACGCTTTTTTTGCTGAGCGCATTGTCAATACCAATACCGTTATCGCTGATAATGAAGTGAATAGACCCATTGTCCCGAAAAATCTCCACATCTACCCTGCCCCCAATCCCCTTGGGCAGCAGGCCATGCCAGATGGAGTTTTCTAAAAAGGGCTGCAGCAGCATGGCCGGCACCAGGGTGGTGTCGATGTCCACACCCTCATCTACCCGGATCAGGTATTCGAATTTGTCTTTAAACCGCATGTGCTCCAGTTTCAGGTAGAGTTCAAGGCGCTCAATCTCCTCCCGCAGGGTAGTGAGGTTTTCTTGCGAGGAATCGAGGTTTTTTCGGATCAGCCGCGCAAAATCACTAAGGTATTTGTTGGCCGCCAGTTTGTCCTGCCGGTTGATGTAATACTGAATGGAATTGAGGGCATTGAAGATAAAATGGCGGTTCATGCTCGAATTGAGTGACTGCTGCTCAAGGGCCAGCAGCCGGGACTTCAACTCATACTTTTCTTTTTCATACCGCGTGGTCAAAATGCGCTTGCGCCAATACAACACGAAACCTACCAGGCCTGATACAGCCAGTGCTTCCAGACAAATGAACCACCAGGTGAGCCAGAACGGTGTTCGGATGGTAAAGGAAAACAGGCGGGAAGGCCCCGGAGGCTGTCCCTGGGCATAGGCCCTTACCTCAAAAGTATAGCGGCCGTGGGGCAGGTTGCTGTAAGTCGCAAATTGGGCTGCACTGTGCCTCCACTCCTGGTCACGT
>DHLU01000235.1:4785-23081 GCA_002405435.1 Flavobacteriales bacterium UBA4660
AGGTGCCTCCACTCCTGGTCAAATCCGATGAGCCGGTATTCAAATATAACTTTCAGCGGATACAGTGACGGCGCCGCCGTGTAAAAAAAGGTGAAGTGGTTTTCGTTATGGCCCACCTTCAGTCCGAGCGGCAAACCCGATGCGTCAAGTGCGCCCGACCATTCTTCCCATTTTCTGTCCTGAAGGTCGAGTTGCACATTTTCTATATAGGCCAGCAAGGGTGCGCGCGGATAAACGGGCACAAGTGCGGTATTGTATCGCATCACGCCCTCGGTAGTGCCAAACCACAGGGTACCGTCACCGTTGTCATGCACGGCGTTGAGGTTTAATTCAAGGCTGCGCAATCCGTCTTCCTCACTGAAGTGGTAAAACTCCGGTGCTTCCGGGTTCATCCCATCGCCTGCCTTGAGCCGGTAAAGCCCGTTGTTGGTACCCACCCACAGTGCCTTGTCAAAGTATTTGAGGAAATTCACCGAGCGGTCCTGTGCCGTAGGACCCGGATACAGGGTTTGAAAGGTGCGGCCCGTAAACAGGGCAAGTCCGTTTTTTGTCCCTACCCAAAGCCGGTTGAAACGATCGGTGCCCACACACTGGGTGCTGTTATCAGGAAGGCCGTCGGCTTCCGTGAATAGGGTAACCGCCGCACCGTCGTAGCGGCACAGCCCGTCGAGGGTGGCAAACCACAGATGCCCTGCGCGGTCTCTGGTGATACCCCGCACGCGCGTCGCCGGAAAACCCGGCAGACCAGAGAGCACACCGCCTTGCATGCGGCAAACCCCGTCGGCCGTGCCGATCCATAGGGTACCGGCCGTATCCGCATAAAGACTCAGCACGAGGTTATCGGATAAACCCTCGCGCTCGGTAAAGTGCTGCCAGCGCTTGCCATCATACCGGTACAAGCCGTCACTGGTGCCAAACCACACCACACCCGCGGTATCGCATGCGCTGGTCCATGTGCGGTTGTTGCTGCTAAACTCTCTGAGGTCGTAGTTGATGATGGTATCTTGCGTGAGCCGGCAGATGCCGCGGTCATGGGTGGAAAACCAAAGGTCGCCGTTCAGGTCTTTCACAATAGACATCACCGCGTTGCTGCTCATGCCTTCCTTCACGGTATAACTGCTGAAGGCGGTGCCGGTAAAACGGAGAAGTCCGCCGCCGTTGGTGGCCAGCCAAAGCACGCCTTCGCGGTCTACCAGCAGATCGCGTATATCGGTATTGGGCACCCCTTGTGCTTCTGCAAACGGCTCCACGGCACTACCATCGTAACGGAAAAATCCGAACCGCGAACCCATCCAGACCTCGCCCGAAACACCTGCAGCCAGCGCCGTGATGGTGCTTACTTCGAGTCCGGTCGCAGGCTGCGCTTGCACCTGCTGCGCGGAAATCCGCACAACGCCCCTTCCTTTGGTGGCAATGGCAAATGCGGGTTGACCCTCTGCGCGCGGCCATTCCACGGCATCAAAAAGGCCTTCATCGGGAGCGGCGGGCCGGTAAACAACCTGCACAGTGGACTCAGGGGATCCAACCGTGAATGCCGCATCTTTGGTTATTACCATGATACGCCCGTCGGAAACCCTGAATATCTGCTTGATGTTGGCGCCCCAGGGATTCTGCAAACGGTCAGGTGCACGGAAAACACCCCCGCACCAAAACAGGATGCCGCGGTCGGTGCCTATCCACCAGCGCGCGCCGTCGTGAAACAAGGCGTTAACCACAGCACCCGCATATTCAGCGGGAAGGTCCACCGCATGCGCCCGCGACGACACCACCAGGGCTACCCCCCCGATACTGCCGGCCATCAGGGTATCACGGGCCGAAAGAATACAGTTCACCTGGTTATCGGGAAGCCCTTCCTGCTGGTCGAAATTGCGGAAAGACCGCCCGTCGAAACGGCTGAGGCCTCCAAGCGATCCGATCCAGATAAAACCCTGCGCATCCTGATGCAGACAACGCAATTGACTATGCGGAAGACCCTCGCGCGTTCCGTAAGAAAGAAAGGTGTACTGCTGGGCACGTGCTGTGACCAAAGCCGCCAGAAACAGCCCTATGACAGCGGTCGTTCTCAACCCAGGCATCCGGTGCTTCATTCAGGCCTGCGATAATTTATCGAGAAACTCCTGCAACTTCCGCCTCGATACCGGTATGTGCGCGTTGTTGCTCATCACCGCCACATTGCCGTCTGTGCGGGTGAACTCCCGCAGGTGGTGCACGATATTGATGATGTGCGACTTATGCACCCTGAAAAACATGTGGGGGTCAAGCTTGTCTTCAAACACCTTGATGTTGCGGCTGGTCACGTATTTTTTTCCACCGGCTACATAGATGGTCGTGTAGTTTTCGTCGGCTTCCAGGTGAATGATGTCGGTGTTTCGGATCACCGCAAAACCATCACGCGTGGGGATAACGGTTTTTTCCACTGTGTTGGTGAGGGCGATGGATTCGAGGATATGCGACAAGCGGGCTTCCGACACGCGTTGTGTGGCTGATGCCTTTGCCACGGCCCGTTCCACGGCCTTCTTAAGCTCATCAATATCTACCGGCTTCTCAAGGTAGTCAAGCGCACTCTCGCGAATGGCCCGCAGCGTGTGTTCGCGGAATGCCGTGGTGAAAATGACCATGAAGGTACGCTGCTCCATCGATTGCAGCAAGGAAAATCCGTCTTCGCCCGGCATCATGATGTCGAGAAAAACGAGATCCGGACTTAATTCATCCACCAGTTTTCTCGCCTCAGCCGCGCTGCCCGCCAGGCCGTCAACACGTACTTCCGGACAGTAAGACTCGAGCAACATCTTGAGGTTTTCACGGGCAAATGTTTCATCATCGACAATGATGGCCGAAATCCTGCGCGTCTTGGGCGGGTGTTTTGTGAAAGATAACTCGCGCATAGCGCTAAGCCATCGGGATTGAGGGAACGGTAGTGCTCATTGAGGGAACTGCAGATTAACCCTTTATGCAGGGCCGACGGATGGTCGGCCAGACGGCGCGGTATGAGCGTGGTCAATTGTTTTCGCCTCTTCCCCTTTTGACAGCCGAGAGAAATTCACTCAGTTTGTTGCGCGAAACCGGCACGTGATAGCCATCCTGCATTACCGCCTCTCCGCCCTCGTTAGACAGGTATTCCCTGAGGTAATCCAGGTTGATCATATGCGATTTATGCACGCGAATAAAATTGTCCGGGTCCAGCGTATCTTCAAACACCTTGAGGGTCTTGGTGTCGAGGTACCTGGTGCCATCGGTGAAATAGAGCATCGTGCAGTTGTTTTCCGCCTCGAGCCTGACGATGGTGCGGGGATCTACGATCCTGAATCCGCGGGCGTGAAAGAGTGTAATGCGCTGAGGCCGCCTGTGGTTGCGCACCATGTCGGTGAGCGATTGTAAGGACCTGAGATAATTGTCGAAATTTTCGCGGTTGCCTGCAAAAGCGTCTCTATACGTCAGCAGCCTTGCAACCGCTGACTGCAGGTCTTCGATGTCTATCGGCTTCAGTATGTAATGAATTGCATTGGCGTTGAAGGCCTGAATGGCATAGTCCTTAAAAGCCGTGACAAAAACCACCATGAAATTTTTGTCTTCCAGGCTGTCGAGCAGATCAAACCCCTCGCTGCCACTGGGCATACGTATATCAAGAAAGACCACATCGGGCTTGAGTTGACGAATGCAGGCCAGGGCTTCTTCGACACCGGCCGCACTGCCCACCACTTCAATGTCCGGACAAAAATCAGCGAGCATCATCGCCAGGTTTTCACGGGCATGAAACTCGTCATCAACAATAAGCGCGCGAAGCCGCTGCATGTCTGCGAAAGTAACGATGGCGGGGTACTACCTGTGCGCCATCAGCACACGACGGACAAAGGCGATAACTTCGCCGGGACATTCGAGGTGCCCCATGTGTCCGCATCCGTCAGCGAAATGCGCCACCGCACCAGGCAGCCGGCTGAGCTCTTCCTGCATCATGGCGACAGGGAGCCTGCTGTCTGCGGTACCTAAAAAGTAGTACAGCGGAAATGCGCGTGCCGCGAGCGTCGCTACATGGTCATGCCTGCGCATCATGGCCAGTATACACGATGCAACCTGCGCCTCATCCAATGATACGGCGTGGTCAATCATTTCCTCCCGCGCGGCCAAGGCCAAGGCAGGATCGTGAAAAAGGCTGTTGATCATTGTGCGCACATAGCGGTGCTTGCCTGCATAAAGGGCTTCGATGGCCCTCAGGCGGTCGCGCTGACGCTCGGGTGAATCAGCCGTGGCGGTCGAATGCAACATGCACAAACCCTCTACCCGGTGGGGCTGCTGGTGCGCGATCTCCGCTGCCACATACCCGCCCATGGAATGTCCGATTACCAGCCATTTGCCTTCCAACCGGCTGCAAATCTCCGACGCAGCCTCCGCTATGCCGGCCATAAGCGGCGCACCGGGCTCAGAAGCGGGCAGCGACACACAGGTATAGGATACGCCGCCGGGAAGGGCGGGCAAGAGAAATTTCCACATGGCTTCCGTTTCCAGAAAGCCGTGAATGAGCAACACATTCGGGTAAGCCATAAGGCACAGACCAACGCCGTCAGAAAGAGCAATCAGACCGACTCTGCCACTACCTCGGTTACGAAACTCAGCCTGGCCTTCAGCAGGTTTTCAATGCCGCCCTTGAGCGTCTGGGTAGAAGACGGACAACCGCTGCACGAGCCCTTCAACTGCACATAGACCTTGCCGTCGCGAAAAGCCTTAAAATCAATAGCGCCACCGTCTTGCTCAACGGCCGGACGCACATATTCTTCCAGTAGAAAACGAATCTCATCGTCGTGTTAAGTGGGTTGAAAAACTGAATAGTCAATAGTTGCTGCCGCAACCGGCTTGCCGGCATCTGCCGCTCCGGCGCGCTCCACCAGTTCACGGGTAACGCTGCTGACGGCAATCTCATTTTCCGAGAGCCAGTCGCGTATATACTCACGCAGCTGCATCACAATCATCTCCCATCCAAGTGACTCGTCTTTGAGGACCGTTACATAATTGCCCGAAACAAATACGGACTGCACAAAGGGGAAGTTGAACAGTTCCTCGGCCAGCGCCGATGAATTGCGCGCCTCCTGTTTGGTTCTGTATTCCACCTGAAGCCCCCCCTCGATAAGCGCCCTGTCTGCCACAAATTTCATGGCAGCCGGGTTGGGGGTCATTTCTGCATATACTGAAGTGGGAATTTTTTTACTCATGGTCTTTCAACTTAACGCTGCAAAATTAGTCGCTTCTCGTTGCCGTTTTTCCGGGCGTTGTTTCCTTAGGTTTGCAATCAAGTGATAATCTCTCATACCATGCGTTTGTTCAACCCATGCCTGCATACCCTCTTCTTTGCGTTTGTGTGCACCGCAGCGCTCACCCAGGAAACCTTTCCCTACAACGGCGTAAGGCCCTCTGAAGTGACCAGCGTTGCCTTCACCAATGCGGTGATCTACCAAGACTACCAGACCGTGCTCTCCGGGGCTACCCTGCTGGTTGAAAAAGGCCGGGTGGTGGCCTGCGGCAAGGAAGTCAGCATACCTGCCAACGCGGTTGTGGTCAACCTGGAAGGCAAATTCATCTACCCCTCCTTTATCGATCTCGACAGCGACTACGGCATGCCCAAGAGTGATCCGCCGCAGCGCACTTACACCGGCCCGCAATACGGCTCCACCCGCAAGGGTGCTTTCGGCTGGAATGAGGCCATCCGCGCCGATGTCAACGCCAGTGACTGGTTTACAGGTTCGGAAGAGGCTGCCCGAGGATTGCGCGCCCAGGGGTTTGGCATGGTCCTAACCCACCTGCACGATGGCATTGCCCGCGGTACCTCCTCACTGGTCAGCCTGGGTGCCAGCGACAACCTTTCGATGATACTCCCGCGGGCTGCTGCCCATTACTCTTTCAACAAGGGCCGGAGTCAGCAGGCCTATCCCTCATCGCTCATGGGGAGTATTGCCCTGCTCAGGCAGACCTATTATGATGCTCAATGGTACGCGCAGTCAGGAAAACTCACGGAGCGCAACCTTTCGCTCGAAGCCTTTAACGACGTGCAGGACCTGCCTCAGGTATTTGATGCCGGTGACATGTGGAACCAACTGCGTGCCGATAAGGTAGGCGATGAGTTTAATGTCCAATACATTCTGAAAGGAGCCGGTAATGAATACCACCGCATCGGCGATATACGCGCCACGAATGCCCCGCTGATTATACCCCTGAATTTTCCCAATGCGATAGACGTCAGCGATCCGCTCTCCGCGCGCCTGGTAAGCACAGAGGAAATGCTTCACTGGGAACTCGCGCCCACCAACCCCGCCCGCTTGGTTGAGGCAGGTATTGAATTTTGCATCACCGCCTCGGGTCTCTCCGACCTCAGCACCTTTCTCAAACAACTGCGCAAGGCAAGCCAGCATGGCCTGACCGAAAAAGATGCCCTCAAGGCCCTTACATACACCCCCGCACGCCTGTTGGGTGTAAAAGACGCCGGACACCTTGGCGCAGGGGCATGGGCCAACTTCTTGATTACCTCCGGCAACCTGTTTGACAGCGAAGCCGTGCTCTATGAAAACTGGGTCCAGGGCAAACCCTATGTGCTCGAGGAAAAAAACAGCATTAACCTCACCGGAAAATACGCACTGACCGTTGAAGGCAATACCCGCGATATGGTCATAAGCGGTGCACCTGGCAAGTACAAAGCAAAATTTTTCACCTACAGCGACAAACGCTCAGACGACGGCTCGGTAAAAAAAGACACCCTGACCACCGACATTGAGTTACAGCAGTTTGGTGAATTGCTCACCCTTGTGTACAAGACCGATGACCCTGAAACCGGAAGGGTGCGGTTGTCGGGTGACCTCGACCCCGCCACACGCGCATGGAAAGGCATAGGCGAATCACCCAAGGGGGAAAAGCTCTCGTGGTCGGCCCGTTACATCGGGGAGGCTGCCGTGTCAACACCGGCGTCGGCCCCGGTGCCTGCCGATACCAGCGCACGTCAAAACCTGGCCTCGGCCCCGGTGCCTTATCCATTCAGTGCCTATGGGTGGAAACAGGCGCCCAGACAAGAAACCGTCCTCATCAAAAACGCCACCCTCTGGACCTGCGAAGCGGATGGTATCATAGAAAACGGGCAGCTGCTCATGTCTGGTGGGAAAATTATCGCTGCAGGCAAGACGGTGAGCACGGCCGGTTATGCCGACGTGAAAGTCATTGATGCCGCCGGAAAGCATGTAACACCGGGTATTATCGATGAGCATTCGCATATAGCGCTGGAAAGCGTCAACGAGGGCGGACAGGCCTCCAGTGCCGAAGTGGAAGAAAGCCGGGTGGTCTGGCCTGATGACATCGACATCTACCGCCAACTCGCCGGAGGTGTCACCTGCTCACAATTGCTCCACGGCAGCGCCAATCCGATCGGAGGCCAGAGCGCGCTGGTCAAACTCAAGTGGGGGGCCAATGCCGAAGCCATGCTGGTAGCCGATGCCGCACCCTTCATCAAGTTTGCCCTGGGCGAAAATGTTAAACAGTCAAACTGGGGCGACATGGCGACCGAACGGTTTCCACAGACGCGCATGGGGGTCGAACAGGTGTATTATGACCACTTCATTCGCGCCAGGGAATATGGCGCTGCCTGGCGTAACTACATCGCCTCAATCAGCAAAAAGGACAAAAAGCGCGGTGTAAGCGGCGCTCTGCCTGCCGCGCCGCGCAGGGATCTCGAACTGGAAGCCCTCAACCAGATTTTGCGCGGAGAACGCTACATCACCTGCCATAGCTATGTGCAAAGTGAAATCAACATGCTCATGCACGTCGCAGATTCCATGGGCTTTAGGGTCAATACCTTCACGCATATTCTCGAAGGCTATAAGGTAGCCGACAAGATGAAAGCCCACGGAGCCGGCGGGTCTTCGTTCAGCGATTGGTGGGCCTACAAGATGGAGGTAAAAGATGCCATTCCGCACAACGGAGCCCTGATGTGGGAAAACGGCGTGACGGTAGCCTTCAACAGCGACAATGCGGAGATGGCCCGCAGGCTCAACCAGGAAGCGGCCAAAGCCGTGAAATATGGCGAAGTGCCCGAGGCCGAAGCGCTGAAGTTCGTGACACTTAATCCGGCCAAACTGCTGCACATTGACAGCAAGACAGGCAGTCTGGCTCCGGGCAAGGATGCCGATGTGGTGATCTGGAGTGCCAACCCGCTAAGTATTTACGCACGGGCAGAAAAGACCTATGTAGAGGGCGTGTGCTACTTCGACCTCAGCCTGCAGGAACAGCAGAAAGCAGCACGCGACGCCGAGCGCGCACGCCTTATTCAGAAAATGCTGCAGGCGAAAAATGCGGGTGAAGCCACCGACACACCCAAAGCCAAAGAGAAAAAGTATTTTCACTGCGATACCCTCGACCGTTCATCCGAAGGGGTTTATATCCATTAATGCCTTCACCCATGAAACGCTATACCACACTCTTCTCCATCATCATGCTCGGATGCTGCGCCGCTCAGGCCCAGCAAAATCCGGTGCCCGCCCCGCCTCAGAAAAAATCTGTGCTCATCATGAATGGCGTGGCTCACATCGGCAACGGGCAGGTCATTGACAATGCAGCCATCGGATTTCGCGAAGGAAAACTCGACCTGGTAGCCGATGCCCGCACCATACGCCTGTCGGCAAACGCCTACGATACGGTGATTGAGGCAAGCGGTATGCACATATACCCGGGTTTTATCGCTTGCAACTCCACGCTGGGCCTTCATGAGATTGACGCCGTGCGCGCTTTCAATGATGTGGCTGAAGCCGGTTCTTTCAAACCCTCTGTGCGAAGCGCCATCGCCTATAATACGGATTCGGAAATCTTACCCACGGTACGCAGCAACGGCGTGCTGCTGGCACAAATCACCCCGCGCGGCGGAACCATCAGCGGCGTCTCGAGCGTAATGCAACTCGATGCCTGGAATTGGGAAGATGCACTCATTAAGGAAGATGATGGTATTCACCTCAACTGGCCGCAGGTATTTCACCGGCACTCCGACAAAGGCAAGCAGACAATTGAACGCGTCAAAACCTATGACCAGCAGTTGCGCGAGATCGAACTGTTCTTTACCGAAGCCCGGGCCTATTTCGCATCCGGATCAGCGCATACCGAGATACGCTTTGAGGCCCTTCGGGGCGTGGTCAACGGCACGCAGAACCTTTATGTGCATGCTGACGAAGCACGCGCCATTCTCGAAGCCCTCAATTTCAAGACACGCCTGAAAATACCAAAGATGGTCATTGTAGGCGGTTACGACAGCTGGCTCGTGGCAGACGAACTCAAGACCGCCGGTGTACCGGTTATGCTTCGCCGGGTGCACGGACTGCCCTGGTACGAAGACGATGACCTCGACATCAACTTCGCTCTGCCCGGCCGCCTGCATGAAGCCGGAGTCACTTTCTGCATCCAGAATGAAGGCGAAATGGAACGCGCCAACACGCGCAATCTGCCCTTTCAGGCGGGTACCTGTGTGGCTTACGGACTTCCCTATGAGGAAGCGGTGAAGGCCATCACCCTCACGCCGGCTACCCTGCTGGGAATTGCAGCCAACTGCGGCTCGCTGGAAGACGGCAAGGACGCCACCCTCTTTATCTCACGCGGAGATGCGCTCGATATGATGACCAACCAGGTCACCCATGCCTTCATACAGGGCAGGTCGATCGACCTGTCGAGCAAACAGACAGAACTTTACCTTAAGTACAAACAGAAATACGATGCTGAATAAGCTAAGCCCGCGCTTCAGCGGATCAAGGTCACATGGCCGTTGAAAATCTGCTGCGCCCCGTCACTGAGGGTGCGCAACTCAATGCGCCACACATACACACCGTCGCGGGCAAAGTGATCGCCCCCCCTCACGTCGCCAATCCAACCTTCAGCAAGGTCGCTGGTTTCGAATACGCGTGTGCCACCCCGGTCATAGATTACCAACCTGTAACTATCCGGATCAGCCCCCTTAATGACAGGAAGAAAAAATTCATTCATACCGTCATTGTCAGGCGTGAAGGCATTGGGAACCCAAACCTGCAGGAGGCTGTTCATGAAAATATCCTTGCATACCTCATGCGCACACCCGAACACGTTGGTCACTTCAAGGCAGACAGGATAAACCGCCAGGTCAACATCAGGAAATACAAACGGCGGATTGGGATAAATCGAAGACCCGTAGCCGGAAAAATCCCATGACCACGACTGGGCGCCATCTGACTGGTCGATAAAATTGACGGTATTCTCCACCACCGTTACCGGCTGGGGCTCCCAGGTAAAATCAGCCGTGGGATATCCGTGCACAACCACGGGAATGTCAAGTGTATCAAGGTCTGTACAACCGTCAGGCGAAGTAACACTGATCCATGGCAGGTATTCCCCTTCGTCCGCATAGGTGTATTGAAACCCACCACAAATGTCAACGGTATTACCGTCATCCATATTCCACGTGCAAGACGAGGCGAGTGTCTCGTCGGTCAGGTTCACAAATTCAAGTGTCAGCGGATAACAACCTTCAGAAAACGAAACACCAATTTGTGCGTCCGGGGTATCGAATACAGAAACCAGCACCGAATCCGTCACCGGAACGCTGCATCCGTCTTCAGCCGTTACATAAACCAGCGTCTCGGTGAGCGGGCACAACTCAGTGGTGAACGATTCGTTGAGTATGCTGGAAATTCCACCGTCAACCGTAAACCACGTGAGACCGACAGGACCGTTGCTTCCGCTGGCGCCTGCTTCCAGGTTAATGCAGCCAAATTCGCATACCGATGCCTGACCGGAGGGATCGAGGTTGAGGTTGATGGGCGAATTGAAAAGGGCTGCGAGCTCCACGACATTGGAGGCACATCCGTTTTCATCAACGGCCACACCGTAAAGCAGGGTGCTCTCCACAATGGTCAGGCTGAGCGGGATACCGACCCCCACTTCACACCCGGCCGTCAGCCCGGGGCAATCGTACCAGGTCACCCCGATCGCTCCTGAACCACCCGAGACTTCGCCATTGAAATCCACCACTTCCAGATAACACACCTGAAGTTCTTCAAAGGCGGGATCGAAGGTGATCTCCGGCGACAGTTCCGTCAACACCACGGTCGTGTCTGTTACACAACCGTCTCCATCGATGACCTGCAGCGGGTACGTGCCTGCGGACAGCGAACCAAAGAGCCCGCTGTCATTTGCTTCTCCTGTATTTACCAACGTGTAGGAAACCGCGCCCGTCTCGACAATAGCAAGGTCACCGTCAAAGGCACCGAAACACAGCGGAGGATTGATTACCACATCGTCGATAGCATTGAACGGTAGTTCTTCCAGCGTCACCGCACCGTTTGCGATACAACCGAAGTCATCGGTGATGGTGTAGGTATATGTTCCCGGGCAGAGGTTAACGACCGAAAAACCGGTGAGGCTTGCGCCCGACCAGCTGATGGTATAGTTGCCGAAGCCGCCCGCAGGCACTACGTCAATGCTTCCATCGCACACGCCGAAGCAAAGGCCAGCATCAAAGTCCTCCTGTGCAGTCAGCGGACCGGGCACTTCGATGAATACAGAATCCTGCGCTTCACAGAGCAGATCATCGAAGACAGTAACCACAAACCAGCCGGGTGTATTGGGCGCTACTTCCGGGTCCGGGTCCGAGAGCGGATCGAGGAAAAAGCCATTGTCCTGCCACAGGTAAGTAGTACCACCGGTAGCCACCAGTCCCAAGGTGTCGCCGAAACACAAGGTGTCATTGGCACCGGCATCTGCCAGGGGAACAAAGTGAACGGTGAGCAGCAGGGTATCTGATGCCTGACACTGGGCCAGCGCGGCCGTCACGGCATAGGGAATACTCACCACTGAAACACCGGTATTGGCGATATTGGCCACCGGCTGGGCCACGGCGCTATCAGACAGCCCCAACGAAGGACTCCAGGCATAGGATTGACCGGGCACCGCTTGGGTACCCAGCAGTGTGCCGTCGCCCGAACACACCGTCAGGTCGGGGCCCGCATCCACCTGCGGTGTCGGTATTTCGGTTATCAGGATGGCATCTGCGGCAGCGGACACACAGCCGTTGTTGTCGGTCACCTGAACGATTTCAAACAAACCGCCCGCCGCGGTAGTGAAGGTAAATGGAGAGCTGGTAGCGTTCCACTGCAGAGCTGCTCCCCCGTCAACGGCGTAATTCACCGTCCACGGCGATTCGCCGGTAAGCGCGACCAATAGATCCAGCGTGGCGTTTTCGCAGAAGGAAGTGTCTGGGAAGGCAAAGGATGCGCTTGGAAGCGGGTTAACCGCGAGCTGAACGGGCAAGGAGCCACCCGAAGAGGCACAGCCGTTGCCATCTGTAACCGTAACCAGCGCATAGGTTCCTGCTGCAGCGCCCTGGAAAAAAGCCGGCGAACTGACTATACCTGCATAGGATGTGACCGCGGGCGGATTGATGCCGTCGATATAGGAGATACTGTAATTCCATGGCGATGCACCAGTCAGCTCCACTTCAAAGACAAAGGGGGTCCCCTCGCAGGTTTCTCCCCCAGCCTGAATCTCAGCAAAAGGCAACGGAAACACCTCTACATCTGCCGCACCTGCTGTTGCGCCTCCGCAGCCCTCGGTGGCCACGGCGGTGAGTGTATACGTGCCCGGGAAATCTGTCGGGAAGATATAGGGATCGGAAAATGTGGTTACCGGCGGCTGTGCTGCTCCGTCTATAGCATAGGCAAAGGACCAGGGCGCCTGGCCGGAGAAGTCAACCTGCAGGCTGACCGTACTTCCCTGACAAACACTGCCGCCTCCGGCAAGGGTGGCCGTCGGGAAATCATACCAAACCACTGGCTGACCGAATGAGACCGATACATAGGGAGCCAGCAGGTTGACACAGTCGCCGCTCCCGTCATCATCACCCACTACAGACGAAATATAATAAACGGTGCCATACTGAAGCTGGCCGGGGCCCGATCCGAATACGAGCGGTGTGTCGCCGTCATTAAAACCATTATCTCCACAGTCGGTGGCGATGAGGGTCCCCAGAAAGGCATCTGGCAGGGTGTGCAACACAAACATCTGCTGGTCGTCGCCATCAAATACCGCATCGTTGTTGAATTCAGCGAACACCGGCGCATTGCCGCACAGCACCAGGGTGTCGGGCTGCATGGTGCCACTCCAGGTTACAATCGGACAACTATAAGGGTCTATGGTGATGAGGACTGTGTTACAGGCGTTGTTGTCTGAAAATGTCCAAAAGGCCCCTGTACCTGAAGGTATAAAACCGCTGGTGTATAGGTTTCCGGCAAACACACCCGGTGCAGCACCCACAGCCACCGCTGTATATCCGGCCGGATTACCCCCTGAAAGTTCTACGATCAACTGATACTGCTGTCCGTTGGGCGAACAGACCGTGTCAATCACCTCAGCCTGTATCTCAGTGGCAATCTCCACATCCACGATGAGGCCCGGAAACACCATGCAGTCGCCCGGGTTGTCGGCATACTCAACGGAGACCAGTTTGTACGACGTATTCTCCGCAGGTGAAACGGTATAGGTATAGGGAGAGACAAGGTTGGTAAGCACTACCTCATTGCTGCTTCCTGAATCAGTGACCTCCAGGGTGGCATTGAACAAACCCGGAGAAGAGGTAAGCGTGAGCTGGAGGTTGGCCGCATCACCAAAGCAGATGACCGGGTCGCCCGAAAAGTTAACGGCTAGCACGGGCTCAACCACCACCGTCTGGCAGACGTTGACCGGATGTGTGCACAGGCTGCTTAGGTCTGTGACTCCGGTAAGGCAGTACGTAGTAGTCACAGCAGGTGATAGGCTCCAGGTAAAGGGTGTAGCCGCTATGAGCATCGGTGGTTGGGCAATTCCGCCCACGGTATAATTTACTGACCATGGACCGGTACCCAACAGCGAAATGGTCAGGTCGATGTTGTCACCCAGGCAAATCTCCCCTCCGCCGGTAAGCGAGGCATCAGGATCTTCGTTGAATACAACGGTCAGCGTAGTTGACTGGAGATTGGGGCATGTGTTGCCCGCAGCATACTGCACCGAGGTCAACGTGAAATCTGTGGTAACCGTCGGTGAAAAATTAAGCACAGTGCCCGTTGAGGCCGTCACCTGCGGCTGGGGAATTCCGTTGATGCTATAGCCCACGTCAAATAGACCGGGTTGCGTCAGGTTCAGCGCCAGGGCTACCTCCTCGCCCTCGCACACAGACGAAGGCCCGGAGAAAAAACCGGAAACCAGCGGCAATACCGTAATGGTCACCGATGATGGCACCGAATAGATGCACGAGGGTATGTTGCTGTCCGTAATACCGTTGAGCACATAGGTGGTTGTGACAGCCGGCGTTACAGTGAACACCTGGTTGTCTGTCGCTACAGCCGGTCCAGATGGCGTCATGCTGACACTGAACGGTCCCGAACCCTCCAGATCAAAGAGAATATCGGCACTTTGTCCTTGGCAAATGGTGGTATTGCCTGAAATGCTGCCTGACGGCGGCAATGTTGCAGTAAGGGTAAAACAGGAATCACGCGAGCAACCCGGAAGGGAAACATCGGTCACAGTGACGCAATGGGTTCCGCCGCTGAGTCCTGAAGGATCCTGTGCTGCAAAGGGAATATCCCAGTTGTACAGAAAGGGTCCGCCGCCTCCTACCGTGAGGTTGATAGCCCCATTGTTGAGCCCGCAGGTCTCATTGGTTAGCGCGGCCGTAAACTGCCCGAGGTTGACCGTGATGGTAATGGTATCGCGGAAATTGCACGAAGCCGGTGCGCCGATGGCCACGACTTCAACCACGGTAGTGGTCTCCGGCGTCAAGGACTGGTTGCCGCAGGTTGCGCAGAGAAAGTCAGGGTCCGTATCGCCCGACACGACATTCCAGCTAAAGAGCGGGGCTCCGGCTGCGGTAAAGGAGGCAGTCTCCCCGAAACACACTGTCGCCGAAGGTGCACTGACCGCAAGGTTTTCCTCGATGATGAGTGTGATGTCAAGCGCATCAAAACCCGGTGAATCGCAGTCATCGTCGGTGGCTTCAAAATGAATGGTATAGGTGCCTGTCATGGCTTGATTGGTCAGCACACATACCTGACCCACGGCGGGGTTAGTGCCCGTTTGGGTAAATGAGCCCGATGGAAACTGTACCAGAAAATCAGTGGCGAGGTCAATAATGCGTTGGTTATTGTTGTTGTCGGCAATGACCGAAAAACAGACTGGCTGACCGGCACAAACGGACACTGTGGTGGCATTAATGAGCTGCGATGTGGCGCTGTTGGCCGACACCCCGGCAGGGATAAAGTCCGTGGCGTTGAAAGGACACAGTTGGATGACGAAGGCCATGGTTTCGGTGATGCTGCCCACCAGCACACCTCCCTCAAACATGTCGATCTCGACCGCTACCACATAATTGCCGAATTGAAAAGGTGCATTAAAGGCAATTTGACCCGTAGCCCCATTGAGTGTAAGGCCCGGAATAGGATTGGCCGCACTGTAACCGGGTTCGTACACGGCTGGCAATCCGAAGTCTGTCAGCACGCTGGTCAATGAGTAGGCAAGGGTATATCCGTTTGGATTGTCGACAGTGATCAATTGACTGACCGGCTGGCCTACACAGTAATAATGCACCTGAAGGGAGGTAATTTCTACACTGTCATCGCAACCGTTGGCCGGATTGATGGTTGTGCGGAAATAGGCATTGGGGAGTGCGCCGGTATCAAGGTTGACAAAATAGTTCCAGTCACCTGCCGACCACTCTACCGACCAACTGCATGAAGGATTAAGGGGAACCACGACATAGTAGGTCAACAGAAGGGTTCCGGGTGTCAGTCCACCGTTGCACGAACTGTTTTGAGATTCCGAAGGACAGAGGTCACTGATCTCCTCTTCGGATACAAAGGGGGCATCGGCGGAAAAAGGAAACGAGGAACAGGTGCCGCCGGAGGGAAAAAAAAACAAGGTCTCGTCGATGGTTGCCGGTGTTGCACCGAAACAGTCCTTGTAAATGGTAAGGGTGATTCCGTATTGGTTGCCCCCCAGACAATCGAATGTCACGTTTCCACCCAACACATGGTTGGCCAGCCCGGAAAGACCCGCACTACAAGCGAAGAATAAGAGTAGTCCGCGCAACGTCATCTTGCCAACAAATTCATCCCTAGCGCCGTTTACACGGCATCTGCGGGCGCAATCATTCCAACATCAGTTATAAAGGTCTAAGCAGCAACCACTGCCATAAGACGCAAAGCCCTTGGTTCCCTGTTGTCTTACTCATTCAAAGATAAATGAAAATGCCCGGGAAAAGAGCTCCCGGGCATTAAATATTGGCGGAAATCCCTTATTCGATAATGATGCGCTCACGCTGAACAAGGCCGTCGGCCAATACTTCCAGCGTATAGCTGCCGGCCGCCAGCTGCAGGGACAGCATGTGGCTGGTACCCGGCGAGGTCGACAGGCTCTGCATCACCACGATGCGGCCCGCATTGTCAAATACCCTGTAGGTGAGCAATCCGCTTACCGAGGCGTTGGCCAGGGTAAATAGACCGTTGCTGGGATTGGGGAATACGTTGACCAGTGTGGAAGCCACCGTTTCCTGCACACTGATGTCACAGCCATTGCTCGGGGGGAGGCCGCCTGTGCATACCGCATACGGATCGCTTTCCGGCACATCGAAATCACCGCAGTCGTAGCCCCAGTTCATACAGTTGAAATCAACCGGGTTACCATCCCACGCGAATTGGCCGTTATCTTCAAAACCATCACCCAACCACGTGGTAACGCCGATGGTGTGCTCTGAATTCGCACAGTCGCAAATAATGGCGTCATCTCCGCAGCCATCATCAATGTAAGTGAAGGTATCTGACTCGGTTCCATCGCTGAGGATGTAAGTCATGTCGTAAGTTGACTCTTCTGTCACCAGGTAGAGCAGCAGCGTCATGCCTGACTCAAGCTCGAGACCGGAGACGTCGAGCATCTGGGGCGCACCGCCATCAATGGCCACGTTAAGCTCAGAAACCGTGCAGGCGCCATCAAAGGTGAAGGTGATGAACACAGAGGGCACCAGGCCGTCTCCCAGGTCAATGCACCAGAATTCGGTCACTTCTGCTTCCAGGTTGGCACAGCCTCCGCGCTCACCGGCAGTGGCTTCATGACCCGAAACGCCGGTTACGGCGGTTACCAGGTCTGCGCCACGCTGCGCACCCGGCAATGCAGCCTTAACCATTTGGGCTTGCAAACTGGACGTGCCGGCAAGCACCGCGGCAACACACAATAAAATCAGGGTAAAATTTCTTTTCATCGTTGGTATTTTTTGGATTTAATGAATGTACCAAAGCTACAGGGATTTCAGCGCCGACTTGACGCAATCTGTTAAGTTTTCAATCGACTTTTCCATACCGCAACCACCCGCCGCCAACCCCGCTTACAAAAGGAAAGCCCTTCTCCCGGCGAGGGAAAAAGGCTTCCTGTAAATCGAAAAATAGTTTTATCTGCTGATCACCAACCGGTGGTGTTCAATGGTAGCGGAGGTAGCGAGCTCCACCATGTATGTACCACTGCTCAGTGACGCGGCATTTACCCATACACGTCCGCGCTGGGGAATGCTGTAGGTCTGGCTGAACACGCGCTTGCCGGCAGCATCGTACAGCGTCAGCAGGAAGAGTTCCTCATTGCCGAGGTTGGTTAGCTGAAACTCCCCGTTAGACGGGTTGGGATAAAGCGCAAAAAATCCGGTAGTTTCCATTTCCTCAACCGTCAGCGGACAACCACTTGCCGTAGCGATAAGCACATCGTCGGGAGCGCCACCCGCGCACACATCGTACGGATCCTCATCGGGCGCACCGGCTATATCGCCACAGTCATAACCCCAGGCTGCACAGTTAAAATTGGGGTTGGTGCCCCCGGTGGTATTGGGCACTCCGTTGCCCAGTTGCGACAACACGGCTGGAGAAAAGGTAGCAAATTCACAGTCGCAGATTTCAAAGTCATAGGTACAGCTGCCGTCATCTTCCGTGGCATCGGCATCATAGTTGGTTGCCAGCGGATCGGTGCAGCCAAAGCAGCTGTAATCACAGCTGTCATCATCCACCGTAGCTTCTTCATCGTAGTTGCACGCCAGCGGATCGGTACAACCGAAACAGGAATAGTCGCAGTTACCGCCGTCACAACCGGCCTCCGGATCATAGTTGCAGGCATCCTGATCGAGACAACCCGGGTACACACATATACCGGAAGAGCAGCCACCGGGTGTGTAGTTGCAGGCTTCCGGATCGTTGCACTCTACGGGGTATGTGCATGAGCCATTGTCACAACCGGCTTCGGGATTATAGTTA
>DHLU01000235.1:23213-23351 GCA_002405435.1 Flavobacteriales bacterium UBA4660
GGCTTCGGGATTATAGTTACAGGCTTGCATATCTAGACAGCCGGGATACAGGCATACACCGGAAGAACAGCCACCGGGTGTATAGTTACAGGCTTCCGGGTCGCTGCACTCCACCGGGTAGGTGCATGATGCATTGTC
>DHLU01000235.1:23515-24568 GCA_002405435.1 Flavobacteriales bacterium UBA4660
ACAGGCCGTTTCATCGGTGCAGCCCGGGAAGACGCAGGAATCATTTTCACAACCGGCGTCCATGTCGTAGTTGCACGCATCCGCATCGGTACAGCCCGGGAAGGTGCATGATCCGTCATCACATCCGGCGTCCATGTCATAATTGCACGCATCCGCATCGGTGCAACCGGGGTATATACAGGATCCGTCATCACAACCGGCGTCGCTGTCATAGTTGCACGCGTTTTCGTCATTGCAGCCGGGGAACACACACGAACCATCATCACAACCGGCAGCAGCGTCGTAGTTACACGCGTCGCCCGAGGTACAGCCCGGGTAGAGACAGATACCGTCGGCGCATGCGCCGGGTGTGTAGTTGCAGGCTTCAGGGTCGTTGCAGGGAACGGGATACTGGCATACACCGTTGTCGCAGGCACCGGGGGTGTAGTTGCAGGCAGCCGGATCGTTGCACTCAACCGGAAACTGGCACACGCCGTTGGCACAGGCTCCAGGGGTGTAGTTACAGGCAGCCGGGTTGTTGCATGCTACGGGGTAATTGCAGGTGCCGTTGGAACAGGTGCCCGGCGTGTAGTTGCACGCAGCAGGGTCATTGCAGGGTACAGGATAGATACACGTGCCGTTTTGACAGTCGCCGGGGATGTAGTTGCACGCGGTGGGGTCATTACAGATCACGGGATAGGTGCACGAGCCATCATCGCTGACGGCCAGCTCGTCGTAATTGCAGGCAGCAGGATCGGTACAACCTTCGCAAACACCGTATTCGCAGGTTCCCCCGCCACAGGCTGCGCCAGGGTCGTAGTTGCAGGCAGTTGGGTCTGTGCAGCCCGGGAAGGTGCATGTGCCGTTGTCACAACCCGCGGTCGGGTTGTAGTTGCAGGCAGCGGCGTTGGTACAACCCGGCACGGTGCATGAGCCATTGCTACAACCCGCGGCCGGATCATAATTACATGCAGCCGGATTGGTGCAACCGGGGAAGGTGCACGAACCGTTATTGCAACCTGCGGTCGGGTTGTAGTTACAGGCAGCGGGGTTGTTGCAGCCGGGGAAGGTGCA
>DHLU01000235.1:24796-25086 GCA_002405435.1 Flavobacteriales bacterium UBA4660
TATAGTTGCAGGCTGACGCATCGGTACAACCGGGGTAGGAGCAGTTGCCTCCATCGCATCCGGCCGCTGCATTGTAGTTGCATGCCGTCGGGTCTGTACAACCGGGATAAACGCAACTTCCATCATCCGCAGTCGCCGCAGGGTTGTAGTTGCACGCAGCTGAATCGGTGCAGCCTTCTGAAGGGGCGCAAGCGCCGGCCAGAGGACCGTAGTAGGTGAGGCCCAATCCCATACCATCCATTTCCATCCACGAACCCACCTGACCGGGAGGGTCTTGCAGGGTATGTACG
>DHLU01000235.1:25200-32901 GCA_002405435.1 Flavobacteriales bacterium UBA4660
GTATGTACGTAGAGCATTTGATTAGCACCTACGGCCTCATTGAAAATAGAAATGCTGATCTCGTAAATGAGCGTCCCGGTGGGCACAGTCATCTGGGCAATCAGGATGCGGTTATCTGTGCCCGTCGGAAACCCGTTGACCGAGCCGTCGTTGGCCACAAACCACGCACCGTCTTCAACGGCCAGGTTTGGGTTGAGCTGGTTCACGCCGGTGGCGCCGAGCGCATCGTTAAAGTCCGATGCGGGTGTTGAAATGGAGAATATCGTGCCACCAGGTGAGCAGGAAGAAGCGCGTCCCACGGTCACGAAAGAGTCCCACTGAGACTCAGGAAAAAACGCGAAAAACCCGCAGTTGATGGCTGTGGCCACCACGCCACCGAAGGTTGTATTCCACACCGAATTCGGTTGGCAGGAACCCATTTTGAGGTGGTGCGTCGGAGAAGGCGCCGTGCTTCCGTAAACCGCACTCAGACGGTCGGTAGGATCCTGAAGCAAAGCATAAATCCGGTACGTGGTATAACCGGACGGATAATTGGCCCCGAGCGGACCGGTGAAAACGGCCTCGTTAATCACACCCACCAGCTGGGCACGAACCATGACGGACAAGAAAAGGGCAAAGCACAGTAGTAGTTGTCTTTTCATAATCTTGATGAAATGAATTGATTGATTGTGTGTTTAGATTTCGATTACAAGAGTACAAACCCAGCGGGGATGTCCCCGCTTCCAGGCCCCGTTTTATTAACGGGAATATGTTTGGCGGGCCGGTTTGTCAAGACAGTTCCTTTACCAGCGCGCCCGCAACTGAAGCCGCCAGTGAAGCATTGTTTACGGCTAATTTCCTGTTTACCGACTGACTTCTGCCTTTTGTCGCCTCATTTAGGCGTTTGAGCAATGATGGAGTGAGGTCTTTACCCCTTAGCGGCGAGGCCTCCTGCAACGCCCGTTCGATGTAGGGTTCGATGTCGTGCCTGGCTATGGCATGGCTGGCGGGTACCGGATTGGCAATCAACACCCCGCCTGCCTGCGGGAGCGACCAGTGCGCGTGCAGCATGCGGGCCAGGGCTTCCGGGGAATCCAGCGTGAGTGGCACTTCAAGGCCCGAATCGACCGAATAAAAAGCCGGGAACGCGCGCGTTTTGTAGCCGATTACCGGCACAGACAAGGCCTCCAGCCGTTCGAGGGTGCGGGGCAAATCAAGAATGGCCTTGGCACCGGCTGATACCACGGCCACCTGTGTGCGCGATAGTTCGAGCAGGTCGGCCGATTCGTCACCGCTGTCTCCGCGGTGCACGCCGCCAATACCGCCGGTGGCAAATACCCGTATACCCGCCATGGCTGCCAGCACCATGGTCGCCGATACGGTAGTAGCCCCGGTTACCGAGGACGCCAAAGCCCAACCAATATCGCGCGTGGCAATTTTTTCAGCAGGACCCGCAGCGAGCCTTTCCAGCGACCGTGCATCCAGTCCGATAACCGCAGCCCCGTCCATCAATGCAATGGTGGCGGGCACCGCTCCCCCCGCCCTGACCGCTTGTTCGAGTTCGGCTGCCACGGCCAGGTTCTCAGGATACGGCATGCCGTGGGCAATGATCGTGCTTTCCAGCGCTACCACGGGGTGACGGTGCACGAGGGCCTCCCTGACTTCTTCAGATACAAGCAGCATGCGACATCAGGAGCAAATGGGATGGTGCGTGGGTATTCAACAACATATCAGGTGTCGCCGGTGTATCCGGCGCGACATTCAGGTCATGCGTGCATGAGGGCCCAGAGCATATCCTTCAACTTGTCTATACCCTGCCCTGTCAGCGACGAAATAAACACATGCGGTATGCCCTGGGGCAAGGTAGCCTCCATCTGGCGCATGAGTTCATCATCCAGCATATCGCTTTTGGTGACGGCCAGCATGCGCTGCTTATGGAGCAGCTCCGGGTTGTACTTCTTTAACTCGTTTAACAAGACCTGGTACTCCTTGTCTGGATCTGCCGAGTCACAGGCAATCATAAACAACAGGGTGCTGTTTCGTTCAATATGGCGCAGGAAACGGTGTCCGAGCCCACGCCCTTCCGCAGCGCCCTCGATAATACCGGGGATATCGGCCATCACAAAGGAGCGGTCTCCGCGGTAACGCACCATGCCGAGGTTGGGCACCAGCGTGGTAAAGGGGTAGTCAGCAATTTCCGGCTTGGCTGCACTGACGACCGAAAGCAAGGTACTCTTTCCAGCGTTGGGGAAGCCCACCAGGCCTACGTCGGCCAGCACTTTCAATTCGAGAATCTTCCAGATTTCCCTGCCCGGTTCACCGGGTTGGGCATGGTCAGGCGCCTGGTTGGTTGAGGTTTTAAAATGGTGGTTGCCCAGCCCGCCGCGACCGCCTGACACCAGTATGCGCTCCTCGCCGTCTTCGGTAATTTCAAATTCCACCGCACCGGACTCCGCATCGCGGGCCACTGTGCCCAGGGGAACCAGCAAGACCTCATCGGCTCCCTGCTTGCCCGATTTCAAGGCACTGGAACCATTGGCGCCCGGCTCAGCGATAACATGCTTGCGGTATTTGAGGTGCAACAGCGTCCATACATCCTTACTGCCGCGCAACAGAATGTGTCCGCCGCGGCCTCCATCGCCTCCGTCGGGACCGCCCATCGGAACAAACTTTTCCCTGCGGAAATGCCTTGAACCCGCACCTCCCTTGCCTGAACGGCAACAGATTTTCACATAATCGACAAAATTGCTCTCCGCCACGTGTTCCTCCCCTTGCTATCTTGTATGCCTGTCAGCGCTTTTTCTTTTTGCCGGCAACGCTGCGGGACTTGCTCCCTTGTTTTTTTCCGGTTGCCTTCGCCGCTGAGGATTTTCCTTTGGGTGCTCCAACCGCTCTGCCCGCCTTTTTTACCGCCGGCCTGCGCGTTGAAACGGACGACGATTTTCCGCGGGCCGAAGCCGCGGATTTCGAACCCTTGCCCTTTGCAGGGGCCACTGCTTTGGGACGCCCGCTATACACCGGCTTTTTGGCTGACTTTTTTGTCCCTTTTGCGGCCGCCTTCTTTGTGACCTTCACAGCCGCTTTCTTCACCACCTTCTTCACAATCTTTTTCACCGCAGCCTTTTTTGTCACCTTCTTCACGGCAGCCTTTTTTACCACCTTCTTCACGGCGGTTTTCTTGACGACCTTTTCGGGGGCGGGCTTGACAACCACTTTTTTGGTGGTCTTTTTAGCCGTTTTCTTGCTGTTGCCCACCAAGGCAGCCGGTTTTTTCACGGCAGCGGCCTTGGGCGACGGGGAAGCAGGTGTTGCCTTTTTCGCCGCAGGGGCCGTTTTTTTCTCAGCGGGGGCGGGTGCCGGTTTCTTGGCTATGGCAACCGGTTTCTTGGCAGCAGGTGCAGCTGCCGTTTTCTTCACAGCAGGTGCCGGCTCCACCACGGGTCTGAAGATGGGTTTTTCCACCACCGGCGCATACACGACCACATTGGGTTTGTGCTTCAGTTTGTCAACCTCATGGTTGATGCGTTCTGCGATATCATCCACTGATCCGAGACCATGGATGGCTACATATTTTTTCTGCTTCTTGTAATAACCGGCAACCGGCGCCGTCTCCGTGCGGTAGACCTGCAAGCGGTTGTTGATGATGTCGGGATCCATGTCGTCGGGGCGACCACTGACATCGCCGCGGTGAACCAGCCGCTTTTTCAATTCCTCTTCCGGCACTTCCAGCGCAATCATCGCAGAGATGCCATCTCCACGCCCGGCCATGAACTCATCGAGGGCCTCCGCCTGCGCTTCCGTGCGCGGGAAACCATCGAATATGAATCCATGCGCACCGGGGTGTTTTTTCAACTCCTCACCCAGCATGCCGATGGTGATACCGTCGGGCACCAAGGCACCCCGCTCCATAAAACTTCTCGCTTGACGGCCCAGGTCGGTTTCTTCCCTGATGTTCCACCGGAAAATATCCCCTGTGCTCAGATGAACAAGGTTGTAACGCTCAACCAGGCGGGCACTTTGGGTGCCTTTGCCGGCACCGGGAGGACCAAATAGGACAATGTTAAGCATGGATAAGGTTTGGATGATTCAGAAATAGGATGGACAAACTTAAGAGCGTAAGCTGTAAAAACGCATTTTTCACAAATAAAACGGAACAAGTGGCCCATTTTCAAGTATAAATGGAAAAATACGTGGGAATGAAAAACTTGATTGCCTCGGCTTTTGGGGCTATCTTATTGGTTAACAGTGTCTTTTCTCAAAGCACTTTTCAGCGCACCTACGGACTGGCCGGAGCCGATCTCATGGTGTTTGATGCCATCGAGACCAGCGACGGGGGCATGGCCATGGCAGGCCTCTATGTCGGAAGCGAGGGCGAGGTGGCCATGCTGGTCAAACTCGATTGCCTCGGTGCAGTCGCCTGGACCCGCGCCTGCGGAGTGGCCGGGGCCGACCACAACACCCACATCCGCATCATGGAAACCTCCGACCAGCGGCTGGTGATGGTGAATGCCACCGGAAATTTTCTGGCCAATACCCAGGACGTTGTGCTGACCGTTAGCGCCCTCGATGGCAGCCCCCTCTGGCAACGAAGCTATGGCGGCAGCGGCAATGACGCGGGCAACGGTATCATACAGTCTGCCGACGGAAACTATGTGGTCTGCGGCAATACCGGTGCTTATGGCACTGATGCCGGAACGGCCTACGAGGATGCTTTTGTGATGAAAATTGATGCAGGTGGCAATGTGCTCTGGTCAGTCACGCTGGGCAACGCCGCTGTGAATGACGGCGCGTTCAGCCTCGACGAGGATATGGCCTCCGGAAACCTGTTGGTGGGGGGCCGCATGACCGCGAACGGAAGCACCTATGCCATGCTGGCCTCCGTCAGCGGTACCGGTACCGTACAGTGGGTCAGGGGCTACGGCGCCGACAACCACGCCACTACCGGGTTCGCCGTGCGGGTAGACTACGACGGCCAGTACCTGCTGGCCGGAAGCAGTACGCTCGCGGGTAGCGACTACACGGCGGCCACCGACCCCTTTCTGATTAAGGTAGCACCGGCCACCGGCGATACCCTGTGGACACGGCTGTACGCACCCTACGATGCCGGACCTGACCATGCCACGGGCATTGCACTGGCAGCCGACAGCAGCAGCTACATCCTCTCAGTGGCAACGGCCTCTTACGCCGCTTTTACTTCCGGCGAGATCCCCGATAAGCACGCCCTCTTTGCCACCGGCACCGATGGCATGCTCATGGCTGCAACCCTTTACAATGCCGGAGGATCCCTCTATCCCCATGTGCGCCGCACCGCCGACGGCGGCGTATTGCTCTCTGGCTACAGCAACCAGTACACCGACCCCTGCTGCCACTTCCAGCCGCTGCTGGTCAAGACAGATGCCGCCCTGCAGAGTGGTTGCAACGAAGGGGCCGTTACTGCGGAAACCGGCTATGCCTGGGGTGCATGGAACGTTATCGCTCCCACCCTCGAGACCGGCACCGGCTTTACCGCCGTCGAATTCTCGGGCGAGGGCGTGTTGTCTTTTCCAACAGCACAGACGCTGTGCGAAAACCCGCCCGGACTGCTCGCCGCATTTGAGTGGGAAGGCCATTGCGCCGGCGATTCCATTTCGTTTTTCGACCTGAGCACCGGCAATGTGGATCAGTGGCTGTGGGATTTTGGCAACGGGCAAACCAGCACAGCGCAGAACCCCAAGGTCGTCTTCGGCAGCCATGCAACCTATGAAGTGACCCTCACCCTATCGAACAGCTGTCAGTCTGTTTCGGCTACCGAAGAGGTGGTAATTCTCTTTTCTCCCGCAGCCGATGCAGGACCCGACTGGCAGATCGTCGAGGGCAACGAAACCGAACTGGGCGGCAACCCCACAGGACCCACCAGTGCGTCATTTCAGTGGTTTCCTCCCCAAAGTCTCGACAACCCGAACATCCAGAATCCAGACGCCTTTCCCGATATCACCACCCAATACCAGGTGCTGGTCACCATGCCCAACGGTTGCAGTGCGCTTGACAGCGTAATGGTGATTGTCATTGAAAAGCCCCCGGTCGATACCAGCGGCAGTCTTTTTGTTCCCACTGTATTCTCGCCCAACAACGATGGCACCAACGACCTGCTGTGGGTATTCGGAGGTCCCTTTACCGCCTTCAGCATTGAAATTTTCAACCGATGGGGAGAACTGGTTTTCGAATCCGATGACCAGTTCAAGGCATGGGATGGCAAATTCAGAGGAACCGACTGCCAGATAGGGGCCTACTATTTCAGCCTGCTCGTGCGCACTCCCAACGGAACTGAATCAAGAAAGACAGGCAATATCACCCTATTCAGGTAGCCATGAAACGTATCTCCACTGCTATTCTTCTTTTTGCCGCTCCGTTTGTCGGAGCGCAAGACATTCACATGAGCCAGTTTCAAAATGCTCCGCTGCTGGTGAATCCGGGACTGACAGGCGATTTTCCCGGCTTTTTCAGGGCCGGCATCAGTTACCGCGACCAATGGAGTGTGCTGGGTGACGGTTTTGTGAGCTACCTGCTCTATGCCGACTACCGGCCGGGCGAAGACGAAAACACCCACACCATCCCCTATTCGTTTGGTGTGCTCACCACCCGAGACAAGGGCGGAGAACTGGGATACGGCAACATGTCCATGAAGCTCTCGGGATCCAAGGAGGTCCGCACGAGCAACCGTCAAAAACTGCTTTTTGGTTTGCAAATGGGCGTGATCCAGTCGAGCGTTGACCTGGAAGGGTACCGCTGGGGCACCCAATATGACGGCAATTCCTGGAACGGTGCGTTGCCGGGTGAAGCCATGACAACTCCCAAACGCACGTCATTTGACGCCTCCGCTGGTGCCGTATGGGTGAAAACCATCGGGGCCAGCACCCTCTCTGCCGGGGATGTGCGCTATGTGGAGGCCGGACTGGCCGTTCACCACCTCACGCGGCCCAAGATCGGCTTCGGCACCTTCGATACAGGCCGCATGCCGGTGCGTTACACGGCGCATTTCACAGGCCTGTTCGGACTTGAAAACACGCTCTTTTCCTTCCAGCCCCTTGGCCTCTTTCAGATGCAGGGCAACGCCATGCAGGCCTCGGCCGGCTGCAACCTGCGGATCCGTCTCAAAGAGGCGTCCCGCTACACCGGACTTATTAAAGCCAGCGTTGTGGGTTTTGGACTTCAGTACCGCTACCGCGATGCCATCATTCCAACCTTCATCTACGACAACCAAACGGTGGCCTTTTACGCAGGGTACGATTTCAACGTGAGTTCACTCAGCAAGGTCACCCGGTCCAACGGGGCCATGGAATTTACCCTGCGGTATGTGATTGCTGCAGCCCGACGTCACTGACGCGGCATTTCGCTTCACGGCGTACATTCGCCCCCAAAACGCAAAAGCATTGCACCCATGAACTACGATGTGATCGTATTGGGCAGTGGCCCGGGCGGTTATGTGGCCGCCATCCGCGCCGCTCAGCTCGGACTGAAAACTGCCGTTGTCGAACGCGAAGCCCTCGGAGGTGTCTGCCTCAACTGGGGCTGTATCCCCACCAAGGCCCTCCTGAAAAGCGCCTCCGTATTTGAATACCTCAAACACGCCGCTGACTACGGCATTGAGGCAGGCAGCCCCAAGGCAGATTTCGCCGCCGTGGTCAAAAGAAGCCGCGGTGTGGCCGATGGCATGAGCAAGGGGGTTCAGTTCCTGATGAAAAA
>DHLU01000008.1:0-8427 GCA_002405435.1 Flavobacteriales bacterium UBA4660
ACTTCGACCGGTGGAAATTCCGTCATCCGCAACCAGAAGACCTGCGGGCCGTTTTCGAAGAAGTAAGTGGAAAAAATCTCGGCTGGTTTTTCGATGATCTGATAACCACCACAGGACTGCTTGACTACGGCATTGCCGGAGGCCGGTGGAAAAAAACCGGTGATGGCGCTGAATTTAATCTCCACATCGCCAACCGCGGCGACCTCAACAGCCCCTTTTCCCTGACCACCCTCCGCGATGCAGATACGGTCAATACCACGTGGTTTGATCCCATTCCTTCGCTAACCTCACAACACATCGCGCTCCCCTGGCTCAAGCGGGGCGACCGCGTCATAGTCAACGCCAGTTATGGTATTCCCGAGTTTGAACGCAAAAACAACATCATGCGCACAGGCAAATGGCCTCAACGCCAATGGCCTATGCGCGTGCGTCTGTTTTCCGGCATTGATCACCCCGAAAGCCGGCAGCTGTTTGTGATTCCATTGTTGGGCTGGAATGAATACAACCACTGGATGCCCGGTGTGTGCTTGCACAACCGGTCGAAACCCCTGCCCCGGTTTACCTGGAGCATCGCACCCATGTATAGCTTTTCCACCGCTTCCTTAACTGGCTTCGCCTCCACGGAATGGAAAAGCCGCACGTGGAGCGCCGGCATACGCCATCAGCGGTTTAGTGCGCCCGGTGTGGGCGCTCCCGCATTCACAGATTCTCCCGGCGCATACGCCCTCACCTCACCCTACGTACTCTTTAATCTCTTTCCCCACAGGGTAGCCAGAAACATCGTCGGTTCCGCCGGCATTACCGCCTTTGCAGTCAATAGATTCCGTGGCGATGAAACCCCTGTGCGTTTCAGCAGTACCGACCTGCTCATCGTGAGGGCCCACAGCGAGATCCAGTGGAAATTCGTGCGCGCCTCCCTGCGCTGGAAATCCATGATCGAATACCTCAGCGACCGGGAACGCTTTAATACCTCCCACAGCCTCGAACACCGCTACACCTGGCATACCAAAACGAGGTCAAGGCTCGTGTCACGGCTCTTTGTCGCCGGTGGAAACAGGCTCAGCATCGGCGGGGCCAGCGGACCCCTCGATTACGCCTACGAATCACTGTATTTTGGGCGCGCTGAAACCTCAGGCCTGCTCTCACGGCAGGTCGTCAACAGCCAGGGTGGACTTATGTATCCCACCGCTCTGCGTCCCAATGGTGCCTTCGCAACGCTCAATGTTCAGTTTGATGCCCCGGTCAGGTTCCCCGTGGCGCTGTATGCCGGACTCGCCGTGATGGGTGAACAACCGGTTACTGCTTTTACTGTTTCCACTGAAGATGATATGCCGCTGCAGGATGCCAGCGCCGTATCATGGGTGGGCGGAATCACGCTACCGATTGCTCGAGACATTTTTCAGGTCTATGTTCCCCTTGTGCGGGCGTCGAATTTTAAAAATGAGCACGCCGGTGAGCCACTCAAATTCGGAGAAACCATCCTGTTCACCCTGCGCCTCGACATGCTCAACCCATTCACCCTGATCCGCAACCTCAACCAGTGACCAAACGCATCTACTTCTCCGGAGATTTCCACCTGGGCGCGCCAGACTTCGAAAAAAGCCTGGTGCGCGAAAAACGCATCGTTGCCTGGCTGGACTCCATCGAACATGATGCCGCTGAAATCTACCTGCTCGGAGACCTCTTTGATTTCTGGTTTGAATACAGACACGCCGTCCCGCGCGGATTTACTAGGCTGCTCGGCAAACTGTCTCAACTGACCGACCGCGGGATTCCCGTGCACGTCTTCACCGGAAACCACGATATGTGGATCTTCGATTACCTCCCAAAAGAATGCGGGGTCATACTGCACCGTGCCCCGATTGAAAAAGAATGGAACGACAAAAAGTTTTTAATCGGACACGGTGATGGTCTGGGGCCGGGTGACCATGGCTACAAATTCATCAAGAAGGTTTTTGCCAGCCGCCTCTGCCAATGGCTATTCGCGCGCTTCCATCCCAATTTCGGCATTTGGCTGGCCTCGCGCATGAGCCGGTACAGCCGCAAAACCACCGGAGACGATGACCAAAAATTTACCGGACCCGACAATGAATGGCTGGTTCAATACTGCAGGGAACAACTCAACGCTAAACACACAGACTACTTCATTTTCGGTCACCGCCACCTGCCGCTGCAGATACCCGTAGGCCCCACCTCTACCTACTTCAATGCGGGCGACTGGCTGGTGCACTTCACCTGGCTCGAGTGGGACGGGGCTGCGCTGGTGCTCAAGGGCGGACAGCGTCAGGAAGAAAATCCGGCAGTATCCGGGCAGGCAGAATAATCGCCAGTCGGATGTTGGTTCGGTGTGGTCGCTCCGGTCAGCATTTTTCCATTCTCACCATCACATCCAGCAACCGGTGACTGTAGCCCACCTCGTTGTCGTACCAACCGACCACTTTCACCATATCGCCAATCACCGATGTCAACTGTGCATCAAAGACGCAGGAATGCGGATTTCCGATGACATCACGCGACACGATCGGGTCTTCGGTGTATTCCACAATGCCGCGCATGCTGCCTGCTGCGGCTTCACGGAAGGCCTCATTGATGGCAGCAATAGAGACCGACTTGCGCACGGTGCAGGTAATGTCTGTCAGCGAGCCGTCGGGCACGGGAACACGAATTCCGCAGCCTCCCATGCAATCGTTCAGTTGAGGAAATATGCGGGTAAGCGCCTTGGCAGCCCCTGTCGTGGTAGGCACAATGCTCTCGGCGGCAGCACGACCCCTGCGCAGGTCCTTGTGCGGGGCATCATGCAGGCGCTGGTCACCGGTATAGCTGTGCACGGTAGTGATATAACAATACTCAATGTCACAAAGCTGCTCGAGCAGGTGAATCATTGGCGCGGCCGAATTGGTTGTACAGGACGCATTACTCAATACGGTATCTCCGGGTTGTATGAGGTCATCATTTACACCCACTACAATTGTCTTTACACTGTCGTCTTCCGGAGGCGCCGTAAGCAAGACCTTGCGGGCGCCTGACACGGTATGCGCTTCAGCCTGGCCGTGGTTTTTAACCGTGCCCGTAGCCTCTATGACAATATCGACCCCGAGTGCTTTCCAGGGCAACGCCGACATAGATTCTATGCCGGTGTACACCACCTTCTGGCCATTGATCAGCATGCTGTCTGCGCCGCATTCAACCGTTCCCGAAAAACGGCCGTGCACAGAGTCATACCTAAACAGGTGTGCCATGGTCGCCAGCGGATGCAGGTCGTTTATGGCCACCAGCTCAAAGCGTGAATCTCCGACCAGCAGGCGTGATACCGTGCGGCCTATCCTGCCGAATCCGTTTACGGCTACGCGAATCTTTCTCATGGTGCAAAAATGAAGAAGCCTTCGCCGCTCACGCAGGAAGGCTCCCTCAGTATTTTCATTTTCTGGCTTAACCGGCCTTGACAAACTTAACCGTTCCGCTGGAACTGCCGGCCTCCACCTGTACGATGTAGTTGCCCGGTGCCAGGCCTTCAGCATCGAGGTTCAGGTCGTGAACGCCGCGCATCATCATACCCGGTCGCATGCGGTGCACAAGCTGGCCCTGCAGGTCGAATACCCTTACTTCTACCAGCGTGGCAGCCGAGAGATTCAGGCGCAGGCTCGCATTGCTCACTGCCGGGTTGGGGAACACGAGCAGGTCGGATACACTGACTTCCGCTAACGGTTCGTCTACACCGACCGACAGGAAGGCATCGGTGCGGAAAATACCGCGTCCATGGGTGCCCGCATAAATGCTGCCGTGGTTTTGCGGTGTCATAAAGCGCTTGCTGTAGATGGTCTGCTGACGCAGGTCGTGCACAGGTACACAGCCCATTGCGCCGGTGCTACCCGGAGAAGGATTGATGCATTGCTCCCAGTTGTCTCCTCCATCGGTGGTCACCCAGGTTCCAAATTCTGTTCCCACAAAAATGGTCTGGCCGTCTCCGGAGTCCGGGTTGCCATTCTCATCCGTTGAACTGATGATTGACGCGTATACGGGCATACGCTCGAGGTATGCGTCGGCTCCGGTAAATTCCCAGATTGAGGTGAACGTGGGTGAGGCGCTGTTGGCGTTGGTCGAATAGCGCACCTTGCCTGCACCGACCGTACCATAACCGCCCACTGTAATCACGAGGTTATTGATGTTGTTGGGATCGGTGGCTATCGAGGTCACCACTCCACCGGCGTTGGCAATGACCTGGGTAATCTCGAGGTCTGCCACATCGTCTTCACTCCACAGCTGGCTAAGGTTACGCACCCGCCAGAGACCACCGCTCCAGCTGCTGTACCACATGACATCCCCGTCGCGGTGAAACTCAAAGGTTTTTACCCCGGTTGCCGGTGCATTGCTGATTTTCCACCAGTCTGGCGTGGTGCTGGTATTCATGGCTTCGCGGGTAATCCAGATGCCCTCGGAACCGAAAAACGCCGTGGCAAACATGGACGTAAACTGATCCTGCACAAGCCGCTGCTCATGCACATCTTCCAACACATCGGCCGCATAGTGGTAATTGGTCACGCAGTTGATGAGCTCGTATTCGTACTCCTCAATAAAGGTGGTGTCTGTATCAAGCACCACCACGGTGAAATCTTCCACCACAATCGTGTCATTTTCGTAGAAAAGGGTATCGACCCAAAACACCGTGTCTGTCAGCTGAATGATCTCATCGATTACCAGCAGGGTATCGGTTACCACCGAGTCGCATACCACCTCTTCAAAGTCTATTTCCTGGGCGGGCAACCACCAGTAGTCTGGGTCGGTGGTGTAGAGTTCTGTTGACGTGAAAGCCGGTCGCTCCAATTCGGCCCAATAACGCAACACATCTCCGTCTTCCAGGGTGTATTCAAACGGAAGGTTCAGGTTCTTGGTAACCAGGGTGAACGTGGTGTCGGTAACATCATATTCGTGCGGATTTACCAGAATCACGAACTGCTGGGACGCTTCATCTTCGGTGTTTTCATAGAGGCGCGACACCGTGTAGAAGGGACCAATCTCGTTGGTGTTTGGATTAATGAGGTTGAGAATGTCATTGTCATAAAACTGACCCCCGCTGCCGCCCTGGTCGTAACGGGAAATTACGCCGTACTGAGAGGATGCAAAGAGGAGCGAGGCGTTGTCAACCGTAACACTGGTCATGTCACAGTCAAACCCGTCACCCCCCTGCACTTCTACCGCCTGCTGGTCGCTGACCATCGGGAAAAAGCCGTTGTTGAGTCCGAGAATGGCCGTAGTACCATTGTCCTGTGAACCCCCCATGACCGGGAAGCCGCCGCTGTGGGCAATACCATAGTACTGGGTCACATTGAAGTTCCGGTTGAAGGCACCAAAAGTGCTGGCTGCATCGGTGGTCTTGAAAACACCGCCGTCAGTACCGATGTACACCGTGCCATTGCTGGTCTGCTCGAAGGTGTGAATGTCTGCGTGCACGTAATTGTCGCCGAGACCGAACCCGCCGCCGTAGGCGATCTGCTCGGGCTGTTCGGTAGCACCGCACTGCCAGAGGGTAACGCCTCCGATCAGCGCCCTGCCGGGTTCTCCCTTGATGACGAGCAAAGCCAGGTCATACACACCTTGACCGTTGTCGCCGAATGGGTTGAGGCCTTCGATATTGCCGGAGGGCCAAACGGTGGTGAAAGAATCACCTCCGTTTTGCGAGTAGTACACCCCGTCCATAAAACCGTCTGAGTAAAGGGCATAGCATACATCCATGTTATCCGGAGAAATTTCTACCCTTACGCGGTCACTGCTGACCGGCAGGCCTTCTTCCAGTTCTGTAAAAGTGGCTCCTCCGTTAGTTGAGCGGAACACCTTGGCTGATCCGAGTCCGACCAGCATGTAACTGCCGTCTGACGCGATGGCGATGTCATGGCCAAACTGGTTGGGCAATCCGTCCATATCCATGTTGGGTTCGTCCATACCCGGCTCCCAGTAGCCTACGCCGGCGCTGCCCGCAATCCATATCCTGTCGGGGTCGACCGGGTCAGCGCAAAGGTCATTGTTGTAGATCCAGCTTTCGCCGAGGTTAAACAGGCTCACCTCGGTGCCCGGCACCTGGGCCCAGGTCACGCCACCATCGGTGGAGTAATAAATTCCATTGCCAATGGCGCCGCTGCCCCCGGTTCCGCCGCCTGTTTCAAAGGTGCAGCCGGTGCCTACGAATATGGTGCCGTTGAGGGTTTGGTCAATGCTGCCAACCGGACAGGCAGGAAAAGATTCAATCTGATCCCAGGTATTGGCGGCGTTGGTGGATTTCCAGAGTCCGCCGGTCACTGAGCCCGCAAAAACGGTCAGGTTGTCTTCCAGGGCGAGAATGGCGCGGGTCCGGCCGCCAATGTTGTCGGGACCCATTTCCCACCAGGTAACGGAATTGCTTTTTTCCGCAGTATGGCTGGCATTGTATTTCTGAACGGCATCGTTCATCAGGATCCAGTCAGAGGGCTCAAACTCGCCTGACTCCAGGTTGCCTTTCATGAGCTTCATGTAGGGCTCCATTTCCAGGAAAGAGGAAGAGGATCCCAACTGCGACAAACGCGGACGATAAGCGGATGCGACGCCTGTAGGGCTGCAGGCATACCAACTTACGAATCCGGCCAATACCACACCGGTGAAGAGTAGAATTTTCGATTTCATATAAGATTACTTAGGTCTTGTTTCTCTAACGTGGCTAAATTACAACCTCGGGCGGCTTTACCCTCTCTCTGTGAGGGGGGCTTTATGCAATTTTTTCAGGTCCAGCGAATAAGGTGCTAAAACAGGTGTTTTTCAGCGTGGTAACTCGACCGCACCAGCGGCCCGCTCTCCACATGGCGGAAGCCCATGGCGGTTCCGATTTCGCGGAGCTCATCGAAAGCCTCCGGAGTAATAAACTCAGCTACCGGCAGATGGGTTTTGGTGGGTTGAAGATATTGACCCAGGGTAAGAATATCCAACCCGACCTGCCGGAGGTCTTCCATGCTCTCCAACACTTCTTGCTTCGACTCGCCGAGTCCGAGCATTACGCCACTTTTTGTCTTCATTCCGGCCTGTTTGAGCCGACGCAGCAGTTCGAGGCTGCGGTCGTAGCGCGCCTGCACCCGCACTTCCCTGGTCAGGCGACGCACCGTTTCCAGGTTGTGGGATACAATTTCGGGTGCTGCATCAATGATGCGCTGCAGGTTTTCCCACTTTCCGGCAAAATCGGGAATGAGGGTCTCCATGGTGGTTCCCGGCGAAATCCTGCGCACAGCGGCAATGGTTTCGGCCCAAATAGTGCTGCCCCCGTCGGGCAGGTCATCGCGGTCCACACTGGTAATGACGGCGTGTTTGATGCCCATTAACTTGATGGATTTGGCCACACGCACAGGCTCAAAAGGATCGGCCTGCTCGGGACGGCCGGTAGCCACCGAACAAAACCCGCACGAACGTGTGCAGACATTGCCGAGTATCATAAAGGTCGCCGTTCCGGCTCCCCAGCATTCGCCCATATTCGGACAGTTGCCGCTTTGGCAGATGGTGTGGAGTTTGTGCTCCTCAACAATGTTGCGCACCTGCCGGTAGCTTTCGCCGGTTGGCAGTTTTACCCGCAGCCAGCGCGGCTTGGCGGGAGGAGGTGGAGTACTCATTCAGCGCTAATCAGTAAATTTCTTTCCAAAGGCAAAATTCAGGAAAAGAGTGAGAAAGACCTGGTGGTTTTTTGCACCGTCTTCCAGTTCGTCCAGTATCGCCTCGGACATAATGGGCACCCGCGCACCAAATACATCGGCAGCAATGCCGGTCTCAATCGACTTCAACCTGTCCATATCGCTGCTGTATTCAAAGGTCAGCGAGAACTTGGCAAAACCGCCCGGATACACCCGCAGCTCATTCAGTCCGAGCAGGCTGCTGGCGCGTCCATAGATATTGTCGATATAGTGCTTCTGGGGATCAAATTTTTCAGAGAGGAAGTAATCGGGATTGAATGGCTCCGGATAGCCGATGGTCAGATATACCGGCTTGGTGATGCCGATGGCTGGACCCACGCACCAGTTGTAGGCAAACTGCACACCGCTCCGGCGAAGTTTTTCAGCGATGATGTGCTTCTTGCCGATGTAGGGCCGCAGGACGTAAAAATTGTTGGTTTTCCCGAAGATGTAACTGCGCGAATCTTGCTGGGCCAGCGGATTCCAGCGGCGAATTTCCTTCTCGTGCTTCATAAAAACTGCCTCAAAACCAAATAACCTGAGGTTTTTGACATCGCGGTATTGGGCATAGGTCGCATGCACCCCGAAACCGTTGCTGTGTATCATAGCACCGCCATACCACTGGTGGTGATAAGGCACCACGACCTGGTCGTACAACTCAGTTTCGTTCTGCGCACGGAGCGAGGCCGACAGCAGGATTGCAGCCAGAAAAATATGTACGCTATGCCTCATAAAGTAACAAGTTTCA
>DHLU01000008.1:8554-10252 GCA_002405435.1 Flavobacteriales bacterium UBA4660
GTACGCTATGCCTCATGAAGTAACAAGTTTCAAAACTAATAGCTAAACCATAAAGGTACGACAAAGTTTGCTGAAAATTGCATGAACCGCCTGGCGACCCGTTGCCCGCGGGTTTTGTGCATTACGACTACCTTAGCAACATGAATCCTACCCTGACCGTCCACTACCTCGGCGATCTGCGATGCCGCGGAACCCACATTTCATCGGGCCAGACCGTGGCGACCGACGCACCTACCGACAACAATGGCAAGGGTGAATCCTTTTCGCCCACCGACCTGCTGTGTACCTCCCTGGCAACCTGCATGCTGCCCCTCATGGGCATCACCGCCGAAAAAAAAGGCCTTGCATTCACGGATGCCCGGTGTTCGGTCATCAAGGTGATGGCCAGCGAACCGCGGCGGGTAACGGCCGTAAAAATTGCCATGACCATTACCGGCGACCTCAGTGAAAGGGACAAAACCGTGCTGGAAAATGCCGCAAAGACTTGTCCGGTGGCCCGGAGCCTCCACCCCGACATTGAACAGGACGTCACTTTTACCTACGCCTGATAACTGCACGATGCCAGGATACACAAAAAGCACAGGCGGTCAGGCCTCAAAAGAGGTAACGAGAAAATAAATCGTTGTGAACCGGCAATGCCCGCAAAGGCGCAGGCCGCATTGTGGAATTACTTTGCGCTCCGCTCCAGCTGGATGTGGTCGTAGGCCGCACATGACTGGCGGTGTGGTTTGCAGGAGGTAGCCAGGATGGCCACTATGGCAAGCAATAGGAGAAAAGAGCGTGTGTTTTTCATGTCAGCAGGTTTAGCACAAAGCAATCATTATTTCAAAAGTAGGCGAAACTACGTCGATGCATGGTAAGCGGAATCAAGAGGTTATTAACATCGGGCCGCAGGCACTTGAACAATAACCCGCCTGTTGCGACATTATTGCCAGGCATGATAAAAAAAATGCTCCTGCTCTGCCTGCTGCTGTGCGCAGCGCGCTGCCTGACAGCGCAGTGGTCGCTGGCTGCCGCATCAGGAGACCCTGCAGCCGCTTACCTCAAGAGGGGTCGTTATGCCGACGCCCCGGCATGTCGGCTGGCCGCCGCCAACCTATACAGCCGGGTGCTGTCGGATGGATGGCTCGACGCACGGCTCGACACCACCTGGCGGGCCGATACGCTATGGCTGACCCTAACACCCGGTACCCGCTATTTCTGGTCAGGCGGTGACGTGGAAAAACCCCGCAGCAACCCTGACTTTGTGCCCGGCTACTGCAGGGAACAACTGCGCCTGCTCGAAAACAGCGGATTCCCCTTCGCCAGCGCCGGTGTAAAGCAAATCCAGCTCAACGAAGGCCTGATCTCGGTAGAATTCGATATCGATCCGGGACCGCTGGTGCAATGGGACAGTCTGGTTGTGAAGGCGTCCGGACCGGTTCCCATGCGCTATATCCGCAACTATATCGGCTTCAGGAAAGGCGGTAACTATGCCGAAAACTGGCTGGTGCAGCTGCCAAAAAAATTGCGCGAAATACCCTTTGTCAGGACACTGAGAAATCCGGAGGTCATGTTTCACAGCCGCGGATCTACGCTGTATCTCTACCTGGAGAAGAAAAAGGCCAATTTTTTCAACGGGGTGCTCGGCGTTCAGCCCAACGAATCGAACGGCCGAATCAACCTCACCGGCGATGTAGAACTCAGGCTGATCAACAG
>DHLU01000008.1:10376-12095 GCA_002405435.1 Flavobacteriales bacterium UBA4660
CAGGCTGATCAACAGCCTCAACGCCGGGGAAGACTTTTACCTCAACTGGCGAAAATTGCAGCCGGAAACCCAGGACCTTCAGGTGCGGGGGGCACTCCCCTACATCGGTAACTTCCCGGTCGGCGCAGAAGGAAACCTCAAAATCTACCGACGCGACAGCACTTTCTCCAGTGTGAAATCAGCCCTGGCCCTCGTACACATGCTCACCGGCCAAAGCCAGGTGCGCGCCTTTGTGGAACGCAACCGCACCAACGCACTGTCTTCGCTCGCCAGCCAATCTTCCCTGGCCAATGTGAATGCCACCTGGTACGGGCTGGCCCTGGTACTGGAAAAATTTGACTACCGTTTCAATCCCCTTACCGGACAGGCCTTACGCGCGGAGGCCGCCGCCGGCAACAAGGATATTTTGCCGCGCGCCGGATCGGAAAACCTCAGCCCGGTCTCGCAGGGCACTTACCGGATTGAGGCGCAACTCGAAAAATTCCTGCCCACCTTCGCCCGGCAAACCGTGCGCGTAGCCGCAACAGGGGCCGCCATGTGGGCCGACTCGCTCTTCGAAAATGAGGCCTGGCGGCTGGGCGGCTGGCGCACCATCCGCGGCTTCGATGACGAAAGCCTCAATGCCACTGCATGGGCGGTGGGCTCAGTGGAATACCGGCTGCTCCCGGAAGAAAATACCTGCTTCTACCTCTTTGCCGACCTCGGCTGGTATGAATACCGAGGCAACGACCGGTTTGTAACCGATACCCCACTGGGCTTCGGGGCCGGAGCCAATTTCGAAACCCGTGCCGGCATTTTCACATTCAACTATGCCCTCGGGCGGCAATTCGACAACCCCATACTGCTGCGCAATGCCAAAATCAGCTTCGGATTCAGAAGCCTCTTCTGAACACCGCAACGGCATGCCGCGACCGAAAATTGCAGTCCGGCCCGGCGCCGCTTTCCCCTCACGATGACCCCACTCAAGGCACTTACTGACGCCGGTCATGCCGGACGCCGGAAGACACGGCTACCCTTGTACCACTTTTCATTTCTGACCATGAGGCACGTGATACTGTTCCTGACGCTCTGCCAACCGTGGCTTCTGCAGGGTCAGGACGCACGCGACATCGTGCTGAAAGCCGATGAAAAAATGCGCGGCACCACGGCGCAGATCGAACTCACCATCAATACCGTCAGGCCGGGCTGGAGCCGCAGCATGGATGTAAAAGCCTGGATGAAAGGCAGCGACTACGCCATGATTCGCGTGGAGGCCCCTGCCAAAGACCGGGGGGTCACCTTCCTGAAACGAAGAAAAGAGGTGTGGAACTGGATACCCGCCCTCGAACGCACCATCAAACTGCCCCCGAGCATGATGAGCCAGAGTTGGATGGGTACCGATTTCACCAACGATGACCTCGTGCGGGAATCTTCCATCGTCAACGACTACGACCACCGTCTCGCCGGTGATACGCTCATTGGCGGACGACTTTGCCACATCATCGCCATGACCCCCAAGCCCGAAGCGGCCGTAGTATGGGGGAAACTCATCGTATGCATCGATAAAAAGGATTTTCTCGAACTGCATTCCAGGTTTTACGACGAAGACGGACAGCTCATCAACGTCATGAACGCCGGCGATATCCGCATGATGGACAACCGGCTTATTCCCACGCGGTTTGAAATGATTCCGATGGACAAAAAGAACCAGAAAACCGAAATGATCTACAGATCCGTTCT
>DHLU01000029.1:0-2343 GCA_002405435.1 Flavobacteriales bacterium UBA4660
TATAAATTCCCGGGGAACGTTACCACCCTTGATCGAGTTGACGAACGCCAGTCCGGGTTTTTCCGGGTCTGTATTCGGAGAAATCTTCACCTTGATATCGGCGAACTTACCGCGTCCACCGGTTTGCTTCTTGTAGACTTCGCGGTGTTCGACAGCGCCGGTGATGGTTTCCTTGTAGGATACCTGCGGGGCACCCTGGTTGCATTCCACCTTGAATTCGCGCCTGAGGCGGTCTACGATAATTTCCAGGTGAAGCTCACCCATTCCGGAGATGATGGTCTGACCGGTTTCGTGGTCGGTGCGCACCTGAAACGTGGGATCTTCTTCAGCCAGTTTGGCCAGTGCGATACCGAGTTTGTCGCTGTCAGCCTGGGTTTTCGGCTCTACGGCGATACCGATAACAGGCTCGGGGAAGTCCATGGCTTCCAGCACAATGGGGTGCTTCTCGTCGCAGAGGGTATCTCCGGTTTTGATGTCCTTAAATCCTACTACCGCGCCGATGTCGCCGGCACCCAGCACGTCAATGGGGTTTTGCTTGTTGGCGTGCATCTGGAAAATCCGCGAAATACGTTCCTTGTTTCCACTGCGGGAATTGAACACATAAGACCCCGCATCCAGTTTGCCGCTGTACACGCGGGTAAAGGCGAGCCGGCCCACGTAGGGGTCGGTGGCAATTTTGAAGGCGAGTGCGGCAAAAGGCTGCGCGTAATCAGGCTTGCGGATGACCTCTTCACCGGTGTTGGGATCGGTACCGATGATGTCTTTTTTGTCGAGGGGTGAAGGCATGAGTTCCATCACCAGGTCGAGCATGGTCTGTACGCCTTTGTTTTTGAACGAGGACCCACAAACCATCGGAACGATTTTGTGGTCGAGCACCGCCTTGCGGAGGGCATCGAGTACTTCGCGTTCGGTAATGGTTTCCGGAGCGTCGAAAAACTTCATCATTAGGTTGTCGTCGTATTCAGAGACGGCTTCCAGCAGTTTTTCGCGGTATTGGGTGGCTTCTTCCAGCATATCGGCCGGAATGTCAACCACCTCATAGGTCATGCCTTTGTCGGCTTCGTTCCATATCATGCCGCGCCAGTTGATCAGGTCAACCACCCCGCGGAAATCGTCTTCAGCACCGATGGGCAACTGCAGTGCCACGGCATTGGAGCCGAGCATCTCGCGCACCTGGTGGCACACGTTGAGGAAGTCGGCACCCTGGCGGTCCATCTTGTTGACGAATCCGATACGGGCCACATTGTAGTTGTTGGCCAGGCGCCAGTTGGTTTCTGACTGCGGTTCAACACCGTCAACGGCAGAAAACAGAAACACCAGTCCGTCGAGAACCCGCAGCGAGCGGTTTACCTCTACGGTAAAATCTACGTGACCGGGCGTGTCAATGATGTTGATGTGGTATTTGTTGCCCCGGTAGTTCCAGAATACGGTCGTAGCAGCAGAGGTAATGGTGATACCGCGCTCCTGTTCCTGTACCATCCAGTCCATGGTCGCGGCGCCATCGTGCACCTCTCCAATCTTGTGGTTTACACCGGAGTAGTAGAGAATGCGCTCGGTAGTGGTGGTTTTACCGGCGTCGATGTGGGCGGCAATCCCTATGTTTCTGGTATATTTTAAGTCTCTTGACATGCGTTGTTGTTCTTCAGTATGTATTATCAGAAGCGGAAATGTGAAAACGCTTTATTGGCTTCCGCCATGCGGTGCACATCTTCCTTCTTTTTGAATGCGGCGCCTTCACCTTTGCTGGCGGCGATAATTTCACCGGCCAGTTTCTCGGCCATCGTCTTCTCGTTGCGGCTGCGCGAATAGCCAATCAGCCACTTCATGGCCATGCTGCTCTTGCGCGCATCGCGAATGGGAGAAGGAATCTGGAAGGTGGCACCACCGACGCGGCGGCTGCGAACCTCTACCGCAGGGGTAACGTTCTCCAGGGCCTTGCGCCAGATCTCAAGTCCTTCCTCCTTGGTTTTTTCAGAGACGCGGTCGATGGCATCGTAAAAAATGCCGAACGCAGTACTCTTTTTGCCCTGAAGCATCAGGTTGTTGACGAACTTCGTTACTACCTTGTCGTTAAAACGGGGATCGGGCAGTACTTCAATTTTTTTGGCTTTTCTTCTTCTCATGGATGATCAGCTTTTTCCCTGGTTATTTCTTTTTGGCGGGCGCTGCGGCTCCGGCTTTCGGTCTTTTTGTTCCGTATTTGCTCCTGCGCTGTCCGCGCCCGTTCACACCGGCTGTGTCCAGTGCGCCGCGCACAATGTGGTAACGCACACCCGGAAGGTCCTTCACCCTTCCGCCACGCACCAGCACGATAGAGTGCTCCTGCAGGTTGTGACCTTCGCC
>DHLU01000029.1:2456-7494 GCA_002405435.1 Flavobacteriales bacterium UBA4660
TCCTGCAGGTTGTGGCCTTCGCCGCCGATGTAGGCAATGACCTCAAACTTGTTGGTCAGGCGCACCTTGGCCACCTTGCGAAGCGCTGAATTGGGCTTCTTCGGCGTGGTGGTATACACCTTGGTGCACACGCCGCGGCGCTGCGGACAAGAGGTCAGGGCGGCAGATTTGCTGCGGTAAGATTTGGGATTGCGTCCCTTGCGAATGAGCTGTTGTACGGTTGGCATATTTCTAAGTAATGCTTTATTCCCTGAAAGAGAGAGCAATACAGGACTGCCCTCAAAAACGGGGGCGCAAATGTAATTCTAACTTCCGGTTTCACAAGGAAGATTGTAGAAATCTTTTAAAAAAACTTCTCCCCGGAACCCACCTTTGCAAAGAACTGATGGTTAGGGAACTAGATAGAAGTCATTTTGCCTATTTGCGCCCCTTTTCCTCCGCCCGTGAACCGGTTATTCACAGGGCAATTAATTCGGCATTTTATTGTTAATCAGAATGTTATTATATCCTTACGCCCGGCGCTGGAAATGGCGCGAATGCGGGTATGTTAGCCTCCGCTATTTCGCGCCTATGTCATTTGTCAAGTTCCTGAAAACCAAAGAATTCAGAAAACATCTGCTTCGTATCCTGGGGGTCAACGTGCTGCTGATTGCACTGATCTGGCTTTTTCTCCGCTGGTACACCCAACACGGCGACTTTGTGTCGGTACCCGAACTGCGGGGTATGCCCTGCGGCGAGGCCATGGCCAGTCTGGAGGCACTCGACCTGACCAGCCTGGTGGTCGACAGCATCTATTCCGCAGACCAGGAAGGAGGAACGGTATTTTTCCAAAGCCCCGAAGCGGAGAGCAGGGTCAAGGAGGGCCGCAAAATCTTCCTCAAGGTTTATGCGCGTATCCCTCCGCTGGAAACGATCAACATCGAGCAGGGTGAGTTTGGGGCCGTAGCGGTCATCAAGCTGAAAAACAAGGGCATGGAGGTCACCCTGCGCGAAGAGGAAAACAACACGCTGGCCGGCGCCGTCGTACGCATCACCCGAGACGGCAAGGCGGTGAAGGCGGGTGAACAACTACCGCGGGGTTCCGCACTAACGGTTTATATCGGCAAGTCTTCACGCGCCCGCGTGCCTGCGCCCGACCTGACCGGTCTCTCCCTCGAAGCGGCGCTTGCCCTGCTCGACCAGCAACAGCTGCTGCTTGGCAATGTGCATTTTATTTACCCGGAAGCACCCAGCGCGGCCGACTCGGCCCTCGCCAGGGTCTGCAGCCAGCGGCCCCCGTTTGATCCTGAAAACCCGCTGGCCAAGGGGAGTATCATCGACGTGGAAGTGAGCACCGAACCCTGCCAGGGAGATACCACGGCAGGCAGTCCGGGCTTGTGAGGCATCGGGGTGCGCAAATGTTCGTCCGCAGAAAATATCGCCGGGCAAGTGCCGTTCCTTCCAATCGCGTTTCTTTGCAATCCTTTATCCAGACCCAGTGAAATTCATTCATGCCCTGATTTTCGGCCTCAACGCCTTGTATTTTCTCTCCCTGGCTCCGGTCGCAGCAGCCCAGGAGACGGAAGTGGCCGGCGGCATGAACGCCCTGGCAGCCCGCCAATACCGACTTGAACAGTCGTGGATGCCCAAGGCACGCGGCGGCGGCAGTTCGCTGGACCTTCCTTTTTTCGATGATTTTTCGCGTTACTCGCTGCCCACCAATGACCCCGACATTCCGGGCGACTGGCAGCGTTGGGAAGACGCCAGTGTATTTATCAATGCCTCCTTTCCCGAGAATCCGCCGACTATCGGGGTGGCCACTTTCGACGGGCTCGCCGCAGATGGCTATCCCTACGATTTTATTTGTCCCGACTGCTGGGGAGAGGCCGATACCCTTACCTCCGTGCCAATTAACCTCTCCGGACTAACCGCAGACGACAACGTGGCCTTCTCTTTTTTCTACCAGGCAGGCGGCTTTGGCAACCAGCCCGATGCGGAGGATTCGCTGGTGCTTGAGTTTTACTCCCCCTTTGGTGAAGGTCAGTGGTTTTGGGTTTGGAGCACGCCCGGAGCGATTTCCGGCGCATTTACGCAGGTCGTGTTGCCTGTGACGGCAGCCGAATTCCTGCTCGATGGTTTTCGGTTCAGGTTTCGCAACTACGCCACCCTCAGCGGTAACCTCGATCACTGGCACCTGGATTACGTGCTGATGGACGAAAACTTCAGTTACACCGAATGTCAGGTCGACGAGGTCGCCATGGTATACCCCCCGGCCTCCCTGTTGGCAGATTATACGGCCATGCCATGGACGCACTTCATTACCAATCCCGGGTCCTTCATGGCACCCACCTTACCCGTGAACCAGACCAACCTGGGGCCGACCGAAAATATCGTGACCGGCCTCCGCCAGCGCTTTGAAGACCAGGAATGGGATTTTCCTTCCCTCGATTTTAACACCTTTGGCAATGCCTGCAGTGATTTTGAACGCATACTCACGCTTGAAGATGCCGTCTATGAGGCCGGGGTTAACGATACCTGTGCCGTGTTTGATGTATGCGCGTATGTGACCACCACCGACGGTACGCCCCAGAATGACACGGCATGTTTCCGGCAAACCTTTCTCAACTACTATGCCTACGACGACGGCAGTGCCGAGCGGGCCTATGCGGTCAACGTGGCCGGGGGCAAGGTGGCGGTCAAGTATTTTGCCGAAGAGACCGACAGCCTGATCGGGCTATTTATTCACTGGATGCCCTTTCAGTTTGACAACAGCAACAAGTCCTTTCTCCTGCGGGTTTGGGGCGACGGGGGTGGCATACCGGGTGAGGAATTGATGGACAATTTCCAGTTCCATTTTCCGCATTATTACCACGATGGCTACAATATCTTCTCGTATTACCCTTATGACGAGCCGGTAGAGGTAAGCGGAAATTTTTATGTGGGCTGGGTGCAGGACAGCAATGCAGAACTCAACGTCGGCAATGATAAAAACACCAACCGCAATCCGACCCGACTTTTTTACCAGTTGGGTGCAGGCGGTGACTGGACGCAGAGCGCCATTGAAGGCAGCGTGATGATCAGGCCTGTTTTCAAGTCGGGTAAAACGAATGTGTGGAACGGCGTAAGCGAAGCCGCCGTTTCGGTTATACCTGTTTATCCGAATCCGGCAGACGACCACGTGCAGCTGCAGCTGCCATCGGCCGGCATGCAGGTTTCGGTCTATGACCTGTCGGGCCGCAGGGTCTGCCATGCGCCCCGTGCAGATGCCCTTTTCTCGCTCGATGTGTCTGCGCTGTCTCCGGGTATGTACCTCATAAAGGCCTTGGGTCCAGCGGGCACCGCTGCTACCGGCCGATTTACCCGCCGCTGATTTTTCCCTGATGCAAGAAACCGAACTGCCGGAGCCCGGTATTGACGATGATGACTTGTTTGAGCACCATCGCTTCGTGGCCGATAAGGGCCAGGGCCTGATGCGTATCGACAAGTTTCTGGTGCACCGGCTGGAAAAGACTTCGCGCACGCGTATTCAGGATGCGCACGAGCGCGGCTTCGTCAGGGTAAACGGTGTGCCGGTGCGCAGCAACTACAAGGTGAAGCCGCTCGATGTGATTACCATCGAACTGCCATACCCGGTAAGGGAGATCGAGCTGATTCCCGAAGACATTCCGCTCGACATTCTTTATGAAGACGATACCCTGATTGTGCTCAATAAAAAGGCGGGCATGGTGGTGCATCCGGCATACGGACATTACAGCGGCACGCTGATCAATGCGCTGCTGGGGCATTTTGCTTCGCTGCCCGGGGGCGCTGAGTCTCTGCGGCCGGGACTTGTGCACCGGCTCGACAAGAACACCACGGGCGTAATGGTTATTGCCAAAACAGATCATGCCCTCACCCATTTGTCTGACCAGTTTTTTCACCGCACTACCGAACGGCGATACGAAGCCCTTGTATGGGGCGATGTGTTGTCTGACGGCACCGTAACCGGCCATGTAGGCAGAAGCCTGCGCGACCGCAAGCTCATGGATGTTTTTCCAGATGGCAGTCATGGCAAACATGCGGTTACCCATTACAGGGTGCTGGAGCGACTGGGCTATGTAACCCGGGTAGAATGCAAGCTGGAAACCGGCCGCACGCACCAGATCAGGGTGCACATGAAACACATCGGACACACCCTCTTCAACGACGACGAATACGGAGGAGACAAAATTCTAAAGGGTACCACCTTTTCAAAGTACCGGCAGTTTGTAGAAAACGGTTTCGCCTTGTGTCCGCGCCAGGCATTGCACGCCAAATCACTCGGCTTTAAGCACCCCGACACCGGCGCCTGGATGCAGTTTGAAACAGATTTGCCTGCGGATATGCGGGCACTGGTGGAGAAATGGAGGGCCTACGCAGTAAACAGAGGTGGTGAACAGGACGCAGGCTGATGGGGCTTATGCGTCTATCCTCATGACAAGGTTTGTTCTACCTGCGCTAACTCGGCACTGGCCTCTTCCCATTTTGCCATGAGCGATTCGAGGTGTTGTTTCACCTTTTCATAAGCGGCCAGCGCGGTTTCTGATTTTTGCACATCGCTGTAGTCGAGGTTCGCCAGTTCGTCGTCTGCCTTCATCATTTCCTCCTCAGCCTTTGCTATATCACTTTCCAGCCGTGAGATGGCTGATTGAATTTTTTTCTTTTTCTTTTCTGCCTCGCGTTTATCCTGGTGGCTGACCGACGTCTCTGATTTTTCCGCCGCTTTTTTTGCCTCCTGTTTTTTGCCTGAGGCTTCAAACAGGGCGATGCTTTGCGCCTTTTTTTCCTTAAGAAACTCCAGTATGTCGCCGTGGTAAATCTTCAGGCGGTTGGGTTCGATTTCGTAGACGATGTTGGTCAGGCCGTTGAGAAAGTCGCGGTCGTGGGAAACCACCAGCAGCGTTCCGTCGAATTTTTTCAGTGCCTCCTTGAGTACTTCCTTCGAAGCGAGGTCGAGGTAATTGGTCGGTTCATCGAGCACCAGAAAGTTGTAGGGCTGCAGCATCAGTTTACAGAAAGCCAGCCGGGCTTTTTCTCCTCC
>DHLU01000206.1 GCA_002405435.1 Flavobacteriales bacterium UBA4660
CCACATAGTCATCACCGATGTTAGACGGGTGTGCAACCGATACGCCCCCGATTTCGGCCACTTCACCTGCCGTAAAAGCCTCATTAATTACGAAGGGGTCTTTGGGCACAGGCTGGTTAGCGTCATAACGGTCAACGCGAACACCGAGGTTGAAAATCAGGTCATCAAAAGCAAATTTGTCCATGATGTAACCCGAGGTATAAATCGGTTCGAACGCACCCACCGGCCGGGTATAGAAGAACCTGTCTCCCAATTGGTACTGTTCGGTGAAAAAGTCGTCGATTGACGGGCGACCCCTAAGCCTGTTGCCATGGTGGTCGTAGCCGAAATAGCTTACGATATTGTTTCCGGAATTGAGCAGGTCTTCGGCGCCAAACATGTCCAGCGAAAACACAGAAGGGTCGAGGTTGTCTATGTTGATGAAGTCGCTGCCCCTGGGATCCAGGCCGAGCGCCTCACGAAGGTTGTAATCAAATTCAAACTGGCCGTCACCGACTTTCTGATCAAAGTAGTAATATGACCATGAACCATTCACGATTTCGGTAGAGTCGCTCAGGTCAAGCTCAGCTGTGTGTGAGTTTGCATAGAGACGTGCGAACTGCCACAAGCCCACCGGGCTGATGGCAAAGCCTGCATCGCGGCGCTGCTCATATTCGAAACCGATCTGCAGGGCATGGTCGCCGATGTCGGCCGAACCGGATGCGCTGACGCGGAACTGGCCTGTATTGCTTATGCTGTAATTGTTGCTCTGAGTACCTGCATAATTCCATAGTCCGTAGGTGGACGCAGGAGAAAATCCATTGATCAGACCATTTCCTCCCTGAATTTCCGTAAAGGAAGAATAGGGGTCATTGGCAATCAGGAATGAAGTGAAAGGGTCAATGATTACCTGCGTCGGATCTGCGTTCAGCTGATCAATGATGTCTTGATTCTGGTTAAACAGATTGAAATACTGGTTGGTCATTGCGGCCACTTCCGGGTTGTAGGGAGAAGGCGTAAAATCGATGTGCATATCCTGAATACCGCTCTGGCGGTAGTAGGAGCCGGTAAAGTCATAGGTATTGCCCCTCCACACGTCGAAGTATCCGATGTGGCCATAGCGAAAGAGCTCATCCCGGTGTGAGTCGTCTTCGTTGCGGTCATAGGTACGGCTGTAGTCCACCATCACCGAGTAGAATACGTTCTGCAGGGCAGATGAAGCACTTTCATCTTCGGCATTCTTGAAGCGCTGGGTAAATTTGACATAGGCCCTCCAGTCAAATTCGGTGGTGAGGGAATTGTTATCGGTATTCATCAGCAGGTTGCCGTAGTTGAATCCGTGGAAACGGTTAAACGCTGCGGTACCGGCCATGGTGATGGTCATATTGGGAGAGGCATTCACATCGATTTTTCCGACCAGGTTGGCGCTGCGTGAGCGGACATTCAGGTTGGTCTTTACTTTTTCAAAGCTTTCGGTGTTGAGGAAATCAGCATTGTACAGAGCGCCGTTAATAATACCGTCCTGCTCGAGATTCTGGCGCAGGGGATTGTCGAGCAGGCCCTGACGCACTTCTTCCTTCATGCGGAAATTGCCGCCGAATGCGGGATTGGGATCTACGATGTCGGTGTAGTTTCCGGAGACGAAGAACCCGAGAATGGGCCTGTCTTTATTGCCCTCTGCATCTTTTGAAAACAGCAGGGGTCCGGAAACAGAACCTTCCACCAGGTTGTAACCGTAGTTGTCGAAACCCACGGTGCCTTCCCCCGACTTGAAGCCGCTGGTAATCACTTCGAAACCGCCGGTGAAAACGGAAGATGAATTCCTCAGCGAGATATTGATTACACCGCCCGTTACGTCACCGATAGCTGCCGGCACACCCCCCGTAATTACCGATACTTCCTCGATGGCAGACTTGGGGAGTGCCGAAGAACCGCGCACCTTGATGCCGTCTATATATATCCAGGTTGATCCGGTACGTGCACCGCGGATGGTAATGCCACCTCCTGTACCTGCGCTGCTTACACCTGCTACGGTGGTAGCAAATCCCAATGCATCCCGGCCCGGCATCTTCTCAATCTCTTCACGGGTTACCGTTCCCCCTGAAGCACCGCCATCTTTGTCAATCAGCGGCACCTTGAAGTCGACAACCTGAACTTCTCCCAGCTCGACGCTGCTCACCATCGCCGCGTTACAAAAGGCTATTTTACCTGAAGATACAGGCACACCTTTCTGGCTTTGGGTAGCATAGCCCACGTAGGAAAAACGCACCTCGTAGGTTCCGGGATCAATCGGTTTGATGGTGTATTCACCGTCAATATTGGACGAACCTCCCGTGACGAGGTTACCATTGAGATACACCACAATCTGCACGAACGGCAGGGGCTCGCCTGTCTCCTTGTCAGTGACTTTTCCGCTCAGTGTCCCCGCACCGATCTGGGCCAGGATACCATTTGAAAATGTGAAAGCGAGTATAAGCAGTGCGTATAACTTTCTCTGCATATCCGTTACAGGTTAAATGTTTTGACTGAAAAATTTGGTTTTGGCAAACGGGGGCTAATATAATCAGTTGATGCAGAAACCGAAGGCCCTTTCCTGACCGTGAAAAAAATGTACACGAACCTCAGAGAAAAACTAAGTGTTTGAAAAACAAAGGTATCGGATTTAACAGCGGCCATGCGGAGGGTCTTGCTACGGGGTTACTCAACCAAAATTACCCACACAGGCAGGAAATCACCCCCTGCAGGACCCTGTGAATCGACCAATTGTTTCAGGTCAATGCCGATAAAAAAAGCGGAGATG
>DHLU01000166.1:0-4911 GCA_002405435.1 Flavobacteriales bacterium UBA4660
CCACCCTGGCTCCTTCTCCCGGCAATACCCAGCGGTGGAAGTGGCTGCATAAGGGCGGAAGGGTATATGTGTTGCTCGATAAAACGGTAAACGACTCTGTGGGCGATAATGGGGGTGTAGCTTCCATGCTGGGTATCGGCGCAGCGTTGGAGAACTTTTCCATTGCAGCGGCCGTCGAAGGATTTCAAACCCGGCTCAGCGTGATGGAACCGCAGGATCTGCCCGTGGTGGCCGAAATCACCCTCGTGCCCGGCCATGTGGCCTCCGAGGATGAGCGCGCCCGGGCGGCTGCCATACCGAAGCGCTCTACCAACCGCGGTGTTGGCGATGAATCGGGTTTCGACCCTGCTGCCCTTGCGGCCCTCTCGCTTCCTTTCGAGGCCTCTTCCGTAGACATTACGTTTACCACCGATAAGGCCGCTCTCGACCGGCTGGGAGCGCTGGTGCGTGAGGCAGACAGGGTAAGGATGATGAATAAGCAGGCGCACTATGAGTTTTTCTTTCATGAACTCAAAAGCGCTTCAGACCCGGATGTGCGCGAGGGTCTGTTGCTGGAAGAACTGAACCTTACGGAGTTGGATAAAGTCGGACTTCGCATTTCCCGAAGCTGGGAGGCCATTGACTTTCTGCGCGACCTGGGTAAGGGCAAAGCCTTTACCCGCATGTCAAAGGTTCCGCTCGCCCATTCCAGTGCCTTGGGTATCGTATCGGTGCCGGAGGTTACACCGTCGCGTGTCGTTAGCGCGGGCATGGCCATGGAACGTATGTGGCTGGATGCGGCCAGGCATGGCCTCGGGATACAACCCATGACCTACCTGATGGTGCTCGTGTATGCGCTGAAACTCAAGCAAACTGCGCATTTCAGTGATGAGGAAAAAAACCAGATAGACCAATTGGGTCGTGCCCTCGAAGAGGAGGGATTCTACCCGAAAGGACAATACCCCGTTTTTCTTTTCAGGGTGCACAGCGCACCGCCACCGCAGACCACCAGCAGAAGGCTGCCTACCACTGACACACTGGTCTACCTATGAACTACACCTTAACATCATACAGGGCAGTGGAAAGGCCCGATATCTGTGAGGCTTTTATTGCAGGACACATCGCCGTGCTGGCTGACTTTGGTATTGAAAATGTGACATCCAATACAAAGGAGTGGATGGGAGATCCGGGTGTCTATGTGATCGTAGCTACCCAGGATGAAACTGGTATCATAGTAGGTGGAATCAGGATTCATATTTTTAATGGCACCGATCCCCTCCCGATGCAGGTTGCACTCGAAGAACTTGACGGACGTATCAATACAGTGGTGAGGGAAGGCCACAAGGGCGGTATTGCCGAATGTTGCGGCCTTTGGAATTCCAAACGCGTGTTTGGTCGAGGAATAAGCTACATACTCACCCGCAGTTCTGTTTCACTCGCGGGGTTGCTGCCGCTCTCCTCACTTATCGCACTGTCTGCACCCTATACCCGCGAAAAGGCTATTGAGCGTGGCTACAACATACTTTCAGAAGTCGGTGAGGAGGGTTTCTTCTCATACCCCATACCCAGTCACCGGGCTTGTGCTATGGTAATCAGAGACTTGGAGAACCTGCCGGGGGGTACGCTGGACGAGGAGAGGCGTATCATTAAACTACTCAGAACTGCGAATGGGATAACGCTGAACGAAGTGTATAACCGCCGTCCTATCTGCGTCACCTATAACCTTTTGGCCTGACTTCGTGTATAAGGGACACACTTCCCCTGTACAGTGAAAAAGTTACTGTTAGCCCTGGTTTTCGTTGTTGCGGTGCTGCAGGTGTTTGCTACCATCGTCATAACAGGCCGTTCTTCCGAGCGAATAGGCAGGCACTTGCTGTTGTTTGAAGATACCACGGCCGTTATGAATATCTACGAGGTCGAGAGGCAGCATTTTGTTACCGGTACACAGGCTGTTCCTAACCTGGGAATAGGCCGCTCCGCCCATTGGGTTAAGGTCTCGGTTCATAATAAGTCGGGTAGTGATCAATTGTTTATCGATCTGCAAAGCCCGTCCATTGACCAGGTGTGGTTCTATGCCAAACAGGCTGACGGCAGTTTCCGCTGTGATTCCCTTTCAGACCGCATTCCTGTCAGCCAGCGGATTTACACCCACCAGAACTATGTCTTCCCTATCAGGCTTGCGATTGATTCTTCGGCCACTTACTACCTCCGGGTTATCAGTGGAGACCAGGTGCAGTTGCCTGTGGTTATCGGTACCGAGTCGAGCATCAATGCCCAGCACAACAAGGGAGACCTCTTTTTTGGCCTTTACGCCGGCATCATGCTGGCGCTGTTGCTATACAACATCTTTGTATACATTGGAATAAGGGAGCGCTCATACCTGTTGTATGTAATGTATATCGGAGTGGTCTTTCTGACACAGGCCAACCTGCTGGGCTACTCACTCAGGTTTTTTTTTCCGCTGGCTCCTGAACTGGAACGTTACGCGGTATTTGTTTTCAGTTCCGTAGTTCCGTTTTTCGGCGTGGGTTTCACCATACAGTTTCTAAATGTCGGAAAATACCTGCCAAAGTCTCTGTATTTCTTCTACGTGATGGCCGGCCTCTATGCGGTAGCACTCACCCTTGCCCTTTTGGGTAACTTTCAGGTGAGTTACAAGATGTTGCAGGTTTGTGCAGGTGCAACTGCCACGGCGCAGTTAGTCGTAGCCATCATTCTTGCCTTGCGCGGCGTGCCCAACTCGAGAAAATACCTGCTGGCGTGGAGCACCTTCCTGCTCGGGCTCATTGCTTTTGTGCTTAAGGATTTTGAAATACTTCCGTTTAACACATTCACTTTTGGTATGATGGCGGTTGGTTCGGCGGCAGAAAGTGTGCTGCTTTCCTTTGCACTTGCGGACCGCATCAACCAGTTGAAGACAGAAAATGCGGTGTCGCAACAGAAAGCACTCGAGGCGCTGAGGAAAAACGAGGTGTTCATCAAAAACCAGAATGAGTTTCTGGAGAAAAAGGTGCACGAGCGTACGGTCGAACTGGAACATACCAATGCTGAACTGGTATCTACAGTAAAGGATCTCAAATTGACCCAAAGTCAGCTGCTGGAATCTGAAAAACTGGCTTCACTCGGCCAAATGACTGCAGGCATAGCCCATGAGCTGAATAACCCGATCAATTTTGTGTCGTCCAACGTACAGCCGCTCAAAAGAGACATCCGCGATATTGTGGAGCTACTTTCCGACTACAGTTCACTCAATGGAGGCAGTGACTACCAGGAAAAGCTCCAAAAAATAAAGCAGAAACATCGTAAGATGGATGTAGGTATGCTGACCGGCGAGATAGACACCTTGCTTAGCGGTATCAATGAAGGTGCGCGGCGTACGGCAGAAATTGTGAAAGGTCTTCGCGTCTTCGCCCGCGCAGACAAGGACACTTCCATTTCTGCCAATATCAACGAGTGCATCAAGTCAGCGATCATCGTCATGAAAAGTGCTCTCAGGGGAAAATGTGATATGGAGGTGGAGCTTGACGCTGATATGCCTGATGTTTACTGTTATCCAGGCAAGCTGACCCAGGTCGTTATGAACCTCATAGCCAACGGCATTTACGCCAACGAACGAACCGGCAGGCCTTATCTCGAAAACAGGATCACCATCCGTTCATGGTTTGATCCACACCACACCTATTTCTCCGTGGCAGATAACGGAACCGGGATGAGCGAAAATATGAGAAGCAAAATCTTTGAACCCTTTTTTACCACCAAGCCTGTCGGCGTGGGCACAGGCCTCGGCCTGTCCATTGTGTCCGGTATCATCAATGATCACCAGGGCACTATACAAGTGCGCAGTGAGGAGGGAAAAGGTTCGGAGTTTATAGTTCAAATACCCATAATGAGCAGGTAAAAACATCATGCACACAACCACCATGTCAGCACATCCGATATCAGTGCTCTACCTCGATGACGAAGAACAGAACCTCACGTCGTTCAGGGCATTGATGCGGCGTGATTTCAACGTGTACACAGCCCAAACTCCCGCTGAGGCTGTCAACGTACTCAATCAGGAAAAGGTACATGTGATCCTTTCAGACCAGATGATGCCCGAGCTCAGCGGTGTAGAGTTTTTTGAACTTATTCAACCCGACTTCCCCGATGCCATCCGGATTCTGCTCACGGGTTACGCAGATATTGATGCCGTCATCGATGCCATCAACAAAGGCCAGGTGTACCGCTATCTCACCAAGCCATGGGATGAAAAGGAACTCAAGATCAGCATTGAAAACTCCTATGACCTTTATTCCAGCAGGCAACAGGTCAAGACCAAGCAGGTTGAACTTGAGAAGGCCTGCGAGGAGCTTGAGAAGTTTGTGTATAGTGCCTCCCACGATCTCAGGGCGCCCCTGCTGTCAATCAAGGGCATTATCAAGCTGGCGCATCAGGAAAATGATGCGGAGAAGTACCCCGAATACCTTGATATGATCAACACCAGTGTCAACCGGCTTGACACTTTTGTACAGGGCATAATCAAATATTATCAGAACGGAATTAACGCTTCACAATCGTCGGAGGTATGTTTCAAAACCCTGTTGGATGAGTTGATAGGGTCTCTGCGCTTTGTGCCGGGTGGTGAGCGTATTAAATTCACCACAGAGATTTACCAGAGCAGGCCCTTTATGGTTGACGAATTGCGCTTGCGGATTATCCTCTCTAACCTTCTAAGCAATGCCATCAAGTTCAGCGACCCGGCTAAACCCGATGCCGAGGTTTCCGTATCGGTGTGGGTCAGGGAAAAATGCTGCCTGATACACGTGACGGATAATGGAATCGGAATCGCTGACGAAGACCAGCAAAGGGTTTTCGGCATGTTTTTCAAGTCAGCCAGCTCTAACCGCGGCATAGGCATCGGACTTTACATAGCCCGCGAAGCAATAAAGAGAC
>DHLU01000166.1:5070-8520 GCA_002405435.1 Flavobacteriales bacterium UBA4660
TACATTCGTCCCTGGGTATCGGAACCACTTTTAGCATCGAGGTACCCGAAGGAAAATGATTAGACCAGAAAAACTCAACATCCTGCTGGTTGATGACAACGACATTGACATCGCGGTGAACACCAAACTGCTGAAGCTGGCAGAATTGACCGATAATATCTATGCGTTTAGTTCGGGTCGGCAGTTCATCGATTTCCTCGAAACCAATGCCACCGGGTTACAGAAAAAAATCAATGTTGTATTGATGGACATTATGATGCCCGGCATGAACGGTTTTGAATGTCTCGAGCAGGTAAAAGCACTTCCCGAAGAATTAAAAAACAGCATTTACCCCTTTATGCTCACCAGCAGCATTGACCGAAGCGATATCATCAAGGCTGAACAAAGCGGCATGGTGCGCCATGTACTCGAAAAGCCGCTGGACGTTTACCTGATTAAAAAGTTTCTCAGGGAAGTCTTTCAGAAGTCGCAGGAAAACGAGTAGGCATTGGGCCCCTCAACCCATTCCCTTGCTATTTCAGGTACCTGAAGTCCTGGTGATTCGTAACGGACAGCAGTGTATGGTAAATCAGTTCGATTACCTGTTCAACATCCCCCTTATGAACCATTTCCACTGTAGTGTGCATGTAACGCAGCGGCAGAGATATCAGTGCACTCGCTACTCCCGCGTTGCTGTATGCAAAGGCATCGGTATCTGTGCCTGTTGACCTGCTGGCTGCCTGGCGTTGTATGCCGATTTTGTTCTTTCGTGCCACATCAATGATTTGGTTGAGCAGGTTGTTCTGCACTGCGGGGCCGTAGCTCAGCACCGGGCCTTTGCCGCATGCCAGGTCACCATTGGAAATCTTGCTCATCATGGGTGTCTGGGAGTCATGGCATACGTCGGTAACGATAGCCACATCCGGTTTGATCCGGTGTGCAATCATTTCAGCACCGCGCAAGCCAATCTCTTCCTGAACGCTGTTAGTGAAATAGATGCCAAACGGAATTTTTGCCTTTCGCTCCTTCAGCAGGCGAGCCACTTCGGCGATCATAAATCCGCCCATCCGGTTGTCGAGGGCCCGGCCGACATAGTATTTGCCGTTGAGTTCGATCAGTTCATCATCGAAAGTAGCAACACAGCCGACGTGTACACCGAGTTTTTCGACTTCATCACGCGAGCTGCAGCCAAGGTCAAGAAAGAGGTTTTTCATGCTCGGAACTTCCTCTTTTTCAGCAGTACGGGTATGTATGGCGGGCCAGCCGAATAGGCCCTTCACAGGTCCGTTCGTGGTATGGATGTTTACCCGCTTTGAGGGTGCTATCATGTGGTCGCTGCCCCCGTTGCGACGGAGGTAGATAAATCCTTCAGGCGTGATGTAGTGCACAAACCACGAGATCTCATCTGCATGCGCTTCAACTACTACCTTGTAAGGAGCGCCAGGATTGATGATGGCCGCTGCACTGCCGTATGTATCGGTGATATAATCATGGGTAAAGGGGCGGATGTAGTCAAGCCAGAGCTGCTGGCCTGAACTTTCAAAACCCGTGGGACTCGCGTTATTGAGGTAGCGGTACAAAAATTCCTCGGACGTTTTGGTGAGGATGCTGCGCGGGCGCGTGGTTTTGGCCGCTGCCGGTTTGCGGGAGGCTGTTTTTTTCTTCGCCATGGGTATTTGGATTTACGGCGCAAGTTACCTTTACATGGTCATTGATAAAAGCCCTTTTTCTTTTGCTTATGCCTGCTACGGTGCAAATTTTTCAGACGGCCGACGGATCACACAGCCTGCTGAGAACAGACCTGGGTGAGCCCTACCACTCCAGGCACGGAGCCCTTACGGAGTCAAAGCATGTTTTTATCCGGCACGGTCTTGACATGTTTAGGCGACAAGAAAGCCGTGTGAACATACTTGAGTTGGGCTTTGGTAGTGGTCTGAATGCCCTGCTGTCGCTTGACTGGTCACGTGAAAACGCTGTTAAGGTAGGTTATTGCGGATATGAGTGCCATCCCGTGCCCATTGAGATGGCGGCCATTCTTCACTTTTTCGCAGGTTGCGAAGATGGGCTCGGGGGGCTTCACCGCGCACCATGGGGCCAGAGGGTGCTGCTGGAACCGTTTTTCGAATTTGAAAAGCGGAATGCCGGTATAGAGGATGTCAGGAATACCGGAGAGCGTTTCGATCTTGTCTATTTCGATGCCTTTGCCCCATCGGTACAGCCGGAATTGTGGACGCTGTCGGTGTTTACCCTGATGTTTGAGGTACTTCGTCCGGGCGGTGTGCTCGTTACCTACTGTGCCAAGGGCGATGTGAGGCGCACCATGCAGGCCTGCGGTTTTGCTGTCGAGCGCCTGCCCGGTCCTCCGCGAAAAAGAGAAATGCTCAGGGCACTGAAACCCCATTCAATATGAAACCTGACAGGTTCAACGTGCGCGTGTATTTCCTCTGTATGAGCCCCGACGGAAGCCAGGTACTCGTATCGGACGAAATCATCAAGGGGAGGATGATTACCAAGTTTCCCGGTGGCGGACTGGAGTTTGGAGAGGGTCCCATTGATTGTGTTCACCGCGAAGCGCTCGAAGAACTGGGACAGGAGGTCAGCGTGACAGACCACTTTTATACGACTGACTTCTATCTGCTCTCCGCTTTTCATGCCAGCCACCAGGTCATCAGTATCTACTATACGGCAAGTCTGCGGAGTGCCCCGGTTTTCAGGGTAGCACAGGCACGGTTTCAGTTCGAGCTACTTTAGGAAGGTGCCGAAAGTTTCCGTTGGGTCGACCTGCAAGCGCTTTACCCGGCCGAATTTGAATTGCCGGCCGACCGCATAGTGGCCCAAAGACTCAGCACAAGGGGCCGCAGGGTGTAACGCCTGCGTTGCTGACTTTATCCGCTGATTCTGCGCATCACCAGCTGGTCAATTTGCTGAAAAACCTGAACAGGATGCAGGGTGCGCCAATTGAGCTGGTTGAGTTTTCCGCCCAACACAAAAAAACGGTCGATTCCGGCGCGCGAGAAATCTTCGATGACGTGTGTCCGGAGGTTCAGCAACGAAATCCAGCCATCCTGGTCGTTCACTTCCTCAAACCACTCGTCGTAGTAGCAATCGTCGCTGTGGTGAAAATTGAGAATGTTTTCGCCAATCAGTACAAATTTTGAAATCCCCTGCGTCATCAGGGGTTCGGCAAGTTCTCGCTTGAAGGTCATGATGTCGTTGTACAGCAGGTCATTCCATTCACCGAGCAGTTCAATGATGGCAAAGCCTTCTGCATAATCAGCAAACAAAATTTTTGAAAACAGGGTCTGGCTTCCAAAATTGTCCCACTGAGGGTGAATAAAATGGTTGTAGAGTTTTTCGGTGAATTCAAATTCGCTGTATTCCCTTTCAAAAAAAGGGGAAAGCGGGTCTTCACTCGCTACATAAAGGCCTCTCCTTTTGTAATAGGGCTCGATGGTGTGCATGGCTCACAGA
>DHLU01000166.1:8667-26563 GCA_002405435.1 Flavobacteriales bacterium UBA4660
GGTATCTTTTCTCATAAAGGCTTCAACGGCTTTCCTTACGCTGCCCGACTGGTTGAGCATTACGGCGGCCTCTTCGGGCGATACGCCCAGTTGCTCTACAAGCATGCGAATGCCACGCTGCACCAGTTTGGTATTACTCAGCTGCATATCTACCATTTTATTGCCGGCTACCCTGCCGAGCCGTATCATCACAGCGGTGGACAGCATATTCAGAATAAGTTTTTGGGCAGTGCCTGCTTTCATGCGTGTGCTGCCGGTTATGAATTCTGGCCCCACGGCCACTTCGACCGGATAATCGGCCTCCTTTCCCGCCGGTGACCCCGGATTGCAGGTGATGCAGCCGGTGGCCACACCGTGTGCACGGCACGAGGCGAGAACGCCTACTACATACGGTGTGGTGCCTGAAGCCGCAATACCCACCACAAAATCAGCGTCCGTGATGGATTGTGCCTGCAGGTCCTTCCAGCCTTGTTCCCGGTCATCTTCGGCAAATTCGACAGCCTTGCGGATGGCAGCGTCTCCGCCTGCCATAATACCAATCACCAGTCCGGGAGGCACGCCGAAGGTGGGCGGACACTCAGAGGCATCCACTACACCGAGCCGTCCACTGGTGCCGGCACCCATATAAAACAACCTGCCGCCATGTTTCAGTTTCCCCACGATGGCGTTCACCAGGTTCTCGACAGCCGGAAGTACTTTTTCTACGCTGAGCGGTACCGTCTGGTCTTCGCGGTTTATGTTGTGCAGCACTTCGCGCACCGTCATACGTTCCAGTTCACGGTAGCGCGAATCGAGTTCCGTCAGGGGTATTTGCGGATTGCGTCCCATAGGAGGCAAAGTTACGCGCGCTGGGCCCGCAGTGCACGGCGGTTTCTATTCAATTTATCCAATCGCGTCTTAGGGAATTGAACGGACAGTCAATAAATTTGGCTGCAAATTTGAGAAACCAATTCAGCCATGACAATCCGACAACCTCATAAGGTGGTGCGCTGCGCGTTAACCGTCATCTTCGCACTCTGCCTCCATTCACAGCAGTTTTTTGCCCAGCGCGATTCTACAGGAGGCGGGTTGTTTGATCAGCCCTTCAAGCAGGCGAAACTGATGTCTGCCAGGCACGAATACAACGGCAACAACATGCGTGGTGCTCTCACGCTCTTCAGGGAAGTGCTCGATACGGAACCAGATAATGCTGATGCCCTCTTCGGCACCGCCCAGTGCCATTACAACCTGAAAAAGTACAAGCTGGCAAAAGAATACCTGGAGAAAGCCATAGCGGTTGACCCGAAGGTCAGCGGCGACCAGGAGTTTTTTTACGGAGAAATTTGTCACAGGTTGGCACTGCTGGATGATGCCATCAGGCACTTTGAAAAATTTGCTGCAGGCAAAAACGCGGGAACAACCGACCATCAGCTCGCTACCGATTACATTGCGCAATGCCGGTTTGCCCAAGAGATGATGGCCCAGCCCGTTGATGTGACCATCGAGAACATGGGCGATGTAATCAACTCACGCTTTGATGACTACACACCCAGCATAACAGCTGACGGGCGCATGCTTGTCTTCACCTCCCGCCGCGACGACACCAAAGGCCGCGCTATTGACGAAGCGGGCGACTATAAATTTTTTGAAGACATCTACTACAGCGAATATAATGAAACAACCGGACAATGGTCTATTGCATCCGGCATTGAGGGGCAGGTGAATACAGACACCTACGATGCCGTGCTCAGCATCGCACCATCGGGCAGGGAACTTTTCATCTACAAAAACACCGTGAATATGGCAGGAGACATATTCACTTCTCAATTTGATGTGGCCACACGTTTATGGACGCTGCCGGTCAAAATGGACCGCCCCATCAACACCAGCTATTACGAAGGATCTATCAGCATGACGGCCGACGGAAACACGGTCTATTTTATCAGTGAAAGAGAGGCTGGATTCGGTATGGGCGATATTTACGTATCAGAAAAAAAGGGCGGCAGCTGGTCTTCGCCGAAAAATCTTGGTGCAGTTGTGAATACCGGCCTCGATGAAAAATTTGTGTTTATTCATCCAAACGGGCGCACCCTTTATTTCTCCTCAGATGGTCATAATACGATTGGCAGTTACGATATTTTCAAAACAGAATTTATCAATGGTCAGTGGAGTATTCCCATTAACCTTGGCTATCCGATCAATACGGTGAATGAGGAGAGTACCTTCTCGCTCACCAAAGACAACAAAACCCTTTACATCGCTGCCGAGTATGACGACAGCCGCGGGGAGCGCGATATCTACCGGGTTGATGTGAGCCAGTATGCGCTGATTTCCGGCAGCTATGAGCAAAGTTCATTTGGCAGTTTGGTTTGCAGGGTTTCGGATGTTAACAAAAAGCCGGCCCGTGGAGTGGAAGTAGCCGTGTATTCTGCCAGCAGCAACAAACTTATTACCTCGGTGAAGACCGACAAGACCGGACAAGCGAAGGTCAATGTTCCACTTAATTTCAATTACCGTTTAGAGGTAAAAATGGATGAACAGGTGCGCACGAAGGAGGTCTTGCTGCGCGCCAAGACCGGTGGGGAAACGGTCGAAAGTATTGAGCTGAATTTCTGATTATGTGCAGGCCTGTCCGGTCTGGGAACCACATTTGGCAGGAATCTATGGCGTTTGCCAGAGATCTGCCAGTGTCGTTGCCGTGACCACAGGGGGCAGGCCACCGTCGTAGCGGGGCTTAAAAAAAATTACTTTTTCTTCTCCCGCATCAAGGTCGAAGTAATTGTCGCTGAAGTGCCCTGCAATGTCAGCGCTGAGGCATACATACCGGCAAAAAGTGTCGCTGGATACATGAATGGGATATCCTTCTTCCCTGGGCTTGCGTACGTCGGCAACCGGTTGGGCATAGGGCAATGTATCCCACTGTATGGAAGGGTGAAAGACCCGCCATTCGCACGAGTGTTCACCTGCAGTGAAGCGGTGAAGCAGGTACCACGATGCATCTGGAAGCAGGGTGTCAGGGGTTGCTGACTCGGTGTCAGCGCCATGTTGCGTGTGGTACCGCATAACATGGTGCTGAGGCGCGCATTCTCCATCGCATAGGGCGCTCACGGTGCCGTTTGTTTCAAAACACGTCAGGGGTGCAAAGGCACGGCGCACGAAATAGTGCAGTGCCTTCCACTCACCATTGTAGTCTATGCTGCTCCACGAAAATGCAGGCCACGTATCATTAAGTTGCCAATACAGTGAACCTCCGCAACGCAGACCTGCTGCACGCTGGGCGTATATGCCCCTCGCTATGCCCTCAGCTTGCACCAGTTGCGAGAGCTGGGCGTATTGGACAATACTGTCCGGTGACAACGCAGGGTAGGCATCGCGCATGTAGGCATGGATGAGGTCGAAACCGCGCGGGTGTTTCTGGTGCAAGACCCAGCCCGGGGCATTGCGTTGCAGGGTTTCTCCTTGCATCATAAGTGCCATCACCTCTTCGGAAGGAAACGACTGGAATCCGAACTCGCTCATAAACCGAGGCACATGCGTATCGAAATGGGAAAAGGGTTTTCCGTCATGCCACACCCACCAGTCGTGGGCGTCGCCGGTGTGGAGGTAGCGGTTGTCTCCACGTCCCAGTGCAGGGGATGATTCGTGGTATGGTACGCCGGCAAATTCGGTTGCGATCCCTTTGAGCAAGGCGCGAAAGATCCTGTTATAGGAGCGTTGGATGCGTGCCCGGGCTCTGTGGGGCAGCGCGTCCTGCCAGCCCCAGCGTTGCCAGCCCTCGCTCACTTCATTGTTTCCGCACCATAGTGCAATGCAGGGATGGTTGCGAAGGCGCTTCACCTGTGCAGTGGCTTCGGCCTCTACGGAAGCGGCGAACGCATCTGTTCCCGGGTACATGGTGCAGGCAAACATAAAATCCTGCCAGACCAGCAGGCCCAGGCTGTCGCATGCCTCGTAAAAGGAATTGCGCTCGTAAATGCCGCCGCCCCACACCCGTATCATGTTCATGTGCGCCGCTGCGCAGCTCCTCATGAGCCACTGGTGTTCGGCGGTATCGTTTTCTGAGGGAAACGGACTGACTGGGATGTAGTTGGCCCCACGTGCATAAATTCTCTTTCCGTTGAGCCTGAAGTAAAATGAACTTCCTGTGGCGTCCGGTTCCTGCACCAGCGCTATGGTACGTATGCCTGTGCAGACTTCCCGGTGGTCATGCACCATGCCTTGTTGTGAAAGCTTCAGGTCAAAATGATACAGGAAGGGTTCACCTTCTCCGTTGCACCACCACAACCGGGGTTTTTCGATTTGCCAGGTCATACGCACCCGGTTGAGCCCTTTGTGCAAGCGATGCCTGCTGCGCACCACTTGACCGGTTTCATGGCAAATCATAGCAAGGGCTGCCTCCTCTGCCTGCAGCGACTGAATTTCGGCGATGATTTCCATTTCGGCACGCAGGCTGTCAACCGCCAGCGTTCTGATATGAACATCCTCAAGGCGGCAATCGGAGTAACCTATGAAACGGATATTTCCGGTGATGCCGCAAGACAGGAGCCGTGGCCCCCAGTCCCACCCGAACTGGTACTGCGGCTTGCGCACCACAGCCCGCGCGGCGTCACCCGGCAGGGCATGGGGAACCCGGGCCGTAAGCGCTGCTGATTTTTTTATCACAGGATGAAATACAATGCGCAGCACGTTGAAAGTGGGTTTCAGCAGTCCGGTCACTGTTGCCTGCCATGGCCTGAATGCATTGTCTGCTGAAATAACGAGGCTGTCATTGAGATAGACATCGGCAAAGGTGTCTAACCCTTCGCACTCGAGCACGGCATGGCGGTGTCTGGAGATGCTTGTGGCGTCAAAAGGAAAACTCTGATGTACCCATTCTTTTTCTTCTACCCAACGGCAATCAGCCTCTCCGGTTCCTGTGAGCGGGTTAGAGATTTTCCCCAGACAAAAGAGGTCCAGGTGCACATAGCCCGGCACATGCGCTTCCTGCCATGCAGACGTTCCTGCCTCGGAAAAAACCCAACCGGTATCTAACGGGAGTACGGTAACCTGCGCGGTAGTAGCAGCGGCGTACAGAAGGGTGATTGCGGCGGTAGTGATTCTTGGCATTATCGTGAATCGGAAAGGCTGTGCGGCATAGACCGGCCCGGGCGAAGCAGCCGCAGGAAGCCGGCAATAAAACCGCTGCCGTAGGCAAAGTGCAGCACGGGAAAGGTGATCAAGAGCTGGGCCATCAGGCCTTTTCCACTCCCGGCCGAGATGCTGAAAGCGATGAGCAGCAAAACATACAAAACGGCTGGCACCGCAAAGAGCGGATAAAAAGCAGGAAGGAACAGCGTGAGCATCAGCGAAAGAAAAAGTCCACCCACCAGTAGGGGCGGGACACACTGCCGCAGGGTGGCGGGTTTACCGAGTTTACGGATTACCAGTGGCTTGAACAGTCCATACTGGAAGTACATTTTCCACAACTGTTGGCGCTTGGGTCTTGCGAAGTACCGCGTGCAAATGGAGGGTACCAGCAATATCCTGCCGCCGGAGCGCAGAATCCGACCATTGAATTCGTCATCCTGGTTGCGCAACAGTTCCTCATCAAACAGACCGATGCGTCCGAACAGACTTTTTCTGAAACAACCGAAGGGCACGGTGTCAGTAAAAACGGGTTCACGGTGGCCGGTTCTGAACAGCGCGTTACCGATGCCGAAGGGATGGGAAAGAGCCGCGGCGATGGCACGTGCCTCGCTGGTATCTGCGCCCGGCACGGTTTCCAGTATGCCGCCCACATTGTCGGCCTCACTTTCCAGCAGGTGACGCACACAGGCCGAGAGATAGTGGTCTGGATAGGCGCAGTGCACATCAAGCCTCACGATAATGTCACCCGATGCCTCCCGTATACAATGGTTGAGTGCGTGCGGAACATAGCGCCGGGGATTATCCAGCAGCACAAAATGGCTGAATGCCGGGCGGTAGCGGTTGATTTCATCGCGGGTACGGTCGGTGCTCATTCCGTCGGCGACGATGACCTCCAGGCGAGACTTGTCATAATCCTGCAGGGCAAGACTTTCCAGAAAAGGTCCGATATAGCCCGCTTCATTGTAGCAGGGTATGATGACGGAAACCATGGGTAAATGTTTCATGCCAGTACTTGTTGGTAGAGTTGGATGAGCGTCTGTGCTTCAGACTCCCAATTGAACACGGTCTGAACCGCTTTTTTACCCAAAGCCCCTTCGCGGGCGGCCCTGTCCGGATCGCTCAGGTAACCATTGATTGTTTCTGCGAATGCCCGGGCATCGAAGATGTTGGTGACGGCACCGCACTGGTGGTCGAGCAGAATCTGCTTCCACAAGGCGATGTCGGAGGTGATTACCGGTATGCCGGCGGCCATGTACTCAAACATTTTCACAGGCAAGGCTTCGCTATAGCCCGGAGAGGGGTGAAGGGGTACGAGGCCGACACCTGATTGAGTCAGCACTTCCCTGACGTTGTTGCGCGTGAGGAAGCCGAGGTATTGGACCCTCGGCCATGCGGCGTGCTTCCGGACTTCATCAAGCAATTCGGGTGGTGAAAACTGACCACCAAGCAAGAGTGTGGCCTTGGTGTACATCATGGCGTCAAGCAATTCGAAGATGCCTCTTGAGCGGGTAATGCTGCCGATATAACAAATGGCCGGTGTGCCGGGCTTGCCAAGGGTACTTTCAAGTTCGGTCAGACTGGGGTAGTTGCGCACGGCTACCGCAAGTGGATTGACGGCAAGAAATCTGTCTCGTATGTGTTCGGTGGCACAGACCACCGCGCTTACTTTTTTCACCCGACGGTTTTCCCAGCGTTCGACCAGGGCCGAAAGCCAGCCGGCCATCCATGACGGGATGTAGTGTTTGTGTCTGATTTGCCGGGGAAGGTCTTCGTGGCTGTCGTAAATAACTTTTTTGCCCTGCCGTACCAATTTCACGGCCACGCCGAGCAGTTCAGGGTCATGCACATGAAAGAGCGCTGCATCATGCTGCAGTGCAGCCCTGAGCACACGTTTTCTGCCTATGAGCCACCGGCGAATGCGTCCGCCCGCAAAGGGAAGCACTTCCACCCGAACACCATCTGCCAGACCGGGCGTGCCGCGAAGGGAGAGCAGTGAAACCTCGTAGCCGTGGTGGGCAAGGCTTCGGCATTCTTTCAGGAAGATGCGCGGGTCATCTGCGCGGTGAACGGAGGTAAGATGACAGACATGGACAGCCATACGGCGGCAAAATACATACGGACCCCGCATTCCAGCCCGGAGGCGGTATATCAGCGCGCAATGACTACCCGGGCTGTCGTGCTGCCCGTGCCGGTGGTCAGTCGCAGGAGGTAGTTACCGCCGGCCAGCGCAGAAACATCCAGCGTGCGTGCGTTAAAATCGCGCAGCACCAATCTGCCCGACATATCCGTCAGTTCAACGGTGAAGGCCGCAGCTGCGGTATTCAGGTTAAGCCAGTCGCCCGCAGGAACGGGGAATACCTCAAAAAGCGGTTCGCCGGTTATATCACTGATACCGGTGACCAACACATTTCCTTCCGCAGTGCAGCCCTGGCTGTCGGTTACGAGCAGCGCATACGTGCCCTGCTGAGCCGCATCCGTCAGCACCAGGGCCTGTTCGTTGCTGACGATTACACCTTCCTCATTGGTCCAGACAAAGGAGTAGGGAGAAGTGCCACCGGTTACTTCATATGTGGAACTTCCGCCCGGTGTATCGTTGATGGCATCGGCCGTCAGTCCAATGATGGTGAGCGCGGCCTCGGGTTGTTCAATCACAAAGGTTTCCTGCAGGTCGATGCTGCACACAGCGGAGTTTTGCACGTTCACTGTGTAGCTGCCAGCCGGCAGGTTGGTCAAATTTTGCAGCGAACTTCCATTGCTCCAGTCGAAACTGAAGGTGCCCAATGCACCCGCTACCTCAATGGCGATGCTGCCGTTGTTTGCACCCAGGCAGGAAACATGCTGCACAGCAGATTCAGTCAGGGTGACCGGGATGACCCCGGTGACGATAACCGTTATCTCCCCGTCGGTGCACAGCGGGTTGGACCCGTCATCGCAGACCGTGTATGTTATCTGCACCTCACCTTCAAATCCGCTGTCAGGGGTATAGATCAATGTATGCGTGAGCGCAGAAATATCAACACTGCCGCTGCTTGCGCCCGCTGACGTAATGACCAGGTCATTGTCAGCGTCCTCCGCATCACTGATATAGGCGTTGAGGGCAATGCTCGCCTGCTGGTCCTGACAGATCGAGGTTTGTGCCGGGATGACCACCGGTGCTGAGTTGGGCTCATCGATATAGATGATGAGCGAGGCCGAGTCGCAGGCTCCGCAGGGATCGCAGGCCATGTAGACGATGGTTTCCACTCCGGTGAATCCGTCGTTGGGCAGGTAGGAGAACGATCCGTTAAAATTGAGAATAAACAATCCGTTCTGCGCAGTAACGAGTGTCTGGTAGGTGAGTATTTCGGGGTCCAGTTCGATGTCGTTCAGGGCCACATTGCCCAAAAGCAGCTGGTTGGAAAAACCGAAAGCCTGGTCATCAAGGGTCTGAGGCAGGTCGTTTACGAAAAGGACAGTAATAGAGAGGGTGGCGTTGTCGCAGGCTCCCTGGCTGTCACAGACGGTATAGACCAATTCATCGGGACCGAAATAATTTACGTCGGGCGTATAGGTAAGGAGACCGCCCATAAGTGTATAGCTGCCGTGTGCAGGCGGGGTGATGACGGAGAAGGTTAGCACATCGCCATCGATATCGGCATCATCTGCAGCCAGGTTGACTGTCTGTGTATCGTCTTCCTGCAAAACGAGTACGTCATCTCCGGCCACCGGCGCATCGTTGACAGGTGTCACTGATATCTGTATCATGGCCGTTGCACAGGCGCCCTGCGGGTCGCAGGCACTGAACATGGCGGTGCCTGTGCCGTTGTAGTTGGCCGGCGGTGTATAACTGAAATTTCCGTTCGGCAACACGGTCAGCTCTCCCTCTACGTTGTCATTGGCGGTGAGGAGAGAGAAAATAAGTTGAACACTTTCCACATCGTTGGCAAACGCGGCCAGTGAACCGCTTAGCGCCGCGTCTTCATTCGTGGTGAAGGCGCCATTTGCTGCCGAAGGGAGGTCGTTGACTGGATTGATAACGATAGTCAGCGTGCCAGTGGCGCAGGAAGCGGAAGGGTCACATGCGGTATACGACAATACCTCTGTGCCGTTGGCATTGGGTGCCGGTGTATAGGTGAATGAACCGCCGGCGTTGAATTGTATGGCGCCGAACTGGGGGGTATCGGTGAGTGAGAAGGTGAGTGATTCTCCGTCAAAATCGTAATCGTTTGTGGAGACAGCTGCCGAAAGTTGACCATCCTCGGCCAGAGAGAATGTGTCGGGCTGGGCTACCGGCGTGTCATTGGCCTGGCCTACATTGAGCGTGATGGTTGCCGTATCGCATGCACCTTCATCATCACAGGCCTGGTAAGTAAAACTATCTGTGCCCGTGAAATCCGCGAAAGGAGCGTAGAAAAAGCTGCCATTCGTATCGAAGATTAAGTTTCCGAACAGCGGCTGCGTAAGCAAGGTATAGCTAAGGTTATCGTCATCCACGTCGCTGTCGTTCAGCGATACGTCTCCGTTTTCCGGCATATCCTCCCCAATATTTTGAGACTCGTCAACAGCCTGCGGCGTGTCGTTGATGGCCTCAACCACAATAATTAAGGTGCCCGATGCACTGAGGCCACCGCTGTCGGTAGCCTGGTAGGCAATCACTTCTGTTCCATGCCAGTCTTGGTCGGGCGCGTAGTAAAAACTGCCATTCGACGAAAGGGTAAAGACGCCGTGAGACGCACCATCGGCGACATAGGAGAGCACCGGATCTTCCACGTCGCTGTCGTTGGCAGCCAGTGACTGAGAGAAGGGCTGGTCTTCACCGGTGTTAAAAGTTTCTCCGGCCACAATGGGTGCATCGTTGACAGCGGCTGTGGTGATGGTCAGGGTTGCATTGTCGAAGGCACCTGCGCCGTCGGTGGCGCGGTAAGTGATAACCTGCAGGCCAAACCAGTTGGCCGGAGGCACAAAACTGAACGTGCCATTGCTGTTGAGGTTGAAGACTCCGTTGGTAGGTCCGGTAATCACCGTGAAGGTCAGAGGTGTGCCGTCGGCATCGGTGTCGTTGGCCGCCACATTTCCATTCAGCGTTACGTCTTCATTGGTTGCGGCCACGTCATCATTGGCAACCGGAATATCGTTGACGCTGTTTACGGTGATGGTAAGCGTCGCGGTGTCCTCAAGTCCAAAGATGTCTACCGTGAGGTAAGTAACCGTCACAACGCCGAACCAGTTGGCTGCCGGAGTGAAGGTAAAGGTGCCGTTGAGGTTCATAATGAGTGAGCCTACGGTGACGGGAGAAAGCAGGGAATATTCCAGCAAATGGTTTTCAGCGTCAGTATCGTTGAGCGCTACATTGCCGGAAACCGCCGCATCTTCATTAGTGGAAAAAACATCGTTGACGGCATTGGGGGCGTCGTTGACATCACCTACTTCAATAACCAGATTGGCAGTGTCGCTCGCTCCGGCCGGGTCGGTAGCCGTGTACACGATGACCTCCATGCCAAACCAATTGAGGTTGGGGGTGTAGCTGTAGCTGCCGTTGGCATTCAGGGTGAAAGTGCCGTGGTTGGCACCGGTAACTACGGCGAAAGTGAGCGGCTGACCATCCGCATCGGTATCATTCGATGCAACTGAGCCGCTGACTGCGACGTCCTCGTCTGTAAAGGCAAAATCATTGTTGGCGACAGGAATGTCATTGACCGGAGCAATGGTTATGGTCACGTATGCGAGGTCTCCGACGCCGCAGGGATCATAATTCATGTAGGTAAAGGTGGCCACGCCTGACCAGTTGGCCGGGGGTATGTAGGTAAAGTTGCCACCATTACCCATGTTGAGCGTGCCTATGCTGACCGCCTGAACAAGGTCAAAGATCATCGTTTCGTTTTCCGGTTCGATGTCATTAAGAAAGACATTGCCTGTTAAAGGAGTATCTTCAGAACCGTTGAAAAAGTCATCGAAGGCAATCGGGGTATCATTGACTTCAAACACCTCAAACAACAGCATGGCTGCGTCGCACAGACCGCCGGCATCGCAGGCATTATAGACGACAAAGTCAAGTCCTGAAAAGTTGAGATTGGGCGTATAGGTAAAGGTGCCGTTGCTGTTCATTATGAGGGTGCCCTGGTTCGCGTTGTCGGTTATCGTATACAGAAGGGCATCGCCGTCAGGATCGGTGTCGTTCAGCGCGACACTTCCTGTCCAGGGTTCGTCTTCATTCATGTAAACCGTTTCGTCATTGGCTACCGGGGTTTCATTTACGTTCACAACCGTGATGGTTACCAGGGCAATGGTCTGCTCACCAAAGGGGTCAATGGCCACATAGTTGAAGGTGTTGACTCCTACAAAATTTGGTGATGGTGTATAGGTGAAGTCTCCATCTTCCTGAAGCACGAGGATTCCGTTGGCGGGAAACGTGAGTGCCGAGCATACGAGCGTTTCCTGCTCTACTTCCATGTCATTGATCAGCACGTTGCCGGTGAGCACACCATCCTCGTTGACCGTGTAGAAGTCATTTACCGGCATAGGTGGGTCATTGACATCACCCACTTCGAGGGTTAGGGTTGCCTGGTCGCACAGGCCGGCCGGATCGCATGCCTGGTACCACGCGAGCAGGCTTCCATTGAAGTTTGCAGCGGGTGTGAAGGAAAAGGTGCCGTTAGCATTGATCACCAGGTTTCCGCTGGAAGGTGGTGTGACGAGGCTATAGGTCAGCGGGTCCGCATTGGGATCGCTGTCGTTGGCAGCAAGGTTACCCCCGGCCACGGAGTCTTCATTCAGGAAGAGGTAATCGTCGATGGCCACGGGCGGTCCGTTGGGTGGCGTTACAGTGATGAACAAGGTCGAAACATCACAGGCCAGGCAGGGGTCACAACCCGAAACGACTGCTGTTACCACACCGGTAAAGCCCGGTGTCGGGGTGTAGCTGAAATTACCGTTGGTGCTCAGGGTGAATATGCCGCTTGAAGGACCGCTGAGCAGGAAGAAGCTGATGGGCTCATCATCGAGGTCAACATCGTTGAGTGCGAGGTTGCCCGAAACGGTCTGGCCCTGCGGTGCGGTTACCATATCATCGCCCAGGGTAGGGGGGTCGTTGACAAAAAATACTGCCACCAGCAACTCGCCTATATCGCACAACCCACCCGGGTCACAGACCTGATAGTAGATGAATTCCAGGCCGTACTCGTTGGCATTGGGGGTGTAGGTAAAGGTTCCGTTCGGATTGATGACGATGGTGCCGTCAGGTGTTCCGGTTAGCAGGGTATAGGTGAGTACATTGTTGTTGGGGTCCCAGTCATTTTCGGCCAGGTTGCCCGAGACGGGAATGTTTTCCTGGGTAATAGCTTCGTCATCGCCGGCAACGGGAGGTAGGTTTTGCGCGTGCAAAGCCGCCGACAGTGACAGGGAGAAAACGCACAGCAGCGCGCACCGGGAAATCAGTTTCTGTTGAATAAGAACAGCAAGGAAAGGCATCATGGTTTTCAGTTTAGGTTGGGCCTTTACGGTATCAGCAAGCGGCCCTTCGGCCGAATGCAAAAATAACGGCGAATCCGTTCATAAAACCAAGAGAAACTTAGGTAAAAAGACAAAGGCGGTCAGGCTGGGGGCGCACTCCAGCGCTGCCAGCCCAATTCGGCCTGTAAGTACAACATTTCCAGCCCATTAAGAACAGTTGCGCCCTGGGCTGCCGCCGCGGCAAGCAGCGGGGTTTGGGCGGGGTTGTACACCAGATCATAGACCAGGTGTTCCGGACCGATGGCGCCAAGGGGAATGTCAGGTGCGTCACCGGTGTTGGGAAACTGGCCCACCGGCGTGGTATTGACCACCAGTTTGCAGCGGCGCAGCCATTCGGGGCTAACCTGGTTGTACGTAACCGTTTCCGGGCTGGGTTGCCGGGTGACGGTGGTAACGGCAATACCCAGGCTGCGCAGCACATAGCGCACCGCTGCGGCAGCTCCTCCGTTTCCCAGCACCACGGCCCTGTCATGTCCATGCGTGAGGAAAGGCAGCAGTGTTTTCCGGAATGCGGGGGCATCGGTGTTATGGCCGGTCCATAGGCCCTGCGCACTTATTGACACACAATTGACGGCACCGATATCACGGGCTTCGTCGGAGAGGACATCCAGTGCAGCGATAACTGCCTGCTTGTGGGGAATGGTGACATTAAATCCACCCAAATCGCTTATGTTTTCAAGGGTGGGCCGGATCCTGTCCGCCGAGGGTATTTCAAACAGCCGGTATTCATAGCCTTCATATCCAACGGCCGAGAATTTTTGCGCAAACCAGCGGGCTGAAAAGGAATGGCCAAGCGGAAAACCTACCAGTCCGAATACCTTATGCATCTTTCTTCCCGCTGAATTTGACGCGCAGAAACCCGATTACAATCGGCAGCACAGAGATAAAGATTATGCCGAGAATGACGGTTTCAAAGTGTTCTTTTACAAAGGGGTTGTTGCCAAACCAGTAACCCAGCAGGCTCAGGCCGGGCACCCAAAGCAGGGCGCCCGCAATGCAAAACAGGATGTAGCGCGGGTAAGGCATGCTGCCCGCACCGGCTACAAAAGGCGCAATGGTGCGTACGATGGGAATAAAACGCGCCATGATGACAGTTTTGCCACCGTGCTTCGCGTAAAATGCCTCTGTGCGGTCGATGTAAGACCGTTTAAAGAAGAGGATGCGCTCCCGTTTTTTGATCTGTTTACCGAGGTATTTTCCAATAAAATAGTTCACATTGTCACCGAGCAGGGCAGCGCCGATGAGCAGGGGGATGAGCACCTGCATTTTCAGTCCTGTATCCTGGGCACAGAGCGCACCGGCTGCAAACAGCAGCGAATCTCCGGGAAGCAGCGGCATAATCACAAGGCCGGTTTCCACAAATACAATCGTAAATAGAATGACATAGGTGGTGGTGCCGTACTCCTGAATCCAGAAGGCCAGTTTTTCATCGATGTGCAGAACAAAATCCAATAGTGTATTCATAGGGTACCGGGGGTATTCAGGAAATGGTGATACCCGGATCGACTTCCTTTGACCAGGCCAGGATGCCTCCGTTCAGGCTCAGCAGGTTAGTCATGTTGAATTTTTGCTCGAGCGAATACACCAGGGCAGCGCTCCGTTTGCCGCTTCGGCAGTGGACAACTACGGGAATGTCTCTGCGCAGTTCTTCAAGCCGATTGAAAACTTCGCCCATCGGAATATGCCGGCCTCCCATGTCGCCCGCTGCTACCTCATGTTCTTCGCGGATGTCTATCAACTGGTGGGTGATTCCTTCGGTACGCCACCTGAGCAATTCTGCCGGAGTAATTTCTTTCATGTATTACAGGATGTGGGTGCAAAGATGCTCCATTTGTCTCTCTGGTTTCAGTCAGGCTTTGCGCACTGCAAAAACGCATTGTCTCTTGCCATCACCTCAGCCCTTATAGCCGGGCATTAGGCTCAACCGCAGGAACTCATCCCACAGGGCATCCTCCGGCGGAGGGGCTACGATGCATACGGGAATCTTCTTTACAGGATGCACAAATTCGATTTTGCGCGCATGCAGGTGAATGGATGCGTTGTCATTGGTGCGCTTACTTCCGTATTTGACATCCCCTTTGATGGGGCAGCCCAGGCTCGAGAGTGTGGCGCGTATCTGGTGGTGTCGTCCCGTTTTCGGATATACTTCCAGAAATGTATAGTGGTCACCCTGGCCTATCACGCGGTAGAAAAGTTCGCTCTCCTTGCGGTTTTCTCCGGCTTCCTGAAAGGCGAACGTCTTGTTTTGTTTTTCATCCTTCCACAGGTAGTTGACCACCTGTCCTTCCTGCTGCGGCGGATTACCCTTGACCACCGCCCAGTAAGTTTTCTGGATCTCCCGGTATTTGAACATATTGGTAAGACGGTTGAGGGCTTTTGTGGTGCGGGAATACAAGACCACTCCGCTCACCGGACGGTCGAGGCGGTGCACCGTGCCGATGAACGCAAGTCCGGGCTTGTTGTATTTCGCCTTCACATAGCCTTTGACAATTTCACAGAGTGTGGTGTCACCGCTGTTGTCACTCTGAATAATATCGCTGTTGCGTTTGTTGACCGCCACAATATGGTTGTCTTCATACAATACGCGCAGGCTTTCCACGGTGCTCATGACAATGGGCTCCCTCGGATTGTATTTCCACTCTTTTTCTTCCGTCGCCATGTGCGCCTTAATACTGTTCCTTGCTATTTGGAAAATCACCACCTTTTACATCTTCAACGTACCGGGCTACAGCTTCGCGAATAAGTTCGCCGGCATTGAGGTAGCGCCGAAGGAATCGGGGCGAGAAGGCCTCCGTAATGCCCAGCATGTCGTGCACCACAAGCACCTGTCCATCGCACTGGCCTCCTGCGCCTATGCCGATAACCGGCACACTCACCGCTTCCGCGACCGCTGCGGCCAGTGTTGCGGGAATTTTTTCGAGCACGATGGCGAAAACCCCGCTTTCAGCCAGCAACTGCGCATCTTCGAGCAGCCTTGCGGCCTCTTCCTCCTCGCGGGCCCGCACCTGGTAGGTGCCGAATTTGTAAATGCTTTGCGGGGTTAGGCCCAAGTGCCCCATAACCGGAATGCCGGCCGTCAGAATGCGTTTTACACTCTCGCCAATCTCGCTGCCGCCCTCAAGCTTTACGGCGTGGGCGCCACTTTCTTTCATTATCCTGATCGAGGAGTTGAGCGCTTCTTTGCTGTTGCCCTGGTAGGAGCCGAATGGCAGATCTACCACCACCAGCGCACGGCGGGCCGCGCGCACCACGGAGGAGGCGTGGTAAATCATCTGGTCGAGCGTAATGGGCAGTGTGGTTTCGTGCCCTGCCATTACGTTGCTCGCAGAGTCGCCCACCAGGATCACGTCAACGCCGGCGGCGTCCACCAGCCGGGCCATGGAGTAGTCGTAGGAAGTGAGCATGGAGATTTTCTCCTTCCGCTGCTTCATCTCCATCAGCGTGAGGGTAGTTACCCTGCGAATTTCTTTTTGAACCGACATCGTGGGGCAAAGGTAGGGTATGCAAAGCGGCGGCCTTCCGTAGGTGCCACCTGCGGAGCCTCAGCGAATTCTGCGGAAGGTGAGGTTGATTCTCTCCTCCTTAAGGCCCTTTACCTTGGGCAGGGCGTGCTGCCAGTGCTGCTGCATGTTCCACATCAGCAACAGGGAGTGGTCGGGCATCAGCAGCTTGATTTTCCCTGATTTCTGGTGGTCCCTGAAGTGAATATGCCGAGCTGCCCCGAATGAAAGTGAGGCGATGCACGTAGGGTCCATTTCCTTTTCGTTGTCGCTGTGCCACCCCATCGCATCAAGGCCGTGCCGGTAGCAGTTGCATAACACACTGTTGAAGGCAAAACCGGTAAACGCCGACAGCTGATCCATCATGGTCTGCAGCGGAGCCGGCAGCGGTCTTCCGGGCATATTGACACCGGAGTAGGTGTAGGGCGGACCATACCACGACGTCAAACGGGGCTCGGGAATCATGCGGCCAAACATGCGAATGGATTTTTGCTTCCAGTCAATGCTGTTGTTCCAGTCTTCTGCTACAACCAGGGGGAATGACGGAATCAACTCCAGCCTTTCATCATCTTTTTCCCAAAACACTTCCCGTTGCATCAGGCAAAATCCTGGTCCGGTTTAGGAGAGCGATCTGGCTCGGTGCCCACCGGAGGGGCAGTGGGGGTATCGACCAGGGTTTGGCTGATGTTGACCTCGTTTTTAATCTGCCGGGTGGAATCGATGATTTCCTTTTGCACGTCACGGGCGGCATTGCGAAACTGGTACACGGCCTTGCCCATGGTCTGGGCCAGACTCGGAATACCCTTAGCCCCAAACAGCATGAGGTACACGAGGAAAATCAACACCAGTTCACCAGTTCCCATTGCGTGGCAAAATTAAGCACGCCGGCGTGGCGCATGAACATCCGATGCGGTGACGGATTGCCTAATTTTGGCCCCAATCCGGTTCCGGTCATCCGGGACCCATCAATAGCCGGTTATGAGAGAAATTCAATTCAGGGAAGCCATTTGTGAGGCGATGACCGAAGAAATGCGCAGAGACGAATCTGTGCTGCTGCTGGGCGAGGAAGTTGCCGAGTACAACGGAGCCTACAAGGCTTCCAAGGGTATGTTGGATGAGTTTGGTCCGCGCCGTGTCATTGATACGCCCATAGCCGAGCTCGGCTTCGCCGGCATTGCGGTGGGTGCCGCCATGAATGGTCTGAGACCCGTAGTGGAGTTTATGACCTGGAATTTCGCCATCCTGGCGGCCGACCAGATCATCAACAGCGCTGCCAAGATGCTGCAAATGAGCGGAGGCCAGTTTCCGGTTCCGATTGTGTTTCGCGGTCCCAACGGCCAGGCCGGTCAACTCGCTGCAACACATTCCCAGAGTTTCGAAGCTTTTTATGCCCATGTGCCCGGACTCAAGGTCATTACCCCCAGCAATCCGTATGACGCCAAGGGACTGCTCAAGGCTGCTATTCGCGACAATGATCCTGTCGTCTTTATGGAGAGTGAGAAGATGTATGGAGACAAGGGCATGGTGCCCGAGGGTGAATACATCCTGCCCATCGGCGTAGCCGACATCAAGCGGGAAGGCTCCGATGTCACCCTGGTTTCATTTGGCAAAATCATGAAAGTGGCACTCGCTGCGGCTGCGGAACTTGAGAAGGACAATATCAGCGCGGAGGTTATAGACCTCCGCACCATCAGGCCGCTTGATATTGATACGATTGTCAACAGCGTGAAAAAAACGAACCGGCTCATTATTCTCGAAGAGAGCTGGCCCGTGGCTTCAATCTCTACCGAAATCGCCTACCG
>DHLU01000176.1:0-395 GCA_002405435.1 Flavobacteriales bacterium UBA4660
ATTATTTACATAGCCGGTGATTTTGGGCTGTTCGGGATCAACCTTGCTGTTGCCCGCCGGACGCGGCAGGGGGTCAGGGGCTATTTCCACGAAAAGATCCAGCATTTCCTGCACGCCGAAATTGTTGACCGCAGAACCAAAAAACACCGGTGCCAGTTTACCCGATTCATAGTCGTGCTGCGAGAATTGCCCGTACACGGCCTCTACGAGTTCCGCATCATGTGCCAACTGCTGCGCATCTTCCTCACCGACCAGCGCGGTCAGCCGCGGATCTGCCAGGTCGGTAATGGTCATCACCTCCCGCTGGACCTTGGTTTTCAGTGACTCAAACAGGTTCAACGTACGGTCATAGAGCTTGTAAACCCCCTTGAAAGAATGCCCCTTGTTGATGGGCC
>DHLU01000176.1:541-784 GCA_002405435.1 Flavobacteriales bacterium UBA4660
GAAGACTGCCCCTTGTTGATGGGCCAACTCATAGGCCTGACACGTATATCCAGCTTCGCCTCCAGTTCATCGAGCAGCATAAACGGATCGCGCCCCTCAAGGTCCATCTTGTTGACAAAGACCATCACAGGGGTATTGCGCATCCTGCAGACCTCCATAAGCCTTTCGGTTTGCTCTTCAACGCCCTTCACACTGTCAATTACCAGAATAACAGAGTCAACGGCCGTCAGGGTGCGGTAGGTG
>DHLU01000176.1:902-5079 GCA_002405435.1 Flavobacteriales bacterium UBA4660
GGCCGTCAGGGTGCGGTAGGTGTCTTCGGCGAAATCCTTGTGACCGGGGGTATCGAGCAGGTTGATCTGCCTGCCGCGGTACTCGAAAACCATTACTGAGGTAGCCACGGAAATACCCCGCTGGCGCTCAATCTCCAAAAAGTCACTGGTGGCTGATTTTCTTATTTTATTGCTCTTTACAGCGCCGGCCGTCTGGATGGCACCGCCAAACAGGAGCAATTTTTCGGCCAGGGTTGTTTTTCCGGCGTCGGGGTGCGAGATAATCCCGAATGTCCTCCTGCGCGCTATTTCTTCCTTCAGATTCATACAGGCCGCGAAAGTATTGATTCAGGTACCCTCAGAAAGCGTCCGGCCCCAGGCGATCGGTACACAAATGCGCTCAGCGACCCGGTCAAACCGCCCTGCGGCACTGCCCTTTCGAAGGTTTCGGCAGACCCGGCGCCTGGCTTTCGGTGGAATTTGGTATATATTTAGGAACTATTGGTCGACTGAAAATGGCATTTGAACAACCGAATATGCATCGTATACAACAAAAAAGCTAACTTCGTCTAATTAGGATGCCGAGATTGCAACCGTTGATAACAGAAATCGTTAAAATAGCTGTGGAAGTGTCTTTGCGGTGCCTCCACGAACCAAGGCAACATGAACGCTGACAAAACCTCCTGGTCCGGATGTAGATCCGATCAGCAGACATCGTTCACTTTAATGAACTAACGATTCTGATTCAGATGAAAAAACACGCGCTACTGATTCTCCTGGCAGCCATGTGCAGCACGGGAGCTTTTTGCCAGAAGGACGTAGAAGCCGAACTGGTGAAAAAGGCGAATGCCCATTTCGAAGCGGCGCAATATCTAAAAGCCTATCCCCTGTTTTCGCAGTTGGTGAGCCTGCATCCGCAAGACCCCACCTACAACTACAAGTTTGGGACCTGCGCCATCTACGGTCAGGCAGATAAGTCGCAGGCAATCAAGCACCTGTCCATTGCCACACGCAAGGAAGTAAATGAGCCTATGGCCTGGTATTACCTCGGCAAGGCTTATCACCTCAACTACCAGTTCAGGGAAGCCGGTGATGCCTATCGTCGGTTCGAACAAATGGCCGGTGCCAAGGAGGCAGCCAAAACAGATGTGGCGCGCAACGTGGAAATGTGCCGCTACGGTTCAGGATTGCTCACCAACATGAAAGACGTGGTGGTAATGAGCAAAACGGAAAGCGACCGCGCGAACTTCTTCCGCTACATGAACCTCGACGACGTAGGCGGTAAAATCATCGCCATACCCCCGGCACTTCGCACCAAACTCGATGAAAAACGCCCCGATCCGGGTGTGCTGCACACTCCGGGCAATTCGACGATCGTGTATTTTTCCAGCTATGGCAAAGACGGCACGACCGGTAAGGACATTTATACAGCGCAGGTCCTTCCCGACGGCACTTTCTCGGCGCCGGTAAAAGTGTTGGGCGACGTCAACACCAACTATGATGAAGACTTCTGCTTTATGCACAGCGACGGAAAAACCCTGTATTTCTCTTCCAGGGGTCACAATAGCATGGGCGGCTACGACATCTTCAAAAGCGAACTCAATAAGAATACAGGCATTTTCGGACCGGCAGTCAACCTCGACTTTGCCATCAACACGCCAGATGACGACATTTTCTTTATTGCCGATTCCCTGAACAAACGGGCCTGGTTTGCCAGCGCCCGCACCAGCGACCAGGAGCACCTCAACGTGTACAATGTGATGGTAGAAGGGATTCCCACGCAGGTCACCTACCTCAAGGGTGTCTTTGCCTCGGAAATTAACCCTGACCAGAAACACGCCCGCATTCAGGTTAAGGAATCCGGCACCCTTCGGACGGTTTATGACGCTGTGACCGGAAAAAATGACGGACAGTATGTGCTGTATGTCCCCCGCGCCGGTGAATACCGGTTTTTTGTAACCACCGAAAATTCCCCCGTCATACACGAGGGCGTCGTAAATATCCCCGCCACTGAATTCCCCGTGGCCTTCAGCCAGGAACTCAAACTGGTCAGGGAAAACGGAGCCGAAAGACTGCTTATCATCAACCATTTCGACCAGCCCCTCAGCGAGGACCTGGCCTCACTGGCGGCAGAGATGCTCCGCAAAAAAGCCGGACTTGAGGTCAATGCAAGTCCTGAAGTCATCGAAATGCTCGAAACATCGGCCGAAGAAGAGGTACTGGTGGAAAACAGTATGGACAAGGTCCATCTCACGGCCGGATTCCCTGATGGCAAAAAGGCCGAAGATGTGCTGGCCGAGATGAACACCGACATCGCCGGTACACGTAAGTTTCTGGAAACTGCAGGACTGAAAGCCAATGCGGCATATGCCTATGCGGCACAACATCAACAGGTGGCCGAGCAAAAGTTGCGTGAAGCAGAATCCCTCCGTGCCTCCGCCAATACCTATTCCGCTACGGAGTCAGACATCGCAAAACTGCGCAAGTCAATGACGCTCATGTACGAAGCCGAAGCTTCGAGGTCTGAGGCATTAAATGCGATGGCAGCCGCACAGTCAACCCTTGACCATGCAGCGGAGAAAAAGACTGAACTTTCCAACCTGGAAGCCAATGCAGGCCAACTCAGCACAGCCCTGAGCACGGGTGATTTCAGCCAGGCACTGGCTGCCCTCATGATGTATATTCATCGCCAGGTTGAACTGCGCGAGTGTGAATAGACGCCCGCAGCTGCGCTTTTCGCAGCGGCCAGCGCAAGGGAAACGGATGCCAAAAATGCCCTGCTTCGTATCGACGACCTGCGCAACAACGAAGCCGAGCTGATGACAAAACTGCGCATCACCGAGCAGGAAATGGCTGCCGCCAAAAAGCCCAAGGACAAGGCCGCAGCAGAAATGAATTTTGCCAATGCGAAGTCAGCCCTCGACATGAAGCGTCGCGAAATCACGCAGCAAACCATGGCCGCCGACAAGATCGGTCAGGAAGCAGCCGCCCTGTTGGGTCAGGCAAAGCTCTATGAAAAGCTGCACGCAGACCCCGGCCACCTGGGTATGTCCTCCGCCGCGGTATCGCTCAATGATATTGAAAAAAATAACCTCCGCATGAAACTGGGGGATATGACGGGCCGCATCGAAGCCCTCGAAATAAACGACCCACAAATGCTGGTGCTCCTCGGTGAACCCATGGAAGCGCAATTTGAGCCTGCTGCTGCGCAGGTTGCGGAACCACCCGCCGCGCCGGCACCGGTGACGGCGCGAAACAGCCGCATTACACCCGAGTCGAGCCCGGCAGAAAAACGCATGATCAACTGGCAGACGCTGCAGGAAACCGACGCGTCGATAGCCACCATGGAACTGCGTAAATCCTCCCTGACAGAAAACGAAAAGAAGGAACTGGAAGACCTCAAGGCCTTGCAGGGTAGCCTGACGGCGGAGATGGCAACCAACGCGGCGCCGCCAGCCAGCCAGGAAGAAATCCGCCTGTTATGCAACGAGGTAACCCCCGGTTATGACGGCCGCAAGCAAGAAATAATCAATGCCAATACCGGCTCCATGGAAATGGCACGCCGTGAGGTGATGCTCAACAAAGAAACCCTGACCGCGCTGAAATCAGCCCGCAAAGCGAACGCAGAGGCTGCCGCTTCAACCAACGAACCGGCCGCCATGGCTGCTTTTGCCTCCAACCATGAAAAATTGGATGCGGCCATTCAGGCACTTGAAAAACAAAGTGCAGGCCTGGCCCCCTACCGCACAGCCTATGATATAGGCAACCGGGAAATTATTGAGAACGACAAAACCGCAACCGATAAACTAAGGGCCCAGGTCAGTCTTTCAGAAGCCTACCTCGCTACCCTGGTAGAGGTGCAGAAAGAAATGCAGCAGGAAATCGCAACAACTGCCGATGCTTCCCGCCAGATTGAACTCCGCAATGCCCTAAGCACGGTTATGAACGAGCAGGATGCGGTTTCGGTAAAACTCAACAACTATCGCGCAGACCTTGACCTCACCGCCGCCACCAGCGAGGCCCCGGCCGACCGCACAGCTGTGGTGATGAACGCGCCAGATTCGGTGTTTATGGAAACCGAAAGTCCTAAAACCCCCATCAGCGAAGAGGAAATTGATTCATGGCTCGCCGAACAGGAAGGCGAAGCAAAAAGCGTAGACCCCGCCAATGAGGAAGACGACGATGGTAAGATCATCAT
>DHLU01000078.1 GCA_002405435.1 Flavobacteriales bacterium UBA4660
AACTGGTGCGGGGCGAGTAGCGGTGCGCAACGCCAGCCCCGGTGCTGCGCATACCCTTTCTCTTTCATAACAACGCAGGGGGCAGGAAGACCCTGCTGCAAAAGGCCGTCACCGCCTTCCGCTGTTATTGACCCTATATGACAAAATCAAAGGCTATCCTTCACCTTCCTTGAGAGCCACTGCGTGAACAACAAGCCGGGTAGTTTTCTTTTCCTATTTTCGTATTACGAATATTCATACTATGAAACTGGGCAAATTGTTTGTCAACAGCATCGTTCGCGAGCTCGGACGCAACAGCGGAAAAGTCATCTCCAACAAGGTGTTTGGCAATGCGCATTCGACACCCGTGCGCATGGTTTCATCGTCGGGCCTTGCAGATACCGAGCCCCTCTATAATGCCCGCGGCACGCGAAGGATTTACCGCCACAACCTCGACCGGGTCATCAACGGCAACCTGCCCGGCTCGCGCATCTCCGCCAAAAAACAACTGGTTGCACTGCGAACCGCACTCGAAGACCTGTTTCAATCGGGCGGACATGCCGATGATTATTTCGCGTGGTTAACCGCTTCCGAAAATTACGTGGAGAATGTCGTGAAAATTATAAGCCATGAAGAGGTGACCACACTGGCCAGTGAAGTAAACACCTACATTGATGTGCTCAAGGACCAACTGGTAAAAGGCATCCGCAAGGTGGCTACCCCGCGTCCACCGGCATCGAGGTCGCACCAGATCGCCTGGTGGCTCATCGCTACCCTTGTGACTGCAACGGCGGCTTTCGTGCTCCACTACACCCCGGCCTTCAGCCAATGGCTGACATTAGACGCCAGCGCCAAACACGTTCCCGCAGTCATCATGGCCTCAGCCTCCTTCATACTCGGCATCGTGACCCTATCGGTCAACAGCAGGGCCAAAAAGGAGAAAAGTGATTACGAATACCGCCTATACCAGTACAAAAACCTGCACGAACTCGCCGACCTGCACCAGGACCAGGAGCCCGAATCAGCCGATCAGCAAACGACGGCTTCTGCCTGAGCAAACGCTCCCTGCTGCGATGACCCATAGACGCACCTCCCTTCAAGGGTGGTGCGCCCTTTACTGGCACACACAGCCCATGGCCGGCAGAGCCGTGCTTACTGCCGCACTTTACCGGCCACGACCCAGCACCAGGGCAATCAGCGCGCCGATCACGCCCGTGAAGATGGCTCCTGCGGGTACGTCCACCAGATAGACTTCCTTGGTGTACATGTTGGTGGTCGAAAACATCATCAGGTCATACGCCGCCGTAGTCAGCGCGCCCGCAATAGCGCCCACCGAAAATCCACGTCCGGCACCACGCACGGCCGCAATAGAAAAGACATAGGTGAGAAAGAGCGCATTGAATACATAGGCCACGAACAAGCCCCACACGCGCACCGTTTCCATATCGCGCATGATGAGGTGGCGATGCGGACAACGCGCCTGGTAAAAGGGATCGAGCAGAATGCCGTAAACAGCCCAGCCAAGCAAAAAGCCAGCGATAGAACCAACAAGGACTGCAAGCACTGTATTTCCTGTAATTTTCATAAGTGATTGGGTTAAGGAGATTGCGGGTAAAGATTTACAGGGTCTGCCGCTTCGGCCCATGCGCTCCTGCGAGTTGTGAACCTGAAAGGCGTTAATTATTCACGCATGACGGCCCTGAATTCTTCCGGAAAATGCTGCAGCGCATTCCGCACCGGCAAGGGTATGCCGCCTCCGTGGGCGCAAAGGCTGCCCGACTGAAGGGTAAACAAGAGGTCGTCGAGCAGGCTGTGTGGAATCTTATATCCTTCCTTCCTGGCCTTTTGAAAGAGTTCGTGGCCACGGGTAGTACCCAGCCGGCACGGAAAACACTTTCCGCAACTTTCATAGGCGGCAAATTCAAAGAGATGCTCCACATATTCCACCATGGAGAAAGCCGCAGGAATGCACACCACCGACGCATGTCCCAGCAGGAATCCCTGCTGTGCAAACGATTCAAAGTCCACCGTAAGGCTGTCAATTGCCGATACCGGCACAATACCGCCCAGCGGCCCGCCGATCTGCATGGCCTTCACTTCATGGCGGAATCCACCGCCCAGTTCATCTGCAACAATGCGCAGCGGTGTACCCATTTCGACTTCGTAGATACCGGGCCGGCGGAAGTGGCTGTCGAGCGACACCAGTTTGGTGCCCTTCGATTTTTCCGTTCCGATGGACGCATAATGCGCCCCGCCCTTCTCGAGAATGTAGTGCACCGAGGCAAGGGTCTCTACGTTGTTCACCACCGTGGGACGGTTAAACAGTCCTTTTTGTGTGGGGAACGGCGGACGCGTGCGCACTTCAGGACGCTGTCCTTCGATGCTGCTGAGCAAGGCGGTTTCTTCTCCGCAGATATAAGCACCCTGCGCCATAATGACCTTGAAATCGAATGAAAAACCCGTCCCGCGGATGTTTTCACCCAGCCAGCCGCGGCGGTGCAATTCCTTCACGGCCTCCTCACACACGGCGACCGACTCCGGGTATTCGGCCCGTATATATACCACACCCCACTGTGCACCGCAAATGAATCCGCTGACCATCATGCCAAACAGGAGGGCATGAATACGCTGTTCAAGGATATAGCGGTCGCTGTAGGCCCCTGGATCGCCCTCATCGGCATTGCATACGATGAACTTGCGGTCAGACACTTCATTGCGGCAGGCCTCCAGTTTGAATCCCATCGGAAAACCCGCGCCTCCCCTGCCCCTGATCTGCGCGGTTTTGATCTCTGCCAGCAGCGCATCGGCACCGCGCTGCATGCCTTCCCACAGGAGGTTGTAATAGGCGTCCAGGTCACCGACGGGGCCCATGATGGCGGCGGTAGCGTGCGCGGCGGTGTGGTAGTGGTCGAGCGGTTTTTTGCGGCGCTCTTCAAACAGCGACGAGAGTTCCTCTTCCGAACACGCGCTGTAGTTGTTGCCGTCGTAATAGAAAGCACCGTTTTCGTGACAACGGCCCAGACAGGTCATGTGGCCGATCTGCTCTTCACTGAAAAATTCCGATAGCCGGGCATGCAGCGAGGGCTGGGTACCGGCCGTGAGGCAGGCTGAACCGTTGCATACATAAACCTTCTTGCCCTTGTTTTCCGGGCGCGTCAGGTCATAAAAACTGGCCGAACCATAGACGTTGGCGTTACCAAATAGAAATTTTTCGGAGAGTTCTTTCAGCTTTTCGGGTGAAGCGGACGCTTCCTGCCGGGCGAGAATTCCCAACGCTTCGAACAGGTTTTCCTGCAACCCTCTGCGTCCGCTGAGTTCACTGAGATTTTTCGACATACGGAATTCTTTTGGGGTAAAAATAGCGAAGGAGGGCTGCAAGACTGTTGTGCGGCCTCACAAGCGCCCGCGTTCGGGGTGTGCATATACCGTGGCGCGCGATTCGCGGCAGAAACCCAGCAGTGTGATGCCGAGCTCTTTGGCAAAATCAACAGCCAGCGACGACGGCGCACTCACGGCCAGCAGAAAGGGAATGCCGGCCGAAAAACACTTGGTCACAATCTCGTAACTAACCCGGCCGCTGACAAGCAGGTGTGTGGCCCGGGAGAGCAATGCTTCATGCAACAGATAACCTACCACCTTGTCCACGGCGTTGTGCCGGCCGATGTCTTCCCGCAATACCATCAGATTGCCTGCTGCATCGAAGGCCGCCGCGGCATGGCACCCACCACTGGCGAGAAAGGCATCCTGCTGTGCAGCCATCGCGCCAAACATATCGCTTATGCGGGTGGGATCAAGCACGACAGCAGGCGACGACAGTTGGCCCTGGGGCCACTCCAGTTCGGTTTTCCCGCAGATACCGCAGCTGGCTACCGATAGCAAATTCCTTTTGTTGATCTGCGACGTATCCATCTCAGCCTCGGGCACCACCACGTCGAGGGCCGAGATGGCAGACCTTTCATCGCGCGCCGTCACGACATAGGCCGGCATACCCTTACGGTTGCGGTAAACCCCTTCAGCGAAAAGCAGGCCGCGGGCCAGTTCGGTCTCATGACCGGGGGTCTGCATAGTCAGCGTGAAGGCCTTTCCGTTGACCGATACCGACAGCGGATGCTCCACACAGAGTATATCCCTCACGGGAGTGCGCGCTTGTCTGTCATAGCGGATGGCGGCATATTCCTGTGTTTTTGCGGACATGGCGGCGTCAGGATAATCCCGTAATCACGCCGTTGCTGTCGATGTCCATGCCCTCACTGGCCGGAATGGCAGGCAGACCAGGCATGCGCATCATTTCTCCGAGAATGGGGATGATGAATCCTGCACCGACGGCAAACTCAAATTCGCGCACTGTAACCTTGAAGTCCCTGGGCCGGCCGATTTTCGATTCGTCGTCGCTGAATGATTTTTGTGTTTTGGCCATGCAGAGCGGCAAGGCACCCAGGCCGAGCTTTTCAATGGTCTTGAGGTCACCTTCTGCCTCCTTGGTATAGACAACGTCGTCGGCGCCGTATATCTCACGTGCAATGGTGGCGATTTTTTCCTTGACCGGACGCTGCCAGTCATAGAGTGGACGAAACTGGTTTCTGCCCGACGCTATTTCTTCCACCACCGCACCGGCCAGTTCGGAAGCACCGGCACCGCCCGAGGCAAAACCTTTGCAGATAACGGCCTTCACGCCCATAGCGCTGCAGGCTGCAATGACATAGTTGAGTTCCTCCTCGCTGTCGGTGGGAAAGTGGTTAATGGCAACAACCGGGTTGATGCCAAACTTTCGGCAGTTCTCGATGTGCTTTTCCAGGTTGCCGAATCCGTCTTTTACCCGCTGTGGCGCAGCTGTGTTGTATTCTTCTTTTTTCGCGCC
>DHLU01000042.1:0-1443 GCA_002405435.1 Flavobacteriales bacterium UBA4660
ATTTGCGCCGGAGCCGGAAAACGGAGATGAAACCATCATACATACCCCGGAAAAAATTAACCACGCCGCCCGCCCAGGATTTTTTCGAGGCCCAGCGCAGGAAGAGATAGAGAAAGAGGATGCCGAGCACACCGACACCTGCCAGCACGAGCAGGAAATACCCCTTGCCGCCATCGACCTTGGCGAAGAGGCGGCTGAGGTCGGCACGCTTAAAGACGAAGGCAAGCAGCAGCATGACACCCAGCATCATGATGTCGATGATGCGTTCAAGCACCACAGTGCCAAAAAGTTTGTCGGCAGGTATCTTTTCTGTCCGGTTGAGGATTCCGCAGCGAGCAAATTCACCCGACCGCGGCACAAGGTCATTCATCATATAGCCGAATGCGACGGCGTGGATTCCGCTCCAGGGCGCAATGCGGTAGCCAAGGGGTTCAAGCAGGATGTTCCAGCGTATACCGCGGATGGCCGTGGCCAGATAATTAAGCACAATGGCCAGCGCCACCCAGCCCCAGTGGGCGGTCTTCATGCTGGCGATGATCTGGCTAAACGGCGTATCCCTGTAGGCCCACCACATCAGGGCGATGCCCAGTGCAAGGAAAATCAGGTATCTGACGACCTTCAGCAAGGGGCTAAATTCGGTTTAGCTGGGTATCGGGAAATATGATGCTCGGCTTGAAGTGGCGTGCTTCGGCTGCATCAACAAAACCATAGGCCACCACAATGACCACATCGCCGGCCTCTGCCTTGCGGGCAGCCGGCCCATTGAGACAAACGGTTCCTGACCCGCGCTCACCGGAGATTACATAGGTCTCGATCCGCTCACCATTGTTGCAGTTGAGCACATGCACCTTTTCTCCCTCCACGAGTCCGGCTGCCTCAATCAGCAGTGGATCGAGGGTTATGCTGCCTATATAATTCAGGTTGGCCTCGGTAACCGTGACCCGGTGGATTTTTGACTTGAGTACTTCAATAAGCATGGGGCCAAATCTACGCCGCTGCGTGCATTATCACCGTATGGTTCTGGACGCGTGAGCACTGAAGTTATCCGGCAATAACCGGATCATCCGGCTCTGCAGCCGTAGCTTGCGGTAAAAGCAGGAAGTATGGGAAGAATAGACCACTGGGGTGAGAACCTTCTCAGCCTCTTTTTTCCGCAATACTGCCCGGGATGCGGCCATACCCTGGGCAGAACGGAGCGGGCCGTCTGTGTCAGGTGTCTGGCGCGGCTGCCGCGCACGGGTATGCATGAGCAGGAAGACAACCCCCTTGAGAAAATGTTGTGGGGCCGGGTTACCGCGCTCAGTGCCACCGCTTTTCTCCATATGCCGCGCCACAGCCTCGTGCACCGGCTGCTTCACGACCTTAAGTACCACCAAAACCAGGAAGTGGGCAAGCGGCTCGGACAGCTCTTCGGTGCCGCACTGGCCTCCGGCCCGCGCATGG
>DHLU01000042.1:1529-7046 GCA_002405435.1 Flavobacteriales bacterium UBA4660
AAGCGGCTCGGACAGCTCTGCGGTGCCGAACTGGCCTCCGGCCAGCGCATGGCCGGGGTGAATTGTATAGTACCGGTGCCGCTTCACCCCAGGAAACAACGCGCCAGGGGTTATAACCAGTGCCATTGTATCGCCGAAGGCATGACCTCAGCCATGGGCTGTGCCTGGGATGGCACAGCGCTGGTGCGCACCAAATTCACCCAGAGCCAGACCCGCAAACACCGCTTTGAGCGTTGGCAGAATGTCGGAGAGATCTTCCGCGTGGCAAACCCCGGGAAGTTGGCCGGCCGGCATGTGCTGCTGCTCGACGACATCATCACGACGGGCGCCACGATCGAGGCCTGCGCCTCCGCGCTTGCCGCCGTGCCTGGCCTACGCCTTTCGGTGGCCGCTCTCGCCATACCGGTGCGATGACCCCGTGCAACCACCATCACCCCGCAGACCGCCCTGCAGGCCTTACGTCAACGCTTTCGCATAACCGATGCCCCTTGCTGATAGATTTGCAGCATGACACAGGTGCCGGCCATCGACCCCCGTCTGCCCAAAAGTGAACGCTACACGCTGCTGCTGGAGCAGGTAAAAGCCCTTCAGGATCCCGTTGCCGGAGCCTGGGCCAATGCGGGAAACATCCTGGCCGCCCTGCACTTCGCCTTCGGTTTTCACTGGACCGGTTGTTACCTGGTGCGCGGAGACCAACTGGTGCTGGGGCCATTTCAGGGACCGGTGGCCTGCACCACCATTGCCTTCGGAAGGGGTGTCTGCGGTACAGCCTGGCAGCGGAAAGAGACCGTGATCGTTCCCGATGTGGATGCCTTTCCCGGACATATCGCCTGCAGCAGCCTGAGCAAATCGGAAATCGTAGTTCCCATTTTGAATGCCAGCAGCGAGGTAATCGCCGTGCTCGACATCGACAGCGATGCCTACAATACCTTCGACGAGGACGATGCCCGTGGGCTCGAATCCTTAACCCCCTACCTTGCCCCGTGTCTATGAACACCCACACCCTGCGCGTGACCACATTCGCCCTTTTTGCCGCGCTGTTTTGCGGTTGCGCGCAGATCAAGCCAATCAGCGGCGGGGAAAAAGACCTAGTGCCTCCGGCACTCCTCACATGCCATCCACCCAACTTTTCGGTACGTTTCGCATCAGACCGCTTTGAAATGGCCTTCGACGAATTTGTTCAATTGTCTAACGTGGCGCAAGAACTGATTGTCTCGCCCCCGCTGGCCAAAAAACCCACCGTGCTGCTGCGCGACAAGGTCGTAAGGGTATTGCTCAATGCACCGCTGGAAGCCAACACCACCTATACCTTCAATTTTGGCAAGTCGGTCACCGACCTCAATGAAGGTAACCCCGCGGCCGACCTGCTCTATGTCTGCACAACGGGCGAAGTGCTCGATTCACTTCAGGTCAGGGGAAAGCTGCGCGATGCCTGGACCGGACTTCCGGCCGAAGGCATTAAGGTCATGTTGTTTGACACCGTTGATTCGGCAGCCTACAGCTCGGGTAAACCGCTGTACTTCGCGCGCAGCAAATCCGACGGGTCTTTTACGATCGGATTCCTGCGGGAGGGCCAATACCAGATGATCGCACTGGGCGATAGCAACGACTCGTTTATGCTGGAAGATGGAGAGCTGTTTGCTTCCGCGTCAGGCGTGGTGATGCCCACTCCACCGTCCGACACGGCCGATGTAGCGGTCGCACCGCTCTCGTCGTACAGGGCTCCGCTCTCTGCTATTCCCGATTATGCAGCCGACTCGGCGGGCGTTTTTTCCATGCGCTGGCCTGCGGGAACCTCGCTACCCGAAATACGCGCCGTCACGGAAGGCCTGTCAGTGCGTTTGTCATACGATTCGGTAAGGGAAAACCTTCAGGTATGGCTGGTGGGTCCGGTATCTGACCGCCTGGAGGGCATTCACATTGCGCATGCGCAGACCGGCGCCGATACCCTCAGCGTTCCCTTTTTTACTGACGTCCTCCGCACGCCGCCCACAGTCCAGTGGGTATCGCCGCAACGGCGGCTTCCGGGCACAAGCTGGCAGTGGGGCGCCGACCAGTGGCTCATCGCCGGCGATAACCCGCGTTGTGTCTTCCGGTCGGGCACTGCATCCGTCGAAGTGCCATTGGTGCCGGCATTAGACGGAAACCCTGCATGGACTGCATCCTTCGAGCCGCCGCCCGGCAGCAGCACCGAATGCCTCATTCCCGGGGGCTGCCTCAAAAACCTTGTTGGTATCTCCAACGACAGCAGCACCTTCAAGGCTTATACCTTATCGGCCGAAGACCTTGGCATCATCCGGCTGAAAATCGAGGGAATTGAGCGCCTGTCGCGTCCCATGCTCCTTATCAATGCCAAAGACAAACCCATTCGGGTGCAGGAGGCTGCCGCCCAAATGGAACTGACTGACCTCGAGCCGGGTGAATATGAATTCCGCCTGCTCGATGACTATGTGCTGCCTAACGGCCGGTGGGATGCTGCCGATCCGGTCAGGCAGCGCCTGGCTGAGCCGCTCTTCCTCTATCCGGGAAGAACCAACGTGAAGGCCAACTGGGAGGTTCAGCTACGCTGGGCAGTGCCACCGCCCGCCAACCCTTAGCACACGGGCAACTGGCGCGCCGCAAGGCCCATGGCCGTTTGTATTAAATTTGCTCTCTATGCAACTCAGGCACACGCACCAATGTCTTTCCAGCAACGTGCTCACCTTGCTAACCGGACACCGATGAACCAAAAATCCCTATTCTCAGCGATTGTTGCGCTGATTTTGACCTATTGTGCTATAGGCCAAAGTGTTACACCCACAAAAGGCAAAGAATTCTGGCTGGGGTTCATGAAGAACTACGAAGTGGAAACCTGGGAATCGCTGGACCTCTTTATCGTGTCTGACCAGAATACCTCTGGTACCGTAACCGTTCCCGGGCAGGCGTGGAGCCAGAGTTTCACCATTACCGCCAACACCACCACGACCGTAACCGTACCCAACAGCATTGCGGAGATACTCACCAACCAGGTCATTGAAAACCGAGGTGTGCTGGTGGAGACGGAAGACACCGTAGCCGTGTTTGCGATCAACTTCAACGGCTATACCGCCGACGGAACCAAAATTTTGCCCACGCAGACCCTCGGTACGGAATACCGCATTTCGGCCTACCAGGGTCTCGACAGCTTTTACAATTACAACAGCGAGTTTCTCGTTGTGGCCACCGAAGACGATACCGAAATTGAAATTACCCTGAGCGGTGCCACGCTGGGTGGCGACAATGCCGGAGACGTGATTATAGTGCAGCTCGATGAAGGCGAGTGCTACCAGGTCAGGGGCGAGACCTACCTGGATGACTTCACGGGAACGTACATCCGGGGAACCGACGCGAGCGGCGGATGTCGGCCATTTGCCGTATTCTCGGGCAGCGACTGTACCAATATTCCCTATGGCTGCTTTGCGTGCGATCACATTGTCGAACAGAACTTTCCGGTTGAAACCTGGGGCACCGATTACTATGTCGTTCCTTTCGATGGGCCAACGGCCTACACCTACCGCATACTTGCCAATGAAAACGGCACTTCCGTCTCGATCGACGGTGTACCTTCCCTGGTACTGAACGCAGGCCAGTGGGAGGAGTACAACAATATTTCCGGTGCCCACTGCATCGAAGCCGATCGCCCGATCAGTGTGATTCAATATATGCAGGGTATCGGCTGTGCCTCATGGGGAGATCCCGCCATGTTGATTCTCAACGACGAAAATCAGAAAATTGACAACATCACGTTTTCTACAGTCGACTCCGACGTGATTACGGAGCACTATGTAAACCTGATTATCGAAACGGCCGACATCGGCCTGGTCACCCTCGACGGTGTGGTAGTGCCGGCAGCGGAATTTCAGGCTTTTGATGCCTGTGCCACGCATTCATACGCATCCATTCTGATTACCACAGGCAGCCACACCCTCGACGCATCGGCAGGCAGCGGTGTTACTGCCTATGTCTATGGTGCCGGCTCTGCCGAAAGCTATGCCTACTCGGTGGGTTCGTTTTCTCCGGTGCCGCCGATTCTTATCGACGATGCCATCTGCACCAATGAGCAGGTGATACTTGAAATCAGTGCCAGCTATTACGATCCTATCTGGTACAACGTGACCGCGCCTGAAGACACGCTGGGAACCGATTACCAGTATGTGATTAACCCGCCCATAGTCAACGGGATTTACGTGGGCGTCGGCAACGACTTTGTATCTGGCTGCGAGGAACTGTTTTACTTCAGCGTGGAGGTACCCGAACCACCGCTGCTGAATACGAGCCAGAGCGCCACGGAGATCTGCCAGTTTCAATCTGTGCAGCTGATGGCCCAGGGCCTGCCGGAAAGTGCCACGTATGTGTACACCTGGACGCCCGAGACAGGGCTGAGTGACCCCAACATACCCAACCCGATCGCCACCCCGCTGGTAACGACTACCTACGAAGTGCTTGTCAGTACACCCACCGGTTGTGCCTCCAACGTTGCGTCCTTCACCATTGACGTGGAAGACGGAGCTATTACGGATTTCTATGCCCTCCCCGAAGAGGCCTTGTTTTGTGAAGGCGATGAGGTGCAAATTGAAACCTATGCGGAAACCGAACTGATGTTTGATGATTTCGATCCGGGCATCAGCTGGGGCTTGTGGTGTGCCATCAACAACGGCGCTGCTTCTGCCACATGCGGAAGCGTGAGCGGTAATGCCCTTTACTTTGATGGTGCCGGAGCGCGGAGCGCGACCACCAATGCATTGAATGTGGTCAACGGCGGAACCGTGTACTTCTCGCTCAAGGTGGCCACGGGTGTAGCACCCTGCGACAATGCAGAGCCGGGTGACAACATTGTGCTCTCCTACTCCACCAGCGGTTGCAGCGGAGCATTCACCCCCATACAAACTTACTTTGAGTCAGTCTATCCTGAATTTCTGCAGGTGACTGCGGCCATTCCTGCCGGTGCCATGACGACCGCCACCCACTTCAAGTGGGAACAAATCGGCACCTTCGGCGCAGGACAGGATAACTGGATGCTGGACGATGTGTATGTCGGCGAGGAAAATACCCTCCTGTATGATTACGCCTGGACCCCCGGAGCCGGACTCAACCAGGACGACATTCCCGACCCGGTAGCAGGCCCCGCAGAAAGCACCATGTACTACGTGGAAATGACTGACGACCTCACAGGGTGCACCTATACGGACTCGGTATTCGTGAATGTTGGCCAGCCCTTTGAACTCACCATGACCAACGACACCACCCTCTGCGATGTGCAGGGTATCCAACTCATGGCAGAACCCAGCATCGATGGTGAATTCGACTGGCTCTGGACACCGGCCTCCAACATTTCCAGCACATTCTCTCCAACGCCCACCGTTTCACCCACCACGACCACCACCTACAGCGTAACCGTAACTTCCGAACAGGGATGCACGGCGGAGGGAGAGGTAGAAATCGTTGTCAACGGCGTGCTCGCTCTTCGGGTGGCTGTGCCTGATGAGTCTATTTGTGCCG
>DHLU01000198.1:0-409 GCA_002405435.1 Flavobacteriales bacterium UBA4660
CGGGTGTATTGATCTGGGTGAGGTTTACGGGTTTGTCCCAAGCGCCATCCTTTTTTGTGCAGTACCAGATATCATTTCCGCCGGCTCCCCCGGGCATATCGCTCGTGAAGAGCATCATGCTGTAATCTTCACTGAAGGTAGGGTGGGCTGCGGAATGCTCGGGATGGTTGTGGGTGAATGGAACCAACGGGCCCCAATTTTCATCGCCGGAATACTTTGTTGAAAAAATGCCCAGGTTGAGAATGCCGTTCTTGCTGTCGTTGCGCTGGGCACCGATGTAGTTGTTGCGCGTGATGTACAAGGTTTTAGACGACCAGTCGTAGGTGCAGGTGCCCTCGTGAAAGCGGGAGTTGACATCTCCGTGCAGCAGGGCAACCTTGTCGAGCGTGCTGTCGGCCAAAATGTTGGC
>DHLU01000198.1:538-15591 GCA_002405435.1 Flavobacteriales bacterium UBA4660
GTGCTGTCGGCCAAAATGTTGGCGCTGTAGAGGTTGAGATATGGCTGGCGGTTCCAGGCGTATTCGCGGTTGCCGCCGGCACCATTACCTCGTGAAGAAGCAAATAGTATGCGTGAGCGTTCGAAAAAGCCTGCCCCGAAATCAGAGCCCGGAGAATTGATCCGCGCATTGGTAAGCGTGTAGATGGATGAGTCGCGCATCATTTCCTGCGCGTAGGCAGGATTTTTCACGTAGGCTGCCGCGATGCTGTTGCCCGGAAACAACTCAAGGATGCTCATGTAGATATTCAGGGCATCATTGTAAAGCCCCTTGTGCTTGAGGAGGTCGGCAAGTGAAAGCAGGTCGCTGAGCCGCGGATTGGGCATTGCGGCGAGTTTTCTGAGGTGCTGTTCGGCAGCTACCAGCTGGCCGGTTCTGCGCTCGCATTCGGCGAGTCTGCGCAGTGCCACCGTATCGTTAGCCCATTTGGGTTCAGCCAGTATATCGCGGTAAATATCTGCTGCTGTGTAGTAGTCGAAGAGGTTGTAAGACTTCTCGGCGAGTGTCATCTTGGCCTGCTGCGCCCTTCCATCACTAAAAAAAAGCATGACGGCGAGAGCGACAAGTAAGCTGCGCAGAAGGGCGGCGCACAGGGTAGAGGTGTATTTCATAGTAAAAGGCCTCATAGGATTAAAACCATCTTGTAATGTGTCTGGGTGAACGGTCTCCCTGATGGCGCACACCGAAGTCAAAACCCAGCATGACTTCATGCGAACCGCTGCTGTAGCGGCTGATGTCGGTCAGGATGTAGTCATAGCTGTATCCGATTTTGATGCGGTTGTTGATTTCATATTGAACGAGCAGTCCTGCTGCATCTTCCAGCCGGTACATCGCGCCGAGCCAGAGTTTGTCGTAAAGCAGGAAATTGGCGGTGACATCCATGCCGGGTGGTGCTCCGTTCACGGCCTTCAGCAGTATAGAAGGTTTGAATTTTACGTAGTTGCTGACGTCAATCAGTGTGCCTGCAATCAGGAAGGCGTGCTGCCGTTCGACGTTGTCTGCGAACTTGGGCAACTCGCCCTGAATCAGTTGATTTTGCAACAGTCGCGGTGCACTAAAGCCCACGTACCACCGTGGTCCGTAATACAGCGCGCCGAATCCAAAGTTGGGCAGCGCCTTGCTCTCAACATTCTGCACAAAGGCGAGATCGCCGTCAACAAGCGGACTCAGACCCACGAGGTCGGCGCTGAAGAGGTTTACTCCGCCCTTAAGTCCGAAGGCGAGTTTGTAGTTGTCAAAAATGATGCGGTAAGAGGCGTCGAGATAAATGCCTGTTTGCCTAACCGGGCCATAGGAGTCGTTGATCACAGAGCCGCCGATGCTGATGTTTTCGCGTTTCAGCGGGCTGTGCACCGACAGGGTCTGTGTAACAGGAGCGCCTTCGAAATTGACCCACTGTGACCGGTGTAGCACGTTCACGGCAATCAGGTCGGCACTGCCGGCATAGGCCGGGTTAACCGCCAGTGTGTTGAACATGTAGTTGGTAAACATGGGGTCTTGCTGGGCCCGTGCATGCACCGTGAGCCAAAGCAGCGCCGGCATAATGAGGGCATATTTCATGGGTCGGGGAATACGGTTCGGTTGCATGATTCAGGTCATCGTTTAAGGTAAATGAATCCGTGAAAGGCTTCTTCTCCCGTGCCAAGATCCAGCACGTAGTAGTAGGTGGATACAGGCAGCGGATCGCCAACGGTCGCGCTGTGCAGCGATGTTCCGTCCCATGTATTGTTGTACGGAGAAGCTTCGAATATTTTCATCCCCCACCGGTTGAAGACCTCAAAACTGCTGTTGGGGTAAGATTCGATGTTGGGAATTACCAGGTAGTCGTTCGTACCGTCTCCGTTAGGCGAGAAGGCATCGGGTACCACAATGGTGAGACAGTCTTCCAGTATAAAAATCACGGTATCGGCGCTCATGCCGCACAGCCCGTTGTCTACGGTCCAGCTCACCACCGAGGGAACATCCACCAGTGGCGTGATGATATTGCCAAGGCTGAGCACGGCGGAATTGGCGGCTGTGCTGTCGTCCACGATTACGGGTCCTTCAAGCACGGTCCACCATCCTGTGGCCGGGGGTGCGGCCTCAGATCCCATAAGGTTAAAGGTGGAAAATTCATGCGCGCAGATTACCAGGTCAGGTCCTGCATAGGCAAGGGGCAACCCGGGGTCATAAAAAACGATGTCGACCGAGTCGGTAGTCACACCGCAAACACCGTTGTCCACGGTCCAGAGCAACGTGTTTATCCCCAGGGGAAGGTCGAGTACAGGCGTCGCCTGTTCGTTGGGGTCGGTAAAGTCTGCGTCACCGTTCAGCGCTGACCAGGTACCGACAGCCAGTCCGATGGGTGTACTGCCGCTAAGCTGAATGATGTCCTGCGCACCGCAATAGGCCTGGTCTGGGCCAGCATTGGCATCGGCCACCGCGCTGGAGTTAACATAGATCCAGAGCGTATCAGAAGTGAGTCCGTTGTCACAGGATCCGTTGTAGAGTGTCCACACGAAAGCACTCTCGTTGAGCGCCGGAGCACTGGTAACCGCCTCTGGATCATGAATATCGCTGAAGGTTACCAGCGTGTCTCCCGCAATCTGTGTCCAGGTGCCGAAGGCCGGGAAGATGGGCGCATTGCCTGCGAGTTGTATGTTCTCGGGCGGATCACAGTAATACAGGTCTTCGCCGGCATAAGCATCCTGGGAAGCCGGATCAAATACGGTAATATTCAGGGTGTCTGATGATTCTCCGCACGCGCCATTGTAGAGGTACCATGCCAGGGTCACTACGCCGGTGCTTAGACCACTCACCGCCGTGGTGGGCGAATCGGGGTCGTCGAGAATGCAGCTTCCACTCAATACCGACCATTGTCCCCACGCCGGGAATATGGGTGCATTGGCAGCGAGTGTAGTGGAACTCTCTGGTGCGCATAACTCAATGTCGGGCCCGGCGTTGGCCGAGTCGGCCGTGGCGTTGAAGACACTGATTGTGATGGCAGAGAACGAAGTATCCGCGCAGGGCCCGTTGTATACGGTCCATTGAAGCACAGTCTCACCGACTATCAGGTCGCATACCGAGGCCGCCGGATCGTGGAAGTCGCTGATGCTCGCATTGCCGCTGATGATCTCCCATGTACCCACGGCAGGATCTGTCACCGGCGTGGCGGCCATGGTTGCACAATTCTGCGGTGTGCACAATTCCTGGTCAGGACCCGCCACCGAGACCTGCGCTTCCGATGGGAATACCAGTACACTGACGGTGTCGGAGGTAATGGCATTGACGCATGGGCCGTTGAAAATGGTCCACACAAAGGAGTTGGTGCCCTCGGTGAGGCCTGTCACTTCCGTGTTTGGATCGGTGTCATCGGCGAAGATTCCGCTTCCCTCCAACACCGTCCACTGGCCTGTGGCGGGAAGGGTAAGTTCATTGCCATCAAGTGTCGTGGCGTTTTGCGGCAAACAGAGTTGCTGGTCGGCGCCGGCATTGGCCGCCGGTTGTCCCTGGTCATAGAGGAAGACAATCAACGTATCTGTTGGCAGTCCTTCCTCACACCCACCAAGATAAAACGTCCACGTGAAGACGTTTGTGCCAACCGCGAGGTCGGTGATTTCTGTCTCCGGATCACCCACATCCGCAATGGTGGCCGATCCTTCGAGGAGCGTCCAGAAACCATAGGCGGGGTATTCGGCCGCATTGGCCGCGGTCATGATGCTGCTGGTGGGTGTGCACAATACCAGGTCTTCTCCGGCGAGAGGCACCTGGTCAGGACTAAACACATTGATACAAACCGTATCTGCCGACAATGAGGGGTCACAGGGTCCGTTGAATACCGTCCACAAAAAACAATGGGTGCCTTCTGAAAGACCGGTGATGGTTGTAGTTGAACTGTTGACGTCGGAGATAACTCCCTCACCGGAAATGAGCGTCCAGAAGCCGATGGCCGGGAACTCTGCCGGCGAGGCATTGAGCACCGCCGTCGTTTGCGGCAGGCATACTTCCTGGTCGGCACCTGCATCTGCAGGCGGCGTGAGGCTGTTGTAGATGAAGATCGACATGATGTCGCATGTGGGTGGTGCGCAGGGCCCATTGTCAATGCACCACATGAAGATATTCTCTCCGACGGTGAGCGCCGAGACGGGCGAGTTGGGGTTGTTGGGTTGCTCGACCACGCCCGATCCGCTGATGGTTATCCAGGTACCAGTACCCGGCACGGCCGGCGTATTGGCGGTCATGGTAAAGGTGCTCACCGGAGAGCAGAATATACCGTCCTCACCGGCGTTGGCGGGCGGCGCTGTCGGATCGTAAATCAGTATGGTTACCTGGTCGGTGGTCAGCCCGCAGGGTCCGTTGTCGAAAGTCCACTGGAAGGTGCTGATGCCCGGCTGCACGTCAGTAATGGTTGTGGTCGGACTGTCCGGATCGGTGATGTTTCCGCTTCCCGAAACAAGGGTCCAGAAGCCTGAAGCCGCTCCGGCAAGGGCATTGGCAGCCATGGTCACGGTGTTGTTGGGCAGACACCACGTCTGGTCAGGACCGGCGGCAGCATTGCCTAATGTGCTGGTGTACACGCACACCGTTATGGTGTCGCTTGAAACAGGCGGTGTACAACCGCCATTGTATAGGGTCCACGCGAAGGTGCTGCATCCGGGTGGGATGTCGGCGATTATGGTCTGTGGATCACTTGGGTTAACAATGCTTCCACCGCCGGAGACCAGTGTCCATTCGCCGAAGGCCGGAAAAAGGGCTGCATTGCCGTTCATCTGGGCCTGGGCGCTGCCGGGCACACAGAATTCGAGGTCCGCCCCCGCATTGGCAGCCGGCTGCGCATTGTTGTAGATGAAGATGCTAACGAGGTCGACGCTGTTGGTATTGCTGCAGGGCCCGTTGTAGACGGTCCAGGCGAAAATGTTTTCTCCCGGGCTCAGGCCGGTTACTTGCGACAGCGGATTGCCGGGGTCGCTCACTACGCCGGTGCCCTGAACCAGTTGCCAGGTTCCCGTTGCAGGAAATGCCGGTGTCTCGGCCGACAGGAAGGTGGATGTCAGCGGCAGGCACCACGACTGGTCTTCACCCGCATCGGCGGTCGTGCCCTCTTCGGAGTAGAGGATGATCTGCACAATGTCAGACGAGCTGTTGTTGCTGCAAGGTCCGTTAAGCACTGTCCATGCGAATACATTGACACCTGCGCAGAGTCCGGTAACAGCCGACTGGGGGTTGTTCGGTTCGGCAATGTCTCCGCAGCCTGTTACCAGCGACCAGGTGCCTGAAGCAGGAAAAACAGGCGTTACTGCATTGAGGAAGGCAGACGTGGTGGGCAGGCAAAATTCCTGGTCGGACCCAGCGTCTGCCGTTGCCATAAACTGGTCAAATACAAACACGCTGACAGTATCGGTGGTGACGGATTCTGCACAGGGTCCGTTGAAGATGGACCAAACCAGCACCGTTTCGCCCACGCCGAGGCCGCACAGGGTAGCCTGTGGGTTTGATTCGTTGCTCAGTGTACCGGGCCCTGAAAGGATAGACCATGCGCCGAGGGCCGGCAACTCAGGCACATTGGCTGCCAGTACCACACAACTTTGCGGTGTGCAGATGCTGATATCCGCTCCCGCATTTGCAGGCGCGATGTCATTTGAAAATACGGAAATCACCACTTGATCGGTCGTGCTTCCGCAGGGGCCGTTGTCAAAGGTCCACGCGAGCACGTTAATGCCCTGTGAAAGTCCGGTCACCGTGGTGGCAGCATCATTGGCATCGTCGAAAATGGCACTGCCCTGCACGATGGTCCATGTGCCTGAGCCCGCATCGCCGCTGGCGGGCGAGGCCGAGAGGGTGGTCGTCGTGTTGGGCAAACAAAGTTCCTGGTCAGGTCCTGCATTGGCAGCGGGCAGTGTTCCGTCATAAATGGTAATCACCACGTCATCGGAGGTGAAGGGCGGATCGCAAGGCCCGTTTGAAATGTTCCAGGTAAGTACCGCGGTGCCAACGCCCAGTCCGGTGACGGGGGAGTTGGGGTCGGTTACGTCGGTGATGTCAGCGGTTCCTGCCGCCACCGTCCAGTAACCAAATGAGGGGAATTCGGGAACACTGGCAGACAGCACTGTGCTGTTTATGGGCGTGCAGAATGACTGGTCTGGTCCTGCATCGGCTGACTCCTGCTGCGCGTCATAGATGAATATGCTCACAACATCGGTAGTGTTGGTGCTGGAACACGGGCCGTTGTAAACTGTCCAAAGCAGTTGTGTTTCACCGGCAACAAGCCCGGTCACTTCAGATTGCGGACTGCTGGCATCGCTGAATTCGACAAGGCCCGGTGCGCTGATCACCGACCATGTGCCGTAGCCCGGTGCATCGGGAACCGCTGCCGCGAGCAGGGTGCTGTTAACCGGTTCGCAGTATGACTGGTCTTCACCCGCATCGGCAATGTCTGCGTTGTTGTCATAGATGAATACCGACACCTGGTCTGTGGTCGTGCTGTTTACACAGGGTCCGTTGAAGACGGTCCAGAGGAAAATGTTTTCACCCACACCAAGGTTGCTGACGGCACTGGTTGGACTGGATGCATTGTCAAAGGTTCCCGAACCGGAAACTACGCTCCATGTACCCGTTCCCGGGAAGGTATAGCTGCTTGCCGCCATGACTGTGGAGTTGGCAGGCAGACAAAATTCCTGATCGGGTCCGGCATTGGCGTTGGACTGAAGGTTGTCGTACACGAATATGCTGACGGTGGAGGTGCTGGCACCGCAAGGTCCGTTGCTGACCTGCCACTGCAGCACGTTTTCTCCGATGCTGAGTCCTGAGATGCCACTATCCGGATCGCCTGCGTCAGCAAAGACCCCGCTTCCTGCCAGCACTGTCCAGGTGCCCGAGCCGGGGAATGTCACGGCATTGGCATCCAGCTGTGCGGATGATTCCGGCCAGCATAGCGACTGGTTTGGGCCAGCCTCTGCTGCCGGCTGAGTTCCGTCAAAGATGAATACGCTCACAGAGTCAACCGTGAAAGCCGGGTCGCAGGGTCCATTGGAAATTGTCCACGTAAAGATATTTTCTCCTACACCCAGTCCGGAGACAATACAGTTGGGGTTGGAAGGGCTTACCAGTATGCCCGAACCGCTCACCAGTTGCCACGTGCCGGTTGCCGGATAAATGAATCCGTTTCCGGTCAGTGTAGTCAGGCTGGTGGGTGTGCAGTAAAACTGATCGATACCCGCATTGGCCTCTGCCTGGGTGTTGTCGTACAGCAGAATGTGCACGGTGTCTGTGGTAAGTGGTTCTGTCAGACACGGCCCGTTGTATACGGTCCACACGAGGGTATTGTCGCCCTGAGAAAGGTTGTTGACGGCCGAATTGGGGTCATTGACATCGTCAACCTCGCCATCGCCTTCAATGACGCTCCAGGTGCCAAAGCCCGGCGGTAATACCGCAGCCGCTTGCAGCGCAGTGGTGCTCTCAGGGGTGCAGAAAGCCTGGTCGTCTCCGGCATCCGATGCGCCCTGTGCTGAGTTGTAAACGGTAATTTCGACCTGGTCTGACTGGGTGCCACAGACGCTGTAGTCGAGTGTCCATTGAAATACGTTGTGGCCAATGGCCAGTCCTTCTACTATTGAAGCCGGGTTGCCGGGCTCAAGGAAGGTGCCCGATCCGCTCACTACCGTCCAGGTTCCTGATCCCGGAAATACCGCGGGAACGGCGTTCATGGCCGTGTCGAAGTCGGGCGAACACAACTCTTGGTCTGGGCCGGCATTGGCTGTTGGTCCGCCGGCATCAAACACACTGATGACCACAATGTCAGACGTAACGGCGTTCGGACAGGGCCCGTTGTAGAGGGTCCACTGAAAGATGTTTTCACCCACCGCCAGTCCCGAAACGGTAGCAAGGGGGTTGCCTGTGTCTGAGATGGTGCCGCTGCCACTCAGCAGTGTCCACGCTCCGAATCCCGGAAATACCGGGTCATTTGCCCCCAGCACAGCGGAGGTTTCAGGCAGGCTGAGGTCCTGGTCTTCTCCCGCATCGGCGTCGGGAGCATCGGCACTGTAAACGAAAATGCTCACCAGGTCAACGGTGTAGCCCGCGCCGCAACCCCCGTTGTCAATGGCCCATGCAAATTCGTTTTCGCCCACGCCGAGGTTGGTAATGATGGTGTTCGGATTGTCAGGATCCTGTATCGTGCCCTGTCCCGAAATGAGGATCCAGTTGCCTGTAGCCGGAAATACCGGAGCATTGGCGGCCATGGTCACCTGGTCTTGCGGAGTGCACACCGATTGGTCGGGACCTGCAGCCGCTGAAGGGGCGGTGCTGGTATATACAAGTACGCTTACCTGGTCAACGGTCAGGCCATTGGCACAGGGGGTATTGTCAATTGTCCATTGAAAGATGTTTTCAGTATTGCTCAGTCCCAGTACCTGGGTGTTGGGGTCGTTGGGGTCGACGAAAATGCCGCTGCCACTCACCACCGTCCAGGTGCCTGTCGCTGGGAAAATGGCCGCCGAGGCGTTGAGGAAGGTACTGTTGGTCGGAGAACACAATTCCTGGTCTTCTCCCGCGTCGGCAGGTGCCTGCGTGTTTTCGAAGATGAAAATGTCCACCACATCAGCCGTGATGCCTGTGGTACAGGGTCCGTTGCTGATTGTCCAGGCGAACTGGTTAAGTCCCTGCGACAGGCCTGTTACGGAAGTCAGCGGATTGCTGCTGTCGGTAAAGATGCCCGAACCGCTAACCAACGACCACTGACCGGTAGCAGGAAATACAGGGGTATTGGCTGCCAGCACAGCAGAAGACACAGGCTCGCAGTATTCCTGATCAGGACCTGCATTCGCCGGCGGTTGGTTCTCATCGTATACGAAGATGCTCACGTCATCAAACGTCGAAGCCGGACTGCACGAGGCGTTGTTGATGGTCCAGCGGAATACGTTTACGCCCGGACACAGTCCCGATACTGCGGTCATACTGGTGTTGGGGCTATCCACAATTCCACAACCAGAAATAAGTGACCATGTTCCTGTAGCAGGGAAACTGACGGGGTTGCCCGTCAGCACAATTGAAGCGACAGGTGTACAGACAGATTGGTCAGGGCCGGCCGAAGCAGCGGGCTGGTTGTCATCAAAAACTGTAAGGGTGATGAGGTCGGAAGTGGAAGCCACACAAGGGCCGTTAAAAATGGTGTACTGGTATTGGTTGAGGCCGATCGAGTAGCCGGAGACCTGTGTGTTGTTGTTCGTTGCGTTACTGAATATACCAGAGCCCGATACAAGGGTCCATGCACCGGTAGCCGGAAAGGCGAAATTGTTTCCGCTAAGTGCCACGCTGGCCTGGTCGCTGCAGATGCTGATGTCATTGCCTGCATTGGCCGCCGCCTGTGCTGCATTAAATACCGTTATGGTTACCTGGTCGCTGGCCGACGTGCTGCATGCACCGTTGTTTACATTCCACTGAAATACGTTGTTGCCGATCGACAGGCCGGTTACCGTAGCCCCGGGGTTGTTGATGTTGCTGAATGTACCTGTTCCCTGCAAGATAGTCCACGTGCCGATGGCCGGCAGGCTGACGCTATTGGCGGCAAGGGTCACCGACGGTGTGGTTGAACAAATCTGCTGGTCGGGTCCGGCGTTTGAAACGGATTGTGAAGCGGCATATACGAATACTGTTACCTGGTCTGACGTTGGTCCTCCGCTGCAAGGTCCGTTGTCTGTTGTCCATGCAAACACGTTGATGCCGACAGGTATGCCGGTGATGAGGGTGCTGGCACTGGCCGGATTCACGATGGTGCCGCCTCCACTGACGATGGACCAGGTTCCCGTTCCCGGAAAGTTCACGGCACTGCCCGCCATGGTGGCATTGACCGGAAGGATTCCATCGAAACAAAATTGCTGGTCGGGTCCCGCTTCGGCCGGCGTCTGGTTTTGGTCGAAGACGAAGAGGGTGACCTCGTCAAAATCGCTGCCGCCCGGACAAGGTCCGTTGAAGATGGTCCATCTGAATACGTGTTCTCCAATGGTTAGTCCGGTTACTGTGGCGTTGGGGTTGTTGATATCGGAAATGGTTCCGCTGCCTGAAATGAGGCTCCATTGCCCATAGCCGGGTAATACCACCGGCGCTGCCTGTAACTGGTAGGTGGAGGTGGGTGTGCAGAGCACTGCATCGTCGCCGGCATCGGCACCGGTGAGGTCATTGGCAAACAGGGTAATGACCACCTGGTCGGCAGAGACCTGGTTGCATGCACCGTTGTTGATCGTCCAGGCGAAAATGTTGCTGCCCAGTCCCAACTCCGTTACGGTAGCCGATGGGCTTCCAGGATTGACTATAGTGCCGCTGCCACTTACTAGGGTCCACTGGCCGGTGGCTGGAAACACAGGGGTATTTCCGTTTAGTGTGATGCTGGTGTTGGGAACACACTGGTCTGTGTCGTCACCGGCATCAGCGGCCGGGGCAGTGATGTCATTCACACAGATACTGAGCTGGTCGTTTGAGATTCCGCCGCAGGGGCCATTGTTGATGCTCCACTGGTACACATTGCAGCCTACCGACATACCGGTTACCTGGGTAACGGGAGAAGCGGGGTTTGAAAAGATTCCCGTTCCGGAGATAACCGTCCACAAGCCGGTTGCCGGCAGCAGCGGGGTGTTGGCTGTGAGGGTCACTGCGCTGGTGGTAGAGCAAATGGTTACATCGGGGCCTGCATTTGCGGCGGTTTGTGCGGCGTTGAAGACAGTTACGTTTACCTGGTCACTCAGCACGGCGGGCAAAGCACAGGGGCCATTGTCTATGGTCCACATGTAGGTATTGGTGCCCAGTGACATACCGCTTACGGATGTTGTGGGGCTGGTCGGGTTGGCGAAGGTTCCCGTGCCGGCTATGACACTCCATTGTCCGCTTGCCGGGGGCATTAGTGCTGCAGCCGTGAGTGTGACCGACGGGGAAGTGGAACACACCTGTTGGTCACTGCCGGCATCGGCGTTGGACTGATTGGGCGAATAGACGGTAATGGTGATCTGGTCTGAAGATGAACCGCACCCGCCGTTGTCGATGGCCCACTGCAGGGTATAGGTACCCGGAAACAGGTTGGTCACGGTGGTGGCTGGGTTAGAAGCGTCAGTGATGACCGGGTTGGGTGTACCGCTAGACGAAACGAGCGTCCACAAGCCGGTGGCCGGCGAAACGGCGGCATTGGCGGCCATGGTTAGGGTGGCCGGGAAGGTGCCGCTGTAGCAGGTCTCAAGGTCTGGGCCCGCATTGGCCGCGGGCTGGGTATTGTTGAACAGGCTGATGGTCACATCGTCAAATACCGCAGATGTGCAGGGTCCGTTGTTGAGGGTCCAGCGAAATACGTTGTTGCCAGTACCCACGTTGGTGACCGTGGTGGTAGGGCTTAGCGGATTGCTAATGACACCGCTGCCGCTGATAAGGGTCCAGCTGCCCGTAGCGGGAAACGGAGGCGCCGTGGCTGCCATGGTAAAGGTGTTGGACGGTGTACACAGCGATCCGTCAGGACCCGCGTTAATGGTATTCAGGCCGTTGTTAAACACGGTGATGGTCATCTGGTCGGTGCCCCCGCCCGGACAGGGCGCGTTTGAAACAGTCCACTGAAGCACGTATTGACCGGTAACCAGGTTGGAAACCACCGAGGTTGGGGAAGAAGCGGAGGAGAAGTTCGCTGTGCTCGGTCCACTCACCTGGGTCCACAGCCCGAAGCCGGGAGGATTGACGGTACTACCGGCCAGCGTGGCCGAAACCGGTGTGCCGTTGAAACACAGGTTCAAATCGCTTCCCGCATTGGTGACCGGTTGGTCAGTGGGAAAGACCGTTATGCTTACATCATCAAACGTGACAGGCGGCGTGCAGGTTCCGTTGGAGAAAGTCCAGCGAAAGATGTTCACTCCGGTTGAAAGCCCGGTCACCGCCGTAGTCGGCGAGTTGGCGTTGGCAAAAGAACCGGTTCCGGAGATTACCGTCCAGGTGCCTGTTCCGGGAAAGGTGATACTGTTGGCCGCCAGCACGGTGCTGTTGTTGGGCAGGCAGAGTTGCTGGTCGGAACCAGCATTGGCCGCCGGTTGCGCGGGATTATATATGTTGACAACAACCTGGTCGGTGAGGGTGCCGCAGCCGCCGTTGTTGATGGTATACTGAAAAACATACTGTCCGGGAACCAATCCGGTCACGTTGGTGGTTGGATTGGTGGGGTTGACAATTGCAGCGCCTGCAGGTCCGCTGACCTGAGACCAGAGCGAGGTGGCGGGTATCTGCGCTGCATTGGCCGAAAGGGTTATGGAAACGGGGCCCGAACTGCAAAGGTTTTGATCGGGACCCGCATTGGCAGCGGGGTGGTTGGAATTGAAGACGAAGATGAACATCTGGTCTTCCGTGTCGCCGCCCGGGCAAGGTCCATTGCTGATATTCCACTCAAAGCAGTTGACGCCAAGCCCGAGGTTGGTTACCAGCGCCGTGGCCGAATTGATGTTGAAGATTGTCGCGTTGCCGCAGGTAATTTCCCAGGTGCCCGTTGCGCTGACGCCTGCGCTGTTGGCCTGCATCACATAGGTGTTTCCGCTGCAGAGCGATACATCGGGGCCCGCATTGGCGATGGGCGGCGTACCTGTGTACCTGAATACCTGCACCAGGTCAATGTTGGCATCGCACGGATAGTTCTGGTTCCACAAAAAGCTGTTGGTGCCCAGCGAAAGGTTGTTGACTACCGTGGTCGGTGAGTTGGGCGTGACCAGGCTGCCGCTGCCCCCGATCACCGTCCAGAAGCCTGTCGCAAGCGGATCCGGAGAAATGGCGCTCAGGGTGGTGGTATTCACTTCGCACAGCTGCTGGTTGGGGCCGCCGTTGGTGGGGGTGTTGGGATTGACCACCTTGAACACGATATTGAGCTGGTCAGTCTGGCCCAGGTTGTTGTTAAGGACGAAAGTGACCGTGTCAAAACCCGTATAGCTGAAAGAGGCCGTGTACCGGAAGCAGGTATCAAAAGGAGAGGTGGGCGGTGCGATGATGATGTTGCCGTCGTTGCCCGAGAAACTTTGAATGGAATGGTTGTTTCCCGCGCTGCTGACGCTGATGCAGTGGTCTATGCTCTGGCCCTGACACAGCGTGGTAAGCAGGTAGGAGTCTGAAGGGTTGAAGGTAAACTGACCCGTGGATTCGAGGCATACAAAAGCCCCGATAAGCACAGAGAGTAGTGTTTTTCTGGTCGTCATAAAGGTGGTGCGCATGGCGTAATTCAAAGGGCGTTCGGTGCAGCCGGGTGTGATTTCCAAACCGCGCCAATCATGCTGATTTGAGGGCTTGGGTAATGGCAGCGGTTTTGCGCTGCGTATTGCCTTCGTAAAGGTCTGTCCGCCCGCACCTGAAGGGGCAGCACAGTCGGGAAGATTTCAACACCATACATTGAATGGTTTTCGGGTGGGTTTAGTTTATTTGTCTGACACTCATGGCCATGGCCGGTTTTTCATCCGGGTATATACGGGTTCTAACCCGAAAGGTTGTGTTTCAGTGGGGTAGCTTCGGCTGGCAGCCCTGCACGGGAAGGCGTACCTTCGCCCAATGAAGATTAAGTTATACCAGTGCGACGCGTTCACCGACCATGTTTTTGGCGGAAATCCGGCGGCAGTTTGCCCGCTGGACCGCTGGATTGGGGATGCGGTTATGCAGCAGATTGCCGAAGAAAACAACCTGGCAGAGACCGCATTTTATGTCAAGGACGGCGACGGCTACGCCATTCGCTGGTTTACCCCGAAAGCGGAGGTGGATCTCGCCGGCCACCCGACGCTCGCTACCGCTTTTGTGCTCAGGAATTTTGAAGGACATGAGAGCGATCACATCGTGTTCAACAGCAAGAGTGGGCCGCTCCGGGTGGCCATCCACGAGGGTTTTTATACCCTGGACTTTCCCGCCGACACCTGTAAGGAACAGTTGGTGACCGAACACATCACCCGGGGGTTCAACATCAAGCCCCAGAAAATTTACAGGGGAAATACAGATTTGATGTTCATCTACGAGTCAGAGAGCGAAGTGGCGGCGCTTGCCCCGGAGTTTAATGAAGTGGCCCGCATCGATGCCCGTGGCATTATCTGCACGGCACCGGGCAGGGATGTTGACTTTGTGTCGCGCTTTTTTGCTCCGCAACTGGGCATCAATGAAGACCCGGTAACCGGCTCGGCCCACACTACACTGATTCCCTACTGGTCCAATGTGCTCGACAAAAAGAACATGAAAGCCCGCCAGATTTCGTGGCGTATCGGTGAACTGACCTGCACCATGAAAGGCGACCGGGTGGAGATAGGCGGACAGGCTGTGTCGTTTATGACGGGTATTATTGAAATTTGAGATGAGTTGGTTCCTTCGGGTACGGAAGTGCGCACTACAGATGAATTAGTGGCTGGTCTGGATATTTCTGAGCTTGGTTTTAATGCCGGTGCCGGTTCTTTTGAAGGGTGGCCTGGATACGTTCCTGCTGACATGTTAAGATTGTACATCTACAAATACCTTAACAGACTAAGGACCTCTCGGCTGCTGGAACGGGAAGGTGCACGCCATGCGGGACTCATGTGGCTGATGAAGGGACTAAAGCCGTGCTTTTGTGCCATAGCCGGATGTAGAAGTGAAAATCCGGCAGGCTTCAGAAACCTGTTTTCCGGAGTTGCAAAGCGACTTGCGAAGGAGGGATTGATTGACGGGCGTGTGCTGGCATTGGATGGTACCCAGAGCAGAGCGGTCAACAGCAAGAAGAACAATTACAACCAAAAGAAAATTGACCGGCATCTGACTTACCTTGACAAAAGGGCAAGGATTATAAGACCCTGGCTGAAATCGCTGACAGAACTTTTATTGGATATTAAATCGAGAAAAGATGAGGCCTGGCAAGAATTATATTCCTGAAAAAGACTGATCAATTATGACGAAAACAGCGCAGGCTTGTAACAGCACGTACAAGAAATTGGCGGTTTAGTGCTTCGTATGACAGTTTTGTGGTGGCACAAACATTCGTTCTTCGTATGGACATTTGTGGCAAAAATCGCCAACTTCTTGTAGCT
>DHLU01000198.1:15624-15758 GCA_002405435.1 Flavobacteriales bacterium UBA4660
CGGTTTAGTGCTTCGTATGACAGTCTTGTGTTGGCACAAACATTCGTTTTTCGCATGAGCATAAGTGGTAAAAATCACCAACGGCTGGTACCTGCGAACCGTTAGGCTGGGAATTAACCTCTCTTTCAAAAAAG
>DHLU01000032.1 GCA_002405435.1 Flavobacteriales bacterium UBA4660
GGTGTCAGAAAGTTTGAATGAAGACGCCGAACCCCAACTCCTGGTCATTCGGGTAGATGGCATTTCTTCGGGTGCCTACACAGACAATTTTGTACTCGGAGAAACGTGCCTGACTACCGGGCTGACTGACCATGAAAATAACCGTCCTGGAATTCTCCTCGCGGAAACCTGGTTCGACCTTACAGGCAGGGAGATCATGCGTGGCCAGACACACATGGCCGGCGGGGTCTACATTCGGGTATCGCGCTATACCAACGGTACGATCGCACGAAGCACCGTGGTGCTCGAGTAACCCCCGTGCGCTCAATGCAGCGCAAAGACGCGGTAATTTCCGATGGCGCCGGCAGGGTGGTAAACTGCAGGAAGGGAAATATCTAGACTGTCACGCACCAGCACAAAATCAAACCTTTCGTGAGAGGTATGCAACAGCCGACCCGCTTCTTTGGCGCGTTCGGGAGAAAATGTCATTCCTTTCCGCTTCAGATGAAACAAGCTTCCGTTGCGGGTATAATCGCCTACCACGGCGACCGTGTGAGCGGGCAGACAACCCAGTGCCTGCAACACGGCTCCTTGACCGGCCAGGCGTTCAACCGGTGTGCTGAAGTGGTCTTCCCGAACCGCCAGCCGGTTAGTCAGTTTCTGGTGCGCATACCGGTTGCCCACATACGAAAGCAGGGCCAATGCGGCAACCGTCATCCACCTGAGCGCGCGCGGGTTAGGCTTACGGGCGATGAGTCCCACGAGCAGGAGCAGAGACGTGGCCGCCAGCGGAATGGTGACGAGCAGGTAGTAGTCGTGATCCTTGAATTTCTCCAGAAAGAAGACCATCAAGACGGCGCAGCCGGCACATGCGAGCAATATAAATGTGGCATGGCCAGGCAGCAACTTCCTAAACCAGCAGAACACCAGTGGAAGGGAGAGTGCCAGCGTTACAAAGGAGGAAGGCTTGTAGAAGGCTCCGCTCCAGTAATCGCTCAGGTATAACCACACATCCTGGCGCGCGGCCGCAGACATGTTCCAGGCCGGGGCCCAGGTCGTGAGAAAATAACGGTCGCCATATAGGCCGTTGTAATGGTGCACGTAAATCGTCCACGCAACTACTGCTGCGCCCAGTGCACCCAGCCCGGCGAAGTGCACAAAACGGTTACCGGCGCTAATTCCGTCCAGGGCCGTACCCCGGAGTAAAGGGTAGGCTGCCAAGGCGGCCGGGTAAATAAGGTAGGTAATTTTGATCAGGCAGGCGATAAGAAACAGCAGGTAGGTCAGCCACAGGCCAGCTCGGCTGACATTGGGGTGCAGACCGATACCGAGTGCCAGCAGCGTAAGTCCGAGCGCGGCGCCGTCGGGGAGCACATTCGATGCATAGTAGTAGAGGATGCAGGATCCGCATACCAGCCCAACCGAAAGGAAAGACAACAGGCGGTTTCCGGTTAGCGCAATGCCCAGCCTGATGAAACTGAGCATACCCGCAACCACAAGCAGGAAGGTAATCACGCGCAGGATACTGTCGTCATAGCCGAGTACACGATACAGAAGCGCCGTGACGTAGTAGAGCAGGGGAAACTCACAGGCTGCCTTGCCTTCTTCGCTGCTGAGGTTGTAAACCGCAGGCTCAAAAAAGGCCTGGTCGAAGAAATAATACTGGTCGGCAAAAGCGAGTGAATCCGTCTGCCTCACGAAATGAATGCCCGAGGGTGAGCGCTGCAGGGCATACCAGCCCACAGCCAGCACGGCACAGGTGATGAAGGCCAGGTAAGGCCAGAGGCGAATGGCATCTTGTTGACGGCCGTTGATGAACATGCGGTGAAGAAAAGTTTCGTGCACCGCCGCAGGGGGTGTGACAAATGACCCATTCGCCTGCCTCAGTACACGGCGAAAGTAAACGGGCCGCGAGGCTTCTTACACTAAGTGTTCGTTAAACATGTGATGGCGGCGACACGGCTTAGGGAGCATCAATGTTATCCCCGGACCCTCCGGAGAAGAGGGGCGCGGTGTAATTTCGCCGCATGCACCAGACGATTATTATCCTTGACTTCGGATCCCAGGTTACCCAACTCATCGCGCGCAGAATCAGGGAACTGAACGTCTATTGCGAGGTGTACCCCTGGAACCATCCGCCCCTGCCGTCGGAACTTGTAAAAGGGCTGATATTGTCCGGATCCCCGCACTCGGTGCACGAAGACCAGGCGCCCATGCCCGATTTGTCTGCGTGGAATGAAATACCTATGCTGGGAATTTGCTACGGCGCCCAACTGCTAGCGCACCAAAACGGTGGCAAAGTCCTGCTGTCAACGCACCGGGAATACGTCCGCGCCAACCTCGTTACCCTCGACCGAAGCCATATTTTGCTGAAAGAATTTCCATAAAATTCTCTGGTGTGGATGTCGCACGGAGAGACCATCGAATCAGCGGGCTCCGGCACAAGGGTCATCTGCTCGACAGAACAGGTGGAGTTCGCAGGATTCGAATTCACGGGCCGCCAGTCTTTTGGAGTTCAGTTTCATCCGGAGGTGTACCATTCAACAGACGGCCGCCAATTGCTCCAGAATTTTGTGATGGACATCTGCGGCTGTACCGGCGACTGGACTCCGGCGTCCTACATCGATGAAACCGTGGTGGGTCTGAGGCAGCAGCTGGGCAACGACACGGTCATCATGGGGCTCAGCGGTGGCGTAGACAGTTCGGTCGCCGCCGAATTGATTCACCGGGCCATCGGCGACCGCCTTCAGTGCATCTTCGTTGACAACGGCCTCCTGCGCAAGAATGAGTTTCAGGAAGTACTTGAAAGTTATAGGGATATGGGGTTGAACGTCAAGGGAGTAGATGCTAAGGAAGACTTCTACGCAGCCCTGAAGGGCATCGCCGATCCCGAGCAAAAACGCAAGGCCATTGGCAAGGCATTTATTGAAGTGTTTGACCGCGAAGCTGGCCGCTTTGAAGAAGCGCGCTGGTTGGGACAGGGCACCATTTATCCAGATGTTATCGAGTCAGTTTCCGCAACCGGTGGACCTTCCCAAACCATTAAAAGCCACCACAACGTTGGAGGACTGCCCGGTTTTATGAAACTTAAGGTGGTTGAACCCCTCCGCGCCCTTTTCAAGGATGAGGTGCGCCGGGTGGGCAGGGCCCTTGGCATCAAAGAGAGCATTTTGGAGCGCCACCCGTTTCCGGGCCCTGGTCTGGGTATCAGAATTTTGGGCGACATCACACCCGGAAAGGTTGCCCTGCTCCAGGAGGTAGACGCCATCTGGATCGGCCATTTGCGGTCGGCAGGACTGTACGGAGAAGTCTGGCAGGCCGGCGCCATGCTGCTGCCCGTGCAGAGTGTCGGCGTCATGGGTGACGAACGCACCTACGAGCAGGCGGTCGCCCTCAGGGCGGTGAACAGCACCGATGGCATGACGGCTGACTGGTCGAGGCTGCCACACGATTTTCTGGCCAGGGTCAGCAACGATATCATCAACAAAGTAAAAGGTGTCAACAGGGTGGTCTACGATATCTCATCAAAGCCACCTGCCACCATAGAGTGGGAATAACACCGGAGTTTCAAGCCCGACTTTGTTTGAAAATCACTGCGGGCTTTGCGCGCAAACGCCTTCAGTCCTTTCATCTTTGGCATTGTGTTTTCATAAGCCTGTAGACGACCGTGTCGTGCTGCACATGCCTATGCTGACCCCAGCCCACCCCTAAATACCGATGAAACCTAAGAAAATCTTTCAAGCTTCGCCCTCAAAGGTCCTGCTCCTGGCGATGCTGCTGCTTGCCTCGTGCTGGTCGGCTGCGCAAGTGCAGACCCCCGTTGAGGTCATTGGCGGCGTGGAGTACTACATACATCCCGTCAAAAAGGGAGAAACTGCCTTTGGCCTGTCGCTCACCTACCAATGCGATGACAACGACATTATGGCTGCCAATCCGGGTAGCGATGGTGGACTCTAGGAGGGTGCTTCGCTGCGGATTCCTGTTGCCAAATGCGCCCTGAAACCTGCAAAAAGCGGCGACTCTTCCGGTTCCTTCCGTACGCATGAGGTGCAGAAAAAGGAAACCCTGTATTCGATCGCAAAGATTTATAGCATAGACCTGAATGAGGTGCTGTCGGCCAATCCCGGGGCTGAAAGCGGGATTAAAAAAGGCCAGGTGCTGCGTATTCCGATTAAGTCCAAGGCATTGGCGAGCTATCAGTTGCATACGGTCAAGCCCGGCGAAACACTGTATTCTATTGCGAAAAGCTATGACCTCACGCCAGAGGAGTTGAAAACCATCAATCCGGGCTTGGTTGAAAGCCTGCGTTCCGGTCAGGACATCAACATACCGGCAGGCGCAATTTGGCGGCCGTCTGCTGACTCTGCAGCCGCCCAAAAAACAGCGCCAACCATCGTGGGCAACAAGTTGAAAGAAAAGTATGGGGTGGCGGTGATGCTCCCCTTCTTCTCGGATTTTCCGGATTCTGCTTCGCTGAAAGAAAAGGATTTGCTGCTGCGGGATGTAGCACTCAATATGTACAGGGGTATGCTCCTGGCAGTCGATTCACTTTCTGCATCCGGATTCAACGCTGATCTCTATGTGTACGATGTGCTCGAAGGCACCACGATGGTAAAAAATGTACTGGAAAAACCGGAAATGAAAACCGTCGACCTCGTCATCGGCCCTACCTACCGCGATGCACTCGCCGAAGTTTCCAAATGGTCTGTCCGCAGCGGCGTACATGTGGTTTGTCCCGTTCAGCAACCGAACGCCATCCTGCTTTCCTCACCCAATATGAGCAAGGTTTGGCCTTCCACCGTCAGCCAGTGGGAATACGTGGCGGGCTATGTAGCGGGTAAATACAAGGGAAGCAAAGTAATCCTGGCCAATTCCGGCAATATCGAAGACAAAAAGCGCATCGACGCCTTCCACAGGAAGTTCATAGCATTGACCGGTGACAGCGCAACAGAATTCATGGCCACCGCCGGATCGCTCTATGGCATCAATGATGTGCTCTCTTCTTCAGGCAACAATATTGTCATAGCCCCGAGCACTGACCAGGCCATGGCGAGTTCTTTGTTTAAGGGAATCAAATCAAGCAATAACACCTTTCTTTTCGCAACATCCGAATGGGAGAATTATGATTTTCTGGAGACCGATGACCGCGCACGGCTGCACCTCCACTATCCGGAGGTAGTGGGTATTGACTACCAGCGACCTGAAACGGAAAACTGGGTGCAGGCCTTCAGAAAAAGATTCAAAACCGAGCCTTCCGTGTATGCCTTTCTCGCCTATGACATTATGCTGTTTTACTGCAGTGGCTTGCAAAAATTCGGCCCGGCATTTCCTCAGTGGTTCGACTCGGTAGACCAATCGCGTGTGGTGTCGTCCGGATTCGACTTTCTCAAGACAGGTATGGAAAGCGGCTATGAGAACCGCCACGTAGCCATCATGGGTACGATCGATGACCAGGTGGGTAGTGTCAATAAGTAGCGACGAACATAAAGAGACCAATGCTGTTATCTTTGACTGATTTCCGCCATTAGCGGAGAGATTAAGCCATTGTCATCAACAAAGAAATCGGTTCAGGTTATCGGAGGAGGTTTTTCAGGCCTTGCCGCGGCATGTTGTCTCGCGGCGGAAGGACATGAAGTAAACCTATACGAAAAAAATGCTACCACGGGAGGAAGAGCCCGGGCATTCGAACGCGAGGGTTTCCTGTTTGATATGGGGCCCAGCTGGTACTGGATGCCCGAAATCATCGAGCATTTTTTTAACCGCTTCGGTCGGTCGGCAGCCGATTATTACACGCTGAAACCCCTTGACCCCTCATACCGGGTGTTTTTCGCCGATGGCCCGATGGACGTCCCCGCATCCTATGAGGAATTGCGCGCCCTTTTCGAATCTGTTGAGCCGGGAAGCGCCCCCAGACTCGATCGGTTTATGACCGAAGCACGGGAGAAATACGAAACCGGCATGAGCCGCTTCGTCTGGAAACCCTCGCTCAACATGACCGAATACATGCACCCCTCCCTGTTGGGCAAGGTTTGGCAACTGGACCTTTTCAGTTCGGTCTCGCGGCACGTAAGGAAGTATTTTAAAAACCCGAAACTCATAGACCTGTTGGAGTTTCCGGTGCTTTTCCTCGGCGCAAAACCTTCACGCACACCCGCACTGTATACACTCATGAATTACGCTGACCTGAAACTCGGTACGTGGTACCCTATGGGCGGAATGGTCAAACTGCCGGAGGCAATCACCCGCATGGCTGCCGAACTGGGTGTGCACATACATACCGGGGCACCGGTGTCGGCCATCCATGCCGAACGCGGCCGTATCAGTGCCATCGAGGTTAATGGAGAACGGCTGGCTTCCGATGCCGTGCTTGCCGCCTGCGACTACCACCACACCGACCAGGTGCTGCTCAGGGAAAACGACCGGTCTTATTCCCGAAATTACTGGAAGTCGCGCACTATGTCGCCTTCCTCGCTGCTGTTTTACGTGGGCCTCAGCAAAAAAATACCCGGACTCCGTCACCATAACCTCTTTTTTGACGAGTCATTCGGGCCCCATGCGGACTCCATCTATGGTACGCCCGCATGGCCAGACAAACCGCGTTTCTATGCCTGCTGCCCTTCAGTGACTGACCCTTCCGTGGCACCGGAAGGCATGGAAAACCTGTTTCTTTTGATTCCGGCCGCCACCAACCTGCAGAGTGATCCTTCCAGGCGCGAAGCCTATTTCAAGCAGCTCATCGGCCGAATGGAAAAACTCACAGGCCAGGAAATTCTGCCCCACGTCAGGTTTTACCAGTCATACGCACACGAAGAATTTATCCGCGACTACAATGCTTTTGGTGGAAACGCATACGGCCTGGCCAACACGCTTCGTCAGACAGCCTGGCTGAAACCCGCTATGAAGAGCCGCAAACTCAGCAACCTGTTTTTTGCAGGGCAGCTAACCGTACCCGGTCCCGGGGTTCCGCCCGCGCTCATCTCAGGTCAACTGGCCGCACGGCTCATTTCCGGCGTACCCTATACGTATCCGTCAAATATCCTCTCAGCAAAAGCATGAAAGAGCTCTACGAGATTGTATCGGCAGCCAGCAGCAGAAAGGTAGCGCATACCTACAGCACCAGTTTCAGTATAGGGATCCGCACGCTGCATCACAGTCTGCGAAATGATGTATACGCTATCTACGGATTTGTAAGGCTGGCCGATGAAATCGTCGACACCTTCCACGAATTTGACAAGACGAAACTGCTCGAAAAATTCAGGCAGGACACCGTAGATGCCATCCAGCAGCGAATCTCCCTCAACCCTGTGCTTCACTCATTCCAGTTGGCCTACCATAGAAATAATATTGAGTGGGAATTGGTAGACCAGTTTCTTATCAGCATGGAAATGGACCTCACCATGGGAAGTCACGACCGTGATTCATTCAATACCTACATACTGGGTAGTGCAGAGGTGGTCGGACTCATGTGCCTGAGGGTTTTTACCAAGGGTGATGAGGGGCAATACCGCGATCTGAAACCTTTCGCCATGCGCCTCGGAGCCGCGTTTCAGAAAATCAACTTCCTGCGCGATGTAAAGGATGATTTTGAAGGCAAGGGCCGAACCTATTTCCCGGGCCTCGACTGGTCGGCTTTCAGCGAAAAGGTGAAGGGGCAGATCGAACAGGAGATTCACGAAGACTTTGAGGAAGCCCGGGCAGGTATCCGCATGCTGCCGCGCGAAGCGCGTTTCGGGGTTTATGTGGCTTATGTGTATTACCAACGGCTCTTTCAGAAAATAAAATCGGTGCCGGCAGACCACATCATGAACCACCGCATACGCATCAGTAACACCAGGAAAATGTTTTTGTTTATGCGCTCCTACTATGAGCACAACCTCAACCTGATATGATGCGCGAAAAGGTTATTTTGGTTGACGACCGGGACCGAAGCATCGGGCGCATGGAAAAGATGAGGGCCCACCAGACCGGTCGACTGCACAGGGCCTTTTCTGTTTTTTTATTTAACCACCAGGGTCAATTGCTTCTGCAGCAGCGGGCCACTGTCAAGTACCATTCTCCGAATCTCTGGACCAACACCTGTTGCGGTCATCCCCGCTCCGGAGAAACCGTTATGGTCGCTGCAAAAAGACGCCTGATGGAAGAGATGGGGCTGCGGGCACCTATGGTGCACGCATTCACCCTCCGCTATAAATGCCACGTGGGCAATCGCCTCACCGAACATGAAATAGACCATGTGCTCATCGGTGCCTGCAGCCGCAATCCGCAGCCCCGACCTGATGAGGTCACACAGTGGAAATACCTTTCAATGCCCGAAGTGAAAATGGAAATGCAGCAAAAACCCGGTAACTTTACCGCCTGGTTCAGAATCGTTATGCCTGTGGTCGAAGACTGGATGAATGTTTAAGCCATGATATACCTACTCATTACGCTCGGCACCTTTGCCCTTATGGAAGGGATAACCTGGTGCACCCATAAATTCGTTATGCACGGTTTTATGTGGTACTTCCATGAAGATCATCACCAGCCCAAACCGGGCTTCTTCGAGAAGAATGATTTCTTTTTCCTCATCTTCGCGATACCCAGTTTTATACTCATGTTGTTCGGAGCAAAGAACGGATTTGACTTCCGGTTTTTTATCGGACTGGGTATCATGATGTACGGAACGGGTTACTTTCTCGTGCACGATGTGCTGATACACCAACGTTTTCGCTGGTTTGAACGCACAGACAATGTGTACTTCCGGGCACTCAGAAAGGCCCATAAGGTGCACCACAAGCACCTCGGCAAGGAAGACGGTGAATGTTTTGGTATGCTGGTAGTACCGATGCGCTACTTCGTGGAGGCCGCCCGGTACAAACGGACCAAATACGCCAGGTAACTGCTGTGCAGCACTATACCTACCTGCTGGTTAACCTCTCCTGTGCAGCGGTGCCATTCCTGTTTTCATTCCATCCAGCCATACGTTTTTACCTGCACTGGAAAGGCTGGTTGGCCGGCACGGTGGGTACAATGCTGGTCTTTATCCCCTGGGATGTAGCATTTACACGTATGGGCGTATGGGGGTTCAACCCCGAATACGTTACAGGTAAATACCTTGCTGACCTGCCCTTAGAGGAATGGATGTTTTTTATCGCAATACCGTATGCCTGTGTCTTCACCTACCACTGCTTCCGCACATTCCTCCCGAGGCTGGGCGCTCAGCGGGCACTCCGCGGTATGGCCATCGCAATGGCCCTCGCGGCACTGGCCACAGGCCTTTCGGCCTTGGGCGACTGGTACACCGCCGCAGCCCACCTCGCCTGTGCCACGCTGCTGATACTCCACCTTTTTGTCTGGAAATCGGCGTTTATTCCCTGGTTTGTGCTCATGTACATCGTGATACTCGTGCCCTTCATCATCAGCAACGGGGTGCTCACCGGCCTGCAGTTTTGGCAATATCCGTTTTGGAATACACAACCCGAACGGGTGACCGACCAGGTCGTATGGTACAACAACGCTGAAAACCTTGGACTGCGCATTTTTTCCATGCCGCTCGATGATCTCGCCTATGGCCTGACCATGCTTCTGCTCAACGTCGGAATCTACGAGCGCTACCTGGCCTCGCGCACGAGGAAGGAAGAAACGGCATAATGGTCTGAATACTCTTCCAGGTGCCGCTTATACCGGACGCAACGGTAGGCAGGATCATGCAGCACGTAGTCGATCCTGAAGGTAGGCCAGGCCCTCAGAAGGGTATTGTCGAAACCCGCGAAGGTATTTCCAATGCCTGACCCGGCCTCACTGAACGAATCCTCCAAATCCGCGGTAAGCAGGGAATAACAGTAGCTAACAGGGGTGTCATTGAAATCTCCGCACAACACCACAGGATACGGAGACTCTCCAATAGCGGCCGAAATTCTTTCGGCCTGACGCTGACGGCGCTTGAAGGCCTTCAGCAACCTCCGCGCAATACGTTTGCCGCCCTGCTCAACGTCTTGGCCCGCACTGTTTTCGGAAAGCAGGGCATAGTCTTCTCGCTGCAGCCGGATGGAGGCCAGGTGCGCATTAAACACGCGAAGGGTATCGGATCCCTTGACTATATCCGCGTATATGCAGTAATTGTTTACATCAGTTTCAAAGGGAACAAACCCTTTGTTAACCATCGGATAGCGCGATAGGATGGCTACACCGAAGAAGTCATGGCCGTTTACGGCATGGCTGTAACGCTCATGGTAATAGGGCGTAGGCAGAAATTCAAGCAAGGTGTCACGGGTGACGAAGTACCCTGGCCTTGTGGACTGAAAGAATTCCTGGAAACAAATCACGTCAGCATTGATTGAATCCAGTTGCCTGAAAATTTTGTTGCGGGTTTCTTTGTTGGCATCCCACTGGTACAGGTTAAATAGCCTGACATTATAGGTAAGCACATGAAGGGCACTGTCTGGAACCGGCTGCGAATCAGCGCTGAACGAGACCGCATAAAACGCCATCAGCCTGCCGCTTCCCGCCAGCATGGCTACCAGCGAAAAAAGTGCATATTTCCATTTTTTAATTAGCCAGTAAAGCACGAAGAACAGGTTGACCGCAAGGATGTATGGATAGGCGAGCCCTGTCAGCGCAATGTACCCT
>DHLU01000182.1:0-6866 GCA_002405435.1 Flavobacteriales bacterium UBA4660
CCAGCGGATGGTGCGGGTTTCTCCGTTGGCGGTAGTCACATCCTTTTCAAACGAGTCGGTGATAAAATTGGTGCCAATGTTGCTTTCTCCCAGGTCGCCCGGACGCAGGCTCACCTGGTACTGGAAGTAGCTCTCGATGGTATTCAGGGTAATATCCTGGTTGATGTCTTCCGTATTGGGTATGGTGGTGGCGGCGATGGGAAATCCTTCCGGGGTGGCAGTGTTGGAGTTGCCTTCATAGCCGTTGTTTTTTTTGTACCGCGCAAGGATGTTGGCACCATCTCCGTTGTTGGCATTGTCCTGCTCGCTGCCGCGGAAATAGAGGTAGTTGTCGGCTGAGGGGTCGGCGGCATAGGCAGCGTAGGCATCCGGGTCAAGCGCAGCCTGAAGGCTCGAGAGCCACGACTGGGGAAAGACCGACTCTTCAGGGTCTGTCATGCCGTCGATTCCGATATCCTGAGCCGTATAACTTCCGGTCGTGTTGTCAAAGGCATTTACAACGTTGAAGTTGCTGGGGTCAGGATAAAATCCCCAGGTGCTTTCAATGGGCTGTAGTCCGGCATCATCAATCGGGTAGCCATTTTCGTAAGCGAGTTGCGAGTCATTGAGCACATCCTCGGATATGTTACCCAGGTTGAAATAGAGTTCACCACCAGAAGAATTTTCAGAATCAGCATTGAACGGATCCATCAGCCAAAACTGAATAAACTCGATGTTGGCGGCTTCAAAATCCGTAGTGGTCAGAGCGCGCTGAATCCCGGCCCATCGTGTGTCGGGCTCGGCAAGGGCCCCATCAGACTGAAGTCCCGATGAGAAGGGGCTTCCGCCGGGAAGATCATAGTTATACTGTCCGCGCTCCGACGGGTAATACCCCAGGTCAAGGGTGGCGATATTCAGCGGTGTTCCGGGGGGCAGTTCCCGGTTGGGAAATACTTCGTTTTCGAGCACTTCGCGCATACAATGGTGGCTGCGCATATCAGCGGTCACATTGTCGGGGGTCAGGCCGCTGGGGTTAAAGAACACGGTGGGGTCAATGACGTACCATGCCAGTCTGGCGCGGTTGTATCCATAGGCCAGGCTGTCTTCCAGTGCGCCTTCGGGAAAGAGTGAGGGCTGGCCCTTGGGTGTGCTGGCAAGAAACCACTGCGAGAGCATACGGATGTCAATCAGGCTCTGGCTGCCCTCAAAATCATCCACGTAAGCATTGCCGTCCCTGGAGATGGCCCGTGAGTGACCCGGAAAAAGCGCAGCGACTTCACCGCCGAAATCGATGGTTGACTTTTTGCTCGTTTCAATCAGCGGCAAGGCATCGACCAAACGGGTCAGGAAGGGCGCTTCTTTCTGAAAATTGGCGTCGAGCCCCAGGATGGTGTTGTTGACGGGTTCATCACCCACGTTGACTTTTTGCGTAATCGGCCTTTCCCGCAGGTTCAGCACGGTGCCGCCGACATTGAGGTAATCGTTGAAGGCATAGTCAAAGCGGCTGCCGATCATGGTCTTAAACTGCATGTTGAACATGCTGTTGCTTTCCAGAGAGACCTTCACCGGCTGACCACTGTTGAGTACACCTTCGTTGAGAATGCGCACACGACCCAGGTTGTAGTCTACCTGATAGTCTACCCCTTCCTGAAGCAAAATACCGCCAGCTGTTACCGTCACAGACCCCTGCGGAATGTTCAGTGCATTGAGTGAAATTTCAGAGCTGGAGGCTGACTGAAACTGCCCCTTGATCCTGTAGCGGTTCAGTTGGGGAATCTGCTGGGCTGCGGTTTTGGTGGAGTCGTAGAGTGGTTGGAATACAATCTGCGAAATAATCGATTCGGCCTGCGCCGGATCGGGAATGCCGTCGCGTATCAACTTGGCCAGGTGCGACCCGAACGGCTCCACCATGGGCAGGTACACCCGCCCGGTCTGGGCATCAATCGTTCCGCCCATGGTGGCCGCGTTGGGCACAAAATCAAACACCCCGTCTGGGTAGGGCATCGAGTTGATGTCAACCCGGTCGATATTCATCAGCTCCAGCAGCCGCTTGCCGTCAAGCGGTTCGCGCGGGATGTAGTTCATGTCGGTGCCTGTGGCAGGATTGTTCCACCAGATGTCGAGCCTGAAGTTTTCCGGATTGATACCGAACGAGCCCAGGCTATATACGTTTTTCATCATGTTGTCCCACAGGATGGAAGGGTCGCCGTTGTCGAGCTTCACCTGGGTGATGGAACTCTTGAGCATTTTCAGAATCAGCGACTGCGGTGCAGTGAATCCGTCCTGAGAAAGTGTACCTACCTGAAAGGTTTGTCCATTGAGGGTGTATTCGTAGGAGACACCGAGCACCTCTGCATTATTGAGCGCCTGTTTCAGGGAGACAAATCCGAGCCGGCTGTTGTAGGTGTATTCCGATGGACTGAGTTTGCGCGCGTTTCCGACCCGCTCGTAGTGAATGCCCTGGTCGAATCCGTAGGGCAGTGCGGCAATGGCTGCATTGGCCCCTGTGAAATTCATGATCTCCGGGTTGTTGATACACTCACTGTAGATTTCGTTGTTGAGGTTGCTCGGGTTCCGAAGCAGGGTGATGGCGAGATTGGGGTCATCGGTCAGCTGCGGAATGGGCAGGTTGGTAGACATGTAGTTGACCGCACCATCGGCGGCGTTGCCGTATTCGCCGAGGTCGGTAAATGCAATTACGTTGCGCACGTCCTGGGTGTTGGCCTGAATGTTTACCACCCAAACCTCGATGCGGGTGATGTTGACTCCGCTGTTTACCACGGGCAGACTGGTCATCGCCGCATCGTACTGGTCGCGAAACCACCCCGAAAGGAAGTAGTGACGGTTTACCTCATAGTTGTCGGCGCTAATCTCAAAGTTTTGGAATTGGGCTCCGCCCTGCACGTTGATTTCTTTGCGCTCACCCTTCTGCTGCGAAAAAACCGAGGTATTTCTCAGACGTCCCCACTTGGTCTCCACCTTGGCACCGAAGAGGCTCTGGCTCCCCTGAATCAGTGTGCCCTGAAGAGGCAGCTGCACGTTACCCAGCTCGATTTTCTGAATAATCTGGTCCTCGTCGCCTTCATACGCGAGTTTCATCTGGTTTTCAAAATCAAAGGTGCTCTCGGTATTGTAGTTGACATTGAGGTTCATAGCCTCTCCAATCTTACCTACCACATTGAGCTGAATCTTCTGGTCAAAATCAAAGATGGCGTTGGTGCGCTGACGCTCTGGAATTCGCGGGTTGTCGGTGTGGGTAATGTTGACTCCAAAACTGATTTCCGCAGAACCCTGCGGCCGTATTTCAATCTGGTCTCCGCGGAAGATCTTTTCGAAGCCCTTGCTTTCGATTTTGATATTGGGTGCGAAGTCTTTTTCGGCAGCTGCTTCCTCTTCCTTGATCTCGTTCCAGTACTCGTAAATGTTCTCCATCATGTCACTGTCAAGGTATTCCTCCAGTGTCATGGTGGTGCCGTTGCGGTAACTGATGCTGTCACCCACTGTCTGCACCACTTCATACATTCCGGTCTCGGGATTGTATTCGACGTTGTACTGAATGTTGTCGGGAAGAGGAATGCTGATTCCGCTGGCTTCTTCCTGCGGGTTGACAAAATCTTCATTAGGCCAGATCAGTGAGTCAGCCGCAGTGCCGCCCGTATCTGCCGGGGCTACGGGCCGTGACAGCGAGACAGGCACATGGAGCACGGCATTGGCCAGCCCAAACCACACGATGGCCAAGGCCATCAGGACAAAAATTACCCTAGCCGCGTAGTGCTGAAAACGAAAATTGCTCACAAATCCCTAACTGTGTCTAAAGTTGTTTTAATACCTGACGGATTAACTCTTCCAGTGTGATTGCAGGGTCAGCTGCAACCAGTCTTTCCGCCAGTTTGTCGGCTTTGGTTCTATCTACTCCCAGCGAGGTGAGCGCCATCAACGCTTCGGATTTCACCTTATTGTGTGCCACCGAAATTTTCTCCAGCGACCCCTCCGGGGTTTTGGCTATCTTGTCATGTAAATCGAGTACAATCCGCTCTGCGGTCTTTTCCCCGATACCCTTAATCCGTCTCAGTGTTCCTGAATCACGGCTTAAAATGGTGTGCCTCAGTTCCTCAGGGCGAAGGTTACTCATCACGACCCGCGCGGTATTGGGGCCCACACCACTCACCGAGATGAGTTTTCTGAACAGGTCTCTTTCCTCCTCCGAGCCAAAGCCGAAAAGGGTCAGCGAATAATCCTGCCCGCTGATATTCAGGTGGGTGTACAATACGACCTGACCACTTTCTGACAGCCGGCCGAAAGTGAACAGGGTAATATGCAGGAAGTAGGCTATACCTCCCGCTTCCACCACGGCATGTACCGGACTTTTTTCTATCAGCGTTCCCCGCAGGTAGTGAATCATGGGTTCCCGTCACCCAATTGTTAAGGTTTGGCAAAGGGGCCGCGAATTTGGTGAATTTTGGGCAATCATCCACCTGCCAGAGGTGCCGTAATGGCGGTTTTGACGCTTTTCTTTTTCAAGACCGGCCGGCGGGGTCGCCGATGGCCTTAATTTGTGGTCCGTTTATCGTTTGTCATACCCCATGAAACGTTGTATCTCCCTCCTGCTGGTAGTGGCTTCCGCCCATGTGCTGCTGTCTCAAAAACTGATGCTGGGCGGCCAGGTACCCGAGGCCACCCTGTCTTACGAAGCATTTATGGCGCTGCGTACCCTGGACTGCTCAGACAAGACGGTCACCATCCAGTCGTTTAGCATCACCTTCCAATTGTATGGCCGTCCGATGGAAATTGTCTGCCAGGGCAATACCCTTTCCGAAGAGGTATTTGAAGGCGCCGAACTCCTTTATACCCGTGGCGCAGAGCCCAAGTCGCTGACCTTCACGAAGGTGGTGGCCTTCCGCGGACAGAAAAAGGTGGAATTCATGCCGCTCACCCTACAACTCAAGCCTTGATTCATGCTGCGCCAATTGCTGCCAGGGCTATGCCTTGGCTTGTCTCATCTCCTTGAAGGCCAGGGGGCTTCCTTGAGGGTGTCGTTGGAGCAAGGCGGAATAACCCACAGTGGCAAGGCCGTTACCCTGGCCCGGGCTCCTTTTGAACTGGTTTTTGAATCCAGGCCATACGAAATTGACACCAGGCGGTGGTATGCCCTGCAGGTCGGGTCCAGTCTGGGCAAAAGGCGCACGTCCTGGCTTCGGGAAGGACCGCTGGGTCTCGATAACCCGATTTTTGGCACGGGCGGTACCGGATTTGCGGCCAACGGGATGTATGAAGAGTTGATGCCCGATTATGATGGCCACCATTACATCACCTGGGAAGAAAAAGGGGAACAGCGCGCCCTCTTGCGCGAGCGGCTTCCCGGCGGCCGGATCAGGCTGGCGTGGCCCATTTCGCATGTGCTCGTAAAGGACAAGCGCCTTGCACTTGCCGAGAATGCCCCGGGCAAGATCTATCTGATGGTGCTTTATGATGAGAACCTGAATGACTCCGTCGATCCCGGTGAGTACGAGGTGATCAAGGTGCGTTTCCGTTAGTACCGCACCAGGCCTCGGGATTATTTCATCTGCGCATCGACCACCGCAATGCGTACCATGTTGACAATTTCGCGCACGCTGCAACCCATCTGCAGAATGTGAAAACTCTTTTTCATGCCCAGCAGCACCGGCCCCATCGCTTCCATGCCGGCCATTTCCTGAATGAGTTTGTAGGCAATGTTGCCCGACGCAAGGGTCGGGAAAATCAGGGTATTCACTTTCTGGTTGACCAACCTGCTGAAAGGGAAATTCTCCTTGAGCATGGCGTTGTTCAGTGCAAAGTTTGCCTGGATTTCACCCTCCACAATAAGCTCAGGGTGATCGCGGTGAAGAATCTCAATCGCCCTGGCCACTTTGTCGGCATCTTCACCATGGGCACTTCCGAAATTGGAATAGCTCAGCAGGGCGATTCTGGGCGTGATGCGCATTTTTCCAATGGCCTTGGCCACCAGCAGGGTGATGGCCACCAGTTCTTCCGCTGAGGGGTTCAGGTTAACGGTAGTATCGCTGAAAAAGTAGGGTCCGTGTGAAGTTTGAATGATGTACATGCCGCACACCTTCTGCGCATTTTCTTCCATGCCGATGCAGTGAAGCGCCGGCCTTATTACCCGGCCGTAGTTGCGTGTGATTCCGCTGATGAGGGCGTCGGCGCGGCTGGTTTCCACCATCATGGCGCCGAAGTAGTTGCGCTCGCGCATGGTGCGCACGGCCTCCGGCTCCGTGAGGCCCTTGCGCTGCCGCTTGGTAAACAGTAGGCTGCCGAATTCCTCGCGCAGCGCCAGGTTGGCGGCATGCCGCGGATCGATGATCTGCGCCTCCGTCAGTTCAATCTCGTGTTCGGCCATCATGCGGCGGATGCGGTCTTCCGGCCCCAGCAGTATCGGCACACAGATGCCCTCGTCGCGGGCCATTTCTGCGGCCTTGAGTATTTTGTAATTGTCGCCTTCGGCGAAGACCACCCGCTTGGGTGATTTTCTCGCGCGCTCGGCAATGCCGCGGGCGAGTATGTTGTCGCGCCCCAGCCTTCGGGTCAACTCTATCTGGTAGGCTTCCCAGTCGGCGATGGGCTGACGTGCTACACCACTTTCCATGGCCGCCTTTGCCACGGCTGTGCTCACTGTGGTAATAAGCCGGGGATCCAGCGGCTTGGGTATGATATAGTCTTTGCCAAAAGACAGCGAGCGCAGGGCATAGGCTTCCATCACTTCTTCGGGAACGGCTTCCCGGGCCAACTCAGCAAGGGCATGAACGGCAGCGAGCTTCATCTCGTCGTTGATGGTATAGGCCCTCACATCGAGGGCGCCGCGGAAGATGAAGGGAAATCCCAGCACGTTGTTGACCTGGTTGGGGTAG
>DHLU01000182.1:7030-7242 GCA_002405435.1 Flavobacteriales bacterium UBA4660
CTGGTTGGGGTAGTCGCTGCGGCCCGTTGCCATAATGATGTCGGAGCGACAGTCTACGGCTGTGTTGTAATCAATTTCAGGATCCGGGTTGGCCAGGGCAAATACGATCGGCCTGTCGGCCATGCTGCGGATGTCTTTCGCGGTCAGCACCCCGGATGCAGAGAGCCCAAGAAAAACGTCGGCCCCTTTCATGGCTTCCTGCAGGCTAAGGG
>DHLU01000129.1:0-352 GCA_002405435.1 Flavobacteriales bacterium UBA4660
GTTACCAGCCGGTCGAATTCGTGCAACGCCTTGGGAAAGCCTTTGAGAAAGTCATCGAGCTTTGCCCAGGCTTTTTCGCTGAAGTCGCGCTCCATACCACCGATGCGGCCGATATTGGTCGTCAGGCGGGCGCCGCAGATTTCCTCGTAGATTTCATAGATTTTTTCGCGCCACTGGAAGAGGTATAAAAATCCGGTCATAGCGCCGGTATCAACTGCAATTACGGTGTCGCACACGATGTGGTCGGCGATCCGCGCGAGTTCCATCACGATTACGCGCAGGTATTGGGCTCGCTTGGGCACCTCACATCCGATAAGTTTTTCCACCGTCATGTGCCAGCCCATGTTGTTGA
>DHLU01000129.1:498-4815 GCA_002405435.1 Flavobacteriales bacterium UBA4660
TCATGTGCCAGCCCATGTTGTTGAGGGGTGACGAGCAGTAGTTGAGCCGGTCGGTAATCGGGGTAATCTGGTTATAGGGCCTGCGTTCCGCCAGTTTTTCGAAGGCCCGGTGGATGTATCCGATGGTTGGCTCTGCATGGCGGATGATTTCGCCGTCCATGCGCAGCACATTCTGAAAAATCCCGTGGGTGGCGGGGTGTGTCGGGCCCAGGTTGAGGATCGAATAATCCTGCATGCTGGTGTGTTGCTCAGCCGTAGCGAGCACCTTTCCCAATTGTTCAGCGGAATGACTCATGCCTATCGTCCAAAGTATTTATCTTCCTTATCGTCACGTCCCGCATCTTCCAGCGCATATTCCTTGCGCAGCGGATGGTAATTCATTTCCTCCATGTTGAGAATGCGCCTCAGGTCCGGATGGCCGCTGAACCGGAACCCGAAGAAATCAAAAGCCTCCCGCTCCATCCAGTTCGCTGCCGGCCAGAGGTCAGTGGCGGTGGGCATTTCTAGATCTTTTTGCGACATAAAGGTCTTAATGCGGATGCGTGTATTCTGAACGAGGTTGTGCAGCTGGTACATGAGCATGAATTCCTGTCCGGTGTTTTCGGGAAAGTGTGCCCCACAGAGTGTGGTGAGGTAGGAAAAGCCCATGTCGGTGTTGTCGCGCAGAAACGCCAGTGCATCATGCGTTTGGCCTTTTTCCAACACGAAAACCGGGAAATCGTAATCGATCCGGGCGCTGAGCACCACACCAGGCCGCCATTGGCCAAGCGCTTCCAATACCTTATCGTGCAGCGCGAGCGCGGCGGCCGGTACTTGCGGTTGAAACGTCGCGTGCATTATTCGAGACCGTATTTAGCAAGCATCGCTTTGTATTCGGGCGATTGCCTGCGGTTTCTGCCTTCTGTGCGGGCCAGTTCCTGAATTTTGAGGATGCCGTCGAGGACCTGCTCGGGGCGTGGCGGACAGCCCGGGATATAGACATCAACCGGAATAACCCGGTCTATGCCCTGGAGAACGCTGTAGGTATCAAAAATACCACCGCTACTGGCGCAGGCGCCCATGCTCAGCACCCACTTGGGTTCGGCCATTTGTTCGTACACCTGGCGCAGAATCGGGGCCATTTTTTTTGCGATGGTACCCATCACCATCAACAGGTCAGCCTGCCGTGGTGAGAAACTGAGGCGTTCCATTCCAAACCTCGACAGGTCGTAGGTACTGGCCATGGTAGCCATAAATTCGATACCGCAGCACGAGGTGGCAAACGGCAGGGGCCAGAGCGAATTGGCGCGCGCAAGGCCTACCACCTTATCGAGGCTAGTGGCCATAAAGCCGGCACCTTCTACGCCCGGAGGTTTGTGCCGGGGATCAATATCAACGGATGTTGTCATGAAGCTATTCGGTTTGATCACTCGTTATTCCCACTTCAACGCACCGCGACGGATGATGTAGACCAGGCCTACGATCATCAATCCCATGAACGTAAACATTTCCATCAGTCCAAACAAGCCCAGTTCCCTGAAGTTCACTGCCCACGGGTACATGAAGATTACCTCAACATCAAACAGTACGAATAGGATGGCTACAAGAAAATACTTGATGGAAAAGGGGGATCTTGCATTGCCCTGCGATTCGATTCCGCACTCAAAGGTTTCCTCCTTCACCCGGGTTTTACGCCTCGGACCTAGCCAGTGGGTGGCTACCATGGTGGTAGCGACAAAGCCGAAGGCCACGACGGCCATTACAACAACGGGGATGTAATCATACAGATGAGACATACGGGAAGCAGGTTGTTTCTAATGCAGGCAAAGTTAGGAGGGTTGGCGGGGTGCAAAAGGAAATAAGCACCTTTTTTTCCACGATGGAGCCGGCATACAAACCACCGCGGAAGCGTCACGGCCGGCACACTGGCACAGATAAATGGTGGGACCTAAGGGATTCGAACCCCTGACTTCTACCCTGTCAAGGTAGCGCTCTAAACCAGCTGAGCTAAGATCCCATAACGGCGTTGTGTCAAGATTGTTCGTAGCCACACAACCGGTGGGGGCTTGCGCCCCTCACCTGCGTTGTATCAGTGGACCCGGTGGGGGTCGAACCCACGTCCAAACAAGGAATCCCCGAGGTTTCTACATGCTTATTCTGTAATTGGTTTTCGACGCGGGCCAGGCCACAGACAGCCAAACACCGCGCTTAGTTTGTGTTTTTTTGCAGGTTCCTACAAACATCGGTTCCCGCGATCTCCCTTTTCACGAAGCCCCGTTGCACAGCACCAGGAGCGGGGTAACTGTGCGGGACTTGCCCGTCCCCCCCTATTAGGAAGGATTAAGCGTAATCATCACCGATGATTAGGCAGCGAGCGCGTAAGATGTGTTGTCATTTCTGACTTGCCGTTTGAGATTAAAGAGCCCCATGGCAAAAAGCTCTGCATGCTTGCCCGATCATTCATCTTGTTGTCAAATCCAGGGTCGGGCCCATACCACAGGCTGCATAAAAACCATTCCGGAACTTCCGGAAAGCCAATTTGTCAGCCTGGAAACAAGAGAACAAAACGCGCTTCAAAGAACGAGAGGCAAAGGTAGGGATTTCCCTCCCCTCAGGCTTCACCGGCTGTGTATTTTCCGAGACACCTGTGTAAGCCCCCGCAAAGAGGAATGCGTCATGCGCCCCGCGATGACAGCGGCAGAAGCGGCAATCGCACCGCAACGGCTGCGGACAGACGCATAGAATCCCCCTACCTTCGCGGCCCTTTTGAAAAGCCCGCCATGTCCAGCATAGGTATTATCCGAGAAGGTAAGGTTCCCGCCGATTTCAGGGTGCCGCTCACCCCCAGGCAATGTGTTGAAACGGCCGCGCGGTTCGGCGTGGAAGTATTCGTGCAGTCGAGCCCCATCCGCAGGTTTACCGATCGTGAATACCGCCAGGCAGGGGTAAAGGTGGTGGACGACGTTAGCCATTGCGATTACCTTTTGGGTGTGAAGGAGGTTCCCGTCGAACTGCTGGTTCCGGGGAAAACCTACCTGTTTTTCTCCCACACCATAAAAAAGCAGCCCCATAATGCGAAGTTGTTGCAGGCCATCCTGAAGAAGAAGATCAGGCTCATCGACTACGAAACGCTGAAGGGCACCGTTGGAAAGCGGCTTATCGGTTTCGGGCGTTACGCCGGCATAGTCGGGGCGTATGAAGGGTTTCGGGCCTTTGGTCTGAAAAACGGCTTGTACGACATTAAATCTCCCTCGGTATGCCACGACCGTGCGGAAATGGAAACGGAGATGGCATCCGAAGCGGAAGTTGTCGAAGAGGAAAAAGTCGCAGAAGAAGAGGTAGCCGTAGCAGAAGAGGAAATGGAAAAGAAAGAGGAAGAAGTCGCAATGGCGGTTGACCCTCAAACAGATTCCGAAGCCGTTCTTGCTATCGTGCAACCCGTAATTGACGCTTTAGCTACCGAATTAATGAAAGCTATTGCAGAANNGATGGACAAGATACGGCTGCCGGAAAACACCCGCATCGTAGTAACCGGTTTTGGCCGGGTAGGCCATGGGGCGGAAGAAATACTCACGCAGATGAATATTGAGCGGGTGAGTGCCGAAGCATTTTTCATGCAACAACACCGGCATCCCGTCTACCTGCACCTTGACACCCACGATTATTATGAGCGCCGCGCATTTGGGGGATTCGACAAGAAGGATTTTTACAACAACCCCGGCAAGTACCATTCGACCCTTGCCGATTATGTAAAACGCGCAGACCTCTACATGGCCTGTCATCTCTGGGCCGGCGGCAATCCGGTGCTGCTGGACGCCGATGCCCTCCGCCAGCCCGACTGGAAATGCAAAACGATTGCCGACATCAGTTGCGACACCAACGGGCCGATTGCCAGTACGATAAGGGCCTCATCCATTGCGGATCCGTTTTACGGGTATTGGCCCGCTACCGGCGATGAGTGCCCCTATACCCTTCCCGATGCGATCTGTGTGATGGCCATCGATAACCTTCCCTGTGAACTTCCGAGGGATGCCAGCGAGGATTTCGGCAATGAACTGATTCGTTCGGTGTTTCCGTTGTTGCTTCAGTCAGATCCCGACCACGTCATCTGGAAAGCCACGGAAACCACCCTGGAAGGTGAACTTACGCCACACTTTGAATACCTGAGGGAGTATGCGCATGGGGGCTAAAAACGCTGCCCCGGCATCAACGACTTACTGGGCGGAAAACGTGAAGGTAATAGTACCGACCTGCTTCTTTGGCGCAGCTGCACTATAGTCAAAATGCCATTTTGCGGCGTACTTCAACGATTGCTCGCGGAGGCATTCGTTGAGACTC
>DHLU01000129.1:4938-9459 GCA_002405435.1 Flavobacteriales bacterium UBA4660
ATTCGTTGAGACTCGACTTCTCCTCCACCAGCCAATGGCGGATAATGGCTCCTGACTGGTCAGCCTCAATTCCAATAACGACCACACCGGCCGATTTACACAGATAGGTAGGTTTGGGTACCGGCAGGTGGGGTTTGCGGTCCTTCAGATCGTAGTTCGCCGCTACACTACCGGAATAACTCTTGTCGCCGCCTTGTTTCAGATAGGAGTAATCTTCCCTGGGTTTCTGGTCCGCGGGTTTTTCGCCGGGTACCTGTGGCGCGTGGTCTCCGCGGTTTGCGGCCAGCTTGTCGTATTCCGACTTTTCCAGGTTGCGGTAGTATTCATTCACCTCCTCAGTCATCTGCGCATTCGTTTTTCCGGTATAGCTGACCCTTTCTGAGGTTTTGGCCGATTGCTGACTGGCCAGCAGGTTTTTTACCTCCTCGCTCATGGGTTGGTCAGGGCTTTCTTCCATCTCTTGCAGCTGCGCAGCCAGCAGTTGCACCTCGATGAAAGCCGAGAGGGGTTCCGGTTCGGTGCGGTGATAGCCGGGAGTGGCCGAAATCAGGTAGACCACTGCCATCACAAAGGCGTGCAGGAAGAGCGAGAGGGCAATAGCAGGTAACACAGCCGATAGGCGGTCTCTGATGATCTGCGGAGATGCCGGAACTGTAACAGGCTTATGGCCAGATGGTTGCGTTTTATTCATGCCGTGTTGGCGGACCGGGCCGCACGTCCAACATTCTTATACCGGCTGTTGCGCCCAAGGTTGGTGGCGTGCGACTGTTTTGTGTGCCAAAATTGCGAAACTTGAAGATCTTTCCTGCGTTTAAGCAAAGATGGTACTATTTTAGCACCACGAATTACAGAAAAACAATAATCCATAACAACCCCATGAAAAAACTTATTGCCTTGTTTGCCCTGGTGGTTTTCGCAGGTGCTGTTGCCAGTGCCCAGACCACTTCAACTACTGAAAAAGCTACTACCGAAACCAAAGCCGCTTCTTGTTCAAAAGACAAAGCTGCCTGCTGCAAGTCAGGCGCTCAGGCTTCGGCCAGCTGCTCACAGGAAGGTAAAACTTCTGCTGCCTGTTGCAAGGATGGCGCAAAGGCCACTTCGTGCACTTCAAGTGCTCAGGCAGGCTCTTGCTGCGCGAAGGATGGTGCCAAAGCAGCCGACGCCACGAAAGCAGAGGCCAGCACCAAAGCCAAACCGGTAGCCACCAAGGTCGTGAATACTTCATCGGCCACGGCTATAGGCGACAGGAACTAAAAAGATTCAGTCTCTGAAAATACCCCGTGCTTCGGCTGCGGGGTTTTTTTTTGCCTTCAGACGGCGTTCGGTGCGCAGGGTTTTCGATGGGCTTACCTAACGCAAAATGTACCGGATGAGCGGAGATGCCGCCGCATGCCCCCGTCAGAATTTGAAGTGGCGGATAGCGAGGTCTGCAATATACTCCCCTATGGCCAGCGCAGCCGTGGCGGCCGGCGAAGGTGCATTTAATACGTGAATACTGTGGTCGGTGTATTCGATACGGAAGTCATCGCGGGTATCGCCATCGGTACCGAGCAGCAGTGCACGCACACCGGCACGACCGGGTTCAATGTCTGACATCGTCAGCGAGGGAACCATGCGCTGGAGCGTTTTCAGAAACAACCTTTTTGAAAATGCCCTGCGGTACTCATCAACGCCAAACTTCATGTTCTTGAAAAACAGGCGCCAGGTACCTCCATAGGTAAGCGCTTCCCATGAATCCCTGAGGTTGAAATCCGTTTTGCCATAGCCTTCCCGCTTGAATGTGAAAACGGCATTAGGCCCGCACTCAACACTGCCGTCGACCATGCGGGTAAAGTGCACGCCGAGGAAAGGAAAGTCGGGGTTGGGAACCGGATAAATCAGGTTTTTGACCTTGTGTTTTGCTTCTTCCGTGAGTTCGTAATAGTCGCCCCTGAAACCCACCACCTGTTCGCGCAGGGGGATGCCGTCTTTTCTGGCGAGTCTGTCGGCCTGCAAGCCGGCACAAACGATGACCTTGCCGGCGGTGTAGATTGCCTTTTGCGTTTTCACCCTGACCAATTCTCCCTCGCGGTGGAATCCGATGACCGTTTCTCCCAGATGGAGGTGGCTTTTCGGATTGAGCGCCATGGCCAGCTCACACATTTTTTCGGTAGCACCGCGAAAGTCTATGATGCCGGTGCAGCCCACATGGATTCCCTTGATGCCGGTGCAGTAAGGTTCAATCTCACTGATATCGGCGGGACCCACCCACCGGCAGTTTTCAATGCCGTTGGCCTCACCATGATCCCAGATTTTTTGCAGTTGCGGGAGTTCATTCTTATCGACGGCTACAATCAGCTTGCCGCAGACGTCATGCCTGATGCCGTACTCGCGGGCAAAGGCTACCAGTTCCCTGCGGCCGTTGACGCAGTTTACGGCCTTGAGCGAGCGCGGTTTGTAGTAGATGCCGGAATGGATTACACCACTATTGTTGCCTGTCTGGTGGGCAGCGAGCCGTTCTTCCTTTTCAATGAGGAGTATGGATCTTCCGGGGAATTTCAGTTGCAGTTTGTACATGGTTGCTGCCCCGACAATTCCGCCGCCAACAATCACAATATCATAATCCGTGGTCATGCTGCAAACATACCAATGAGCGCTGAGCCGGCAAGGGAGCCGTGGCCATCCTGCTTATTTTGCCGGCATGAATTCGAACCGCAGGGTGCAAACGGGCTGGGCCATGTATGACTGGGCCAACAGTGTGTACAACCTTGTCATCACGACCACCTTTTTTCCCGCCTATTACGCGCGCGTAACCTCCACAGAAAATTTCCCCGGGGGCATTTCCTTTCTGGGCCGGAACTTTGTGAATACGGAGCTGAAAGACTATACACTCGCAGCCGGTTTTTTGATCATTGCCTCCCTTTCACCGATGTTGTCGGCCATTGCAGATACCCGTGGCAATAAAAAAGCCTTTATGCGCGGATTCTGCTATCTCGGCGCTGCCTGCTGCTCGCTGCTGTATTTCTTCGACAAGGACCATGTCATATCCGGATTGTTTCTCTTCATGATGGCCGGTATCGGTTTTTACGGCAGCCAGGTCTTTTACAATTCTTACCTCGCCGACATTTCAACCATTGAGGAGCGCGACCGGTTGAGTGCCCGCGGCTACACCTACGGTTATATCGGCAGTGTGATTCTGCAGCTGGTTGGCTTCGGTCTGGTAACCCTGATGCCGGACAAAAAAATGGCCTTGCTGCTGACCTTTGTGCTGGTGGGGTTGTGGTGGATAGGCTTTGCGCAGATCTCGTTTGCCCGCCTTCCCGAGGGCAAGGCGCGCCGAAACCCCGGCAGGGTCAACTTTCTCAGGCAAGGCTTCAGTGAACTCCGCCTTGTGTTTTTTCAGGTGCGGAAGCACACCGTGTTGAAACGTTTCCTGGCCGCGTTCTTCTTTTACAGCATGGGGGTGCAAACGGTGATGCTGGCGGCAATTGACTTCGGCATAAAAATTCTCCACCTGCCAGACGAGAATCTCATCATCACGGCCGTCATCATACAGTTGGTCGCCATTGGTGGTGCCATCCTGATGTCGCGGCTGTCTGAGCGTTACGGCAACCCGCGGGTACTTCAGTTCACTGTGTTGTTGTGGATTGGCGTATGTATTTCGGCGTATTTCGTCAGCGTGCCGGGCGCGTTTTATGTGCTGGCTGCGTTGGTAGGTCTGGTCATGGGGGGCATACAGTCACTGAGCCGGGCGACATACTCGAAATTGATGCCGGAAACACGGGACAGCACATCTTGGTTTAGTTTTTATGACGTTACCGAAAAACTTTCGATCGTTATTGGTCTCTTCAGTTTCGGTTTTATCGAGGGGGTGACGGGGAGTATGCGCAACAGCGTGCTCGTGTTGATTGTGTTTTTCGTCATTGGTTTTCTTTTTTTGCTGCGTATTCCTGCCAAAGCCGTCCATCACACTTCTGGTCATGCGCATCGCTAGCATTCACATTTACCCGGTCAAGTCGCTGGGCGGCTTTTCCCCGGCTTCGTGGGAAACAGACGAAACGGGGCTGCGGTACGACCGCCGGTGGATGCTGGTGGATGAAGCATTCAGGTGCATTACCCAGCGCCAGTATCCTCAGCTTGCCTGTTACAGTGCCCGGCTGGATGCGCAACGGGTGTGCATCACGGGGCCCGGCGACCGGAGCTTTTCTTTTGGCGTGGAGGCCGTCACGGGTCGCGCTGTGGCCGAAATATGGGAATCGCGGGTTGATGCAGGGTGGGTCGGGCCTGAAGCCGATGCCTTTTTCAGTGATGTGATCGGGCGTCCGTGCAGGCTGGTAAAGTATGACGGGCAAAGCCACAGGATGGTCAATCCTGCCTACGTTCCTGAGGGTGCAGCGACGGCATTTACGGACGGCTATCCGCTGCTGGTGATTGGAACGGCCTCGCTGGCTGACCTCAATGGGCGCCTGAAAGCGGAAGTTCCGATGGACCGTTTCCGGCCTTCCATAGTGGTGGAAACCGACCATCCGTTTGAAGAGGATG
>DHLU01000110.1:0-359 GCA_002405435.1 Flavobacteriales bacterium UBA4660
CTTGTAATCCTTGGTGGCTTTAATAGACAGCGGGGCTCCGCTTACCAGGTCTTCTGCAATTTCCTCGTAGGCGTGGTCGTCGAAGAGCATGGAAAAGTACTCCAGTGATCCGATTTTTTCATGGTACTGGCATTTCTCACACACCCAGTTGCTCTCGGCATGCTGCTCACGCGTCACCACGTTTTTGCATTCCGGACACTGGTACCAGAGTCCTTCAGGAATTTCCTTCTTCTCCTTGCTCTTGGTGGTGATGCCCTGTTTAATTCGTTTGAACCAACTCATATTGGTGAAGTGTGCGTGCGCAAAAATGGATAAAAAGCCGTTCTTATTCGCAAGAGAGGTCGCTGGTCGGATTGGGG
>DHLU01000110.1:489-3676 GCA_002405435.1 Flavobacteriales bacterium UBA4660
TTATTCGCAAGAGAGGGCGCTGGTCGGATTGGGGTTACAGAAATTCAGTCCCTGCGTGTATTCGCTGTTGACAAACGCGCGCTCTACCCCTTCGTTTGGCACCCCGGTTACGTTGGTCAGGAAGATGCCCGAAACCACATGGGTGGCCCGGGAAGAAAACAGTCCGAGCCCCCCGTTGATATTGGTGTAATTGGGCCTTTCCTGAATGATGCCGGTGACCGGACTGTTTACCTGGAAGTAGGTGAAGAGATCTTCTCCACCCGCTCTTACAATCAGGTCGAAGGCGCGGGTACCGGCTTCCGGCACGCCGTCCGGGTCGTACCAGCCTATCTCCCGCGTAATCAAAGGATCCTTGATGAGGTTGGTGCCGAGGAAGGCAAAAAATGCCTCCCCTGAAATATCCGCCAGCAACTTACCCGAGGAGTTGATGTTGTCCTGGTCAAAACTTCCGACAAAGTAATCGATCGTCCGAAAGGTTTCACTCACCAGCACAGTATGGGCTTCGTCGGCCCAGACCAATTCGTTGTAGTAAAACTTCAGGGTAACCTCATAGAAAGGCGCATTGTCTATCGGGAAAAACCGCACGGTGTAGGTTTTGTAGGTAAACCCAAATTCTCCGACCGACTGGGCCAGCTGGATATTGGTTCCTGCATTCTGCATGGGTGCTTCCATCACGATCTCATCCACTTTTACGATATCCGTGGTAGCGTCCACATCGTTCTTCTCGTCAAAATCAACTTCCAGCCGGAAAGTATTGTCCTGGTTCAGTCCGCCCGGTGAAGGAAAGTAATACACCGTCTGCTCCGGCGCATAAAAAACGCCGTTGATGTCTTTGTTATTAATGGTCAGGGAATCGAGCACATGGGTGTCTACCACGTCGCCATCTTCATTCAGCTCGACCACTGTAGCCACAAAGGATGAAAAATCGTATTCTGAACTATCGCGGATTATGGCGTAGTCGAAGTTGTTTCCGTCGCCGAGAAAGGTCTTGTTGATTTTCACCCACTGGGTATCCTGCACGGGATCAAGCAGGCCATAGACCACTGTGGTCGGCTTGTAGTCAGCACTGAGATCAACCTCAGTAGAGCAGCCCGCAAACACCGCAGCAGCCAGCAGCAAAGGCATAATACGCCCTGCTGCACGAGGCACAGTGCGTGGTTTAGTCACCGCGTGAAGGAAAAAAATGGTTGATTGCTTCATGGTCTGTGCAGGCGGCATCGGTTAGTTGGGGGTAACGCCAACAATTACCTTCTGCCACTCATAATCGTTGACCGAAGGATTGTAAAACATATCTTCATAGAACTCAACGGTAATCCGGCTTCCCACCTTCGCAGTGGTCGCAAACAGTTCTGAATTTTCAAAAAAGGTCAGCCACAGGACACGGTGTACCTCTCCCCCATCATCTCTGACGAGCAAGGTATTGAACTGACCGGGCTCAATGGCCGTGAGCACTCCTTCAACAAAATAACTCATTGGGTCCTCTACAACTTCCTCTTCCCATTCCTCATCCATTGCTGTGGCTTCCGTGCCTGCGAACAATTCCGGACACTTGAAGGCCATGCGCATACCGACCTGCATACCAAATTCCTCTGCCTTTTTTTCATTCTCCGCAAAATCGGACAGGGTAAAGCTGTATTGCTTCTTCAGTTCCTTCTCACGGGGTGTGCAGGCCTGCAGAATACAAAGGCCCAGCTGCATCTGGAATTCTTCCGGATTGGCCATGCTGACGCCACCTTCACGGGAGCAGGAGCAGGCCTCTTCTGCGATGGCATCGAGCACATCCTGGGCGCTCACTGCCCCTGTGCTGGTTGCGAGAAGTACCACCGCTGTAAACAATTGTTTTATCATTCGGATCACATGATTTAAGGCTGCGAAGATAGGCACGAAGGCGTGGCCTCATACAGCGGCTTGCGCGCCCACAACCAGCCGCTTGAAACCCGGGCCGCATTTCATTTCCGAGCCGTCGGGTCGATGCAACTTGCTCAGCCCAGCCGGCTGAGAAAGGCAAGGGTGTCGACACCGTCGGCATAATCCCACAGTGCCGGCGACTGCAAACGGCCAAAGGGTATATGTCCGTGACCGGCCACACACTGCGTATGTTCGGCAGACTCCGACAGAAAGGCATCAACCTCGCGGGTTGTATGATAACGCTGCCAATGGAGCGATGCCGTTGGGGCCGCCGGCGACCGGTTTTCCCGCAGCAGCAGGAAGCCATTGTCCAGCAAGGGCTCGCGGTTGAGCAACCACACGGCCTTGTTGTAATCGTAGTTATTGGCGTACTTGTTATGCTGAATAATCTCGTGAAAGGGATAGATCGCTTCAAAAAACCGGTCAAGCGCAAATCCCTCGGGCACCCAAAGCTGGGAAACATTGCGGCAACCCAGTCCGAAATGGCCGAATACGTCGTTGCCCAACTGGTACAATTCTTCGGCGGTTTCGCTGCCGTCGAGCACAGCGAGGCTGTTTCGGTGTTTTCTGATGAGGTGGGGATACTTCCCGAAATAGTATTCAAAATACCGGGCGCTGTTGTTTGACCCTGTGGCGATGACCGCGTCAAAGCCCTCAAGCCTTGGGCCGGCTTCCTTAACCAGCCCCTGCGCGCCGCCCAGCCCGTCGACCAGCGCGAGCAATGCGGGTACCAGCAGGTTGTCATCCGACGCGTACTTCACCAGAGCGCGGTGGCCGCTGAGCACGACGCAAAGGAGGTCGTGGAGCACCACGAAGGGAATGTTGCCGGCGCCAATCACCGCAACAGTGGCCGGATGTCCATCCGTTTTCAGGTCGTACCGGTCGAGCCAGGCTTCGAGATTCGCTTCCGTGAGCGACCGGCCCCAGGCTGCGAGCGCCTCCCGAACCGACGGAGCAGTAAACCAGCCGTTGTGCTGGTGCACTGATTCAATAAGCGCGTTGAACTTTTGGTATTCGCTTTCGGTTATTCCGCTCGCATAGTCCTGCCAGGGAGTAGTTCCTGAAAACAGCCGGCACAATTTGCCGAGTTGAATAACCAGGGCCTTGCGATCAGATAGGGGTACCATGCTGCCGGGAATTATTTTTGCGGCGTAAACTTAGAACCAATACGATTGCGGAATGGCGATAATGATAACAGATGAGTGCATAAATTGCGGCGACTGCGAAACGGATTGCCACAATAACGCAATCTATGAAGGCGGTGCGGAAAGGAAATTTT
>DHLU01000156.1:0-719 GCA_002405435.1 Flavobacteriales bacterium UBA4660
CAATGTATTTGAGCAACTGATGGAGGGCGGTCTGGTTGCATACCCTAATCCGGCCAACGATGCCTTCATCGTCAATTTGCTGAATGCAGCAGGCAGCAGGATTGACTTGCACAACGCACTTGGCGAACGGGTGCTGTCACAGACCGTGACCACCGACAATGTGCGTTTTGATGTCAACCAGCTGGCACCGGGTGTCTACACCCTGTCAAGTAATGCCAATGGAAAACTGCGGACCGCCCGTGTGGTGGTTGAGTGATTTGTCAACATGGATTGTACCGCCCCGGCATGTGTCGGGGCGGTTTTTTTTTGACCCGAATCAGCGCGAGGCCAACACGGTTTCGTTGCCTTTCACCTTGTCGCCAATGTTTACGTGCACCTGGCTTCCAAGGGGAAGAAAGATATCGACGCGGCTTCCGAACCGGATGAAGCCGAGTTCGTCATTCTTGCTGAGTGTGCGTCCTTCAGTAGCATAACAAATGATACGTCGCGCGACGGCTCCGGCGATTTGCCTCACCATCACGCGCGCGCCGTCATGGCGACGGATGACCACCGTGGTGCGTTCGTTTTCCGAACTGCTTTTGGGATGCCAGGCTACGAGGTACGTGCCAGGGTGGTATTTTGCATAAAGCACCTCGCCGGCACATGGGGTCCAGTTGCAGTGAACATTGAGCGGAGACATAAATACCGAGAGCTGAATGCAGCGTTCTTTCAGAAACTCT
>DHLU01000156.1:874-9466 GCA_002405435.1 Flavobacteriales bacterium UBA4660
GTTCCTCCACTTCTTCGATGACGCCCACCTTACCGTCGCAGGGAGAAACCCATTCATTGTCGCGAGACCGGTTGGTTCTGGCAGGGAGGCGGAAAAACTGCACCACCAGAAACAGCATGACCGATGACAGAAAAAGCACGGCGGTCATCAGCCATGGCCAGGCGCTTAGCAGCCACAGGTTGAGTGCGTTTAGGATTCCGAACAGAATGAGTGACATGCCGATGATGCGCATGCCTTCGCGGTGCAGTTTCATAGGTGGAGCACAAACTTTAGGTAGAAGATGAGCATGGGCAGAGAGGCGATCATGCCGTCGAAGCGGTCGAGCACACCGCCGTGGCCGGGAATGAGAGTTCCCGAATCCTTGACGCCTACACTGCGTTTCATGTGCGATTCAATGAGGTCTCCCAGGGTGGCAAAGAGGCTTACAATGCCCCCTGCCAGCATCCACTGTGTGGCGGTCAGCGTATCGCTGCAGAGGCTTATGAGCCAGGCAGCTGCCATGCAGCAGACGAATCCGCCCAGCGTACCCTCGATGGTTTTTCCGGGAGAAACTTTCTCATACAATTTGTGTTTCCCAAGCCATTTCCCTGAGAGGTAGGCGAAAGTGTCATTGCTCCAGAGCAGGGTGAAATAGCCGATCAGCAAGGCATAGTTGTAGGAACCGCCCACGAAGGCAAGGTTGTGAATCATGCCGAAGGGCAGTACCACGTAGAGCCAACCTCCGGCCGTGGCGCCAAAGTGGGTGAGGGAGAATTTTTCGAGGTAGAAGAGGTCTGTTCCCCACAATAGCACCACCGGCGGAACCAGCAACCACCACCACAGCGGATCTGCGAGTTGGTTGGCGGATGCGTACCAGAGCGCGTAGAGACCGGCGCCGATGAGGTAGCCCCCGGTATAGCGGGGTAATACACCGGGTTGTTTAGACAGCATCAGGTCGGCTTCGCGAAGCCCCACCATAGCAAAGAAGAAAAATACCGCACCGCGGGCCCACGGGCCGGCCAGTATGCTTCCCACCACCATGGTGACAAAGACGGCACCACTGAGGCTGCGCAGAAGGAGATTGGAGAGGTCTCGGTTCACGAAGCAATATTATGGCACCTTGGTGCTGGTGAGGGCCGTAAATCCGAATCTGCGGAATTCTATTGCCACGGCAGGATCTCTGCGGTGAGGCGTCAGTTGAGCGACGCCTTGTTGGCGGCGATCTTCAGTTCCTCCTGTTCGCGCTGATTGATGTACTTGCGCGGACCCAGCACCTGCTCAAGGTCGTCCTTGAAGATGACCTCCTTCTCCAGCAGAATCGCAGACAACGCGTCGAGCTGGTGGCGGTGGTGGTTGAGCAGTTCTTTAGCCTTGTCATAGGCGCGCTCGATGATTTTGCTAACTTCCTCATCGATGATGCGCGAGGTTTCTTCGCTGTAAGGTTTTACAAACTGGGAATCGTTTTGGGGATCGTAATAACTCCGGTTGCCGATTTTGCGGTTTAGCCCGTAAACAGCCACCATGGCGTAGGCCTGTTTGGTCACTTTCTCCAGGTCGCTCAGCGCACCGGTGGAAATTTTACCGAATACCACTTCTTCCGCAGCGCGTCCGCCGAGGGCAGCACACATCTCATCGAAAAACTGCTCAGTGGTGACGATTTGCCGCTCTTCAGGCAGGTACCATGCGGCACCCAGCGACCTGCCGCGGGGAACGATGGTGACCTTGATCAGCGGAGAGGCATGTTCGAGCAACCAGCTCACAATGGCGTGACCGCTCTCGTGGTAGGCGATGGTCTTCTTCTCTTCAGCGGTAATGATTTTGTTTTTCTTTTCCAGTCCGCCAATTACGCGGTCTACGGCATCAAGAAAGTCTTGCCGGCCTACCGCGGTGCGGCCTTTTCTGGCGGCAATCAAGGCCGCCTCGTTGCAGATATTGGCTATGTCGGCTCCGCTGAAGCCAGGGGTCTGGCGCGAGAGGAAATCCACGTCAACCGTAGTGTCGGTCTTTACGTTTTTCAGGTGGACACCGAAAATTTCCTTGCGTTCGACCAAGTCGGGCATATCGACAAAAATCTGTCGGTCAAAACGTCCGGGTCTCAGAAGGGCCTTGTCGAGGATGTCGGCGCGGTTGGTAGCCGCGAGGATGATGATTCCGGAATTGGTGGCAAAACCATCCATCTCGGTAAGCAACTGGTTGAGGGTGTTTTCACGTTCGTCATTGCTTCCGAAATTCACGTTACGGCTTCGGGCGCGTCCAATGGCATCAATTTCATCAATGAAGATGATAGCAGGGGCTTTTTCCTTTGCCTGACGGAAGAGATCGCGCACGCGGCTGGCGCCGACGCCTACAAACATCTCCACGAAATCAGAACCTGAAAGCGAATAGAACGGCACCTGTGCTTCACCGGCTACTGCCTTGGCGAGCAGGGTTTTTCCGGTGCCCGGGGGGCCAACCAGCAGCGCGCCTTTGGGGATTTTTGCGCCCAGGTCGGTGTATTTTTTCGGATTTTTCAGAAAATCGACAATCTCCTGAATTTCCTGTTTGGCGCCTTCGAGCCCGGCCACATCGTTGAAGGTTACCGACTGGCCTTTGCCTTTCTCAAACAGCTGGGCCCGTGATTTTCCTATATTGAAAATCTGACCGCCGGCACCGCCGGGACCGCCGAGTCGACGCATGATGAGTACCCAAAGCAGGATCATTATTCCGAAAATGATAATCCAGCTGATAATACTGTCTGCGAGTTTGTTCTCCGGCTCAAACTCCTCGCGGAAACCATACTGGTCTTTCAGCTGTTTCATTTCCGTGAGGTAGTCTTCTCCTTTGGGAATGTTAAACCAGCAGGATTTGGGCTGGGAGGCGAACGCGCTGCCCTTGTCGCTCAGGGAAATCTTCAGCGAGTCCTGCGTGGCCTGGGGCATCCGGTCTTTGAAGAAATAAATCTTTGCCCGGTTTTCGTCCCGAACGAGTTGTTCGATGTAGCCACGCTGGGCGAGGCTTCTGAACTGATCGTAACTGATACGGGCCCCATCGCGTCCCGTATTGAGCACCATCATGCTGATAAGAATCATCGCAATGATGGCATAGATCCAGTAAAAACTGAACGAAGGACGGCCCCCTCCGGGTTTGTTGCGGCCCTCCGGATTACCGGATTTAGGATTGTTTTTATTGTCGTTTGTCATGTGCTGTGTTGTCTTTCCTCTCTGTTTGATATGGCTGTCATACGGCTGCCTTCGTCTTGACTTCGCGGGCATCGGCCCAAAGGTCTTCGAGTGCATAATGCTTTCTCGCCTGTTCATCAAAAATATGAACCAATACGTTGAAGTAGTCCATCAGAATCCACTGTGCTATGCGGCGGCCTTCGGTGTGCCTGGGGCCCTCTCCCTCGGATTTTTCCGTCTCCCGCTCGATGGAATCGGCGATAGCTGACACGTGGGTGCTGCTGGTGCCCGTGCAAACGATATAATACTCCGCCGGCGCTGCGGCAATTTTCCGCAAATCCAGCACCCGCACTTCGAGGCCTTTTACCTCACCGATTCCTGCCACTATGGCATTGATCAGTGCACGGGCGTTATCCTTTTTTTTCGTAATCGTCATATTTATCCGGCGTCGTCCTGCCTGCAAAGGTAATTTGTTCCATATTGCCGGCCCGTACCTTCCAAACCAAAGGACCTCGCCTATGTTCACGGATGCCCCCATCATACACCTCAGGGAGACCGACTCGACGAACAACTATGCTGCCAACCTGCAAAAGCAGTCGAAACAGCCGGAAGGCACTGTCATTTTAGCCGACCTGCAGACTGCAGGCAAAGGGCAAAGAGGAACGACCTGGGAAAGCCACCGCGGAGAAAACCTGCTTTGCAGCCTGGTGCTCTATCCCGATTGGATCAGTCCGGAACACAGCTTTACCCTCAACAAGTGCCTGGCCCTGGCCACGGCCGACAGCATCAGCGCATGGTCTGGACTGCAGGCTTCCATCAAATGGCCCAACGATATCGTGCTGCGGGGTAGAAAAGTGGCGGGCATGCTGGTGGAGCTTTCATGGAGCGGCGAGCGCATCCAGCAGGCCATCGCAGGAATCGGCGTCAACCTCAATCAGCGCACTTTTTCCGTTAGCCATGCCGGTTCGGTTAGTGCGCTCACCGGAAGGTATACCGCACCCGAAGAAGCCGTGGCAACGCTCCGGACCCACATTTTTGATTGGTACGGCCGGCTGCGCGACGGTCACTTGCGTGAAATTGACCAGGCCTATCGTCAGTCGCTTTACCGGTTGGGTGTGGCCAGCAGGTTCATCTACAGGGAGCAAGAAATTATGGCCATGATTACCGGGGTAGATGCTTCGGGAAGGCTCAAGCTGTACGCCGAAAACGGCGATAGCCTTACCTGTGAGCCCAAAGAGATCGCCATGGTTTGGTAACTGTGCGCACGTGGTTCATAACTCGTTGACGCGGGCATCGGCGGCCGCGTACTTTTGCGGCCGAAAAAGAAAGGGGTTCATTGCTGTCAACTGGCCGGGCGCTGCTAAAGGGGTTCCGGTCGGATAAAAAAAAAATGCCCAAAGACAATGCTCTTCGTTCAGTCCTCATCATCGGCTCGGGACCTATCGTAATCGGCCAAGCATGCGAATTTGACTACAGTGGCTCTCAGGCTGCGCGGTCCCTCCGCGAAGAAGGGATCGAAGTCGTGCTGATCAACTCCAATCCGGCTACCATAATGACCGACAAGGTGGTGGCAGACCATGTTTACCTGCAGCCGCTTCTGCCGGAAAGCATCATCGAAATTCTCAATGCACACAAGATCGACGCCGTGCTGCCCACCATGGGTGGCCAGACTGCGCTCAACCTGGCCATGCAGTGCGAAGAGATGGGCATCTGGAAAGAATATGGTGTTCGCATGATCGGCGTGGATATAGGGGCCATTGAAATTACCGAAAACCGCGAACAGTTCAGGGCGCTGATGGAAAAGATCGGTGTTCCGATGGCCCCCCAGCTCACCGCAAAAAGTTTTCTCGAGGGAAAAGAAATTGCACAGGAGTTTGGTTTTCCGCTCTGTATTCGTCCGTCCTTTACCCTCGGCGGCAGCGGTGCTTCGCTGGTCTATCAGCCCGAAGAATTTGACGCGTTGCTCGACCGCGGTCTCCACCTCAGTCCCATACATGAGGTGATGATTGACAAGGCCCTGATCGGCTGGAAAGAGTTTGAACTTGAGCTGCTGCGTGATGCCAATGATAACGTGGCCATTATCTGCTCCATTGAAAACTTCGATCCGCTGGGTATACATACCGGCGACTCTATTACGGTGGCGCCGGCCATGACCCTCAGTGATACCACCTACCAGCGTATGCGTGATATGGCCATACGCATGATGCGGTCGATCGGCAATTTCGCCGGCGGTTGCAATGTGCAGTTCGCGGTCAGTCCCGATGAAAAGGAGGATATCATCGCCATTGAAATCAATCCGAGGGTTTCGCGAAGCAGCGCGTTGGCGTCAAAGGCTACGGGATACCCCATTGCGAAGATTGCTTCGAAGCTCGCCATAGGGTATCACCTCGACGAACTGCAAAACCAGATCACGCGTTCGACCAGCGCGTATTTTGAGCCCACGCTCGACTATGTCATTGTAAAGATACCGCGATGGAACTTCGATAAGTTTCCGGGCAGCAGGCGCGAGTTGGGCCTTCAGATGAAGAGTGTCGGAGAGGCCATGGGTATTGGCCGCAGTTTTCAGGAAGCGCTTCAAAAGGCTTGTCAGTCGCTCGAGATCAACCGCAATGGACTGGGTGCCGACGGCAAGGAGGTGCGCGACCAGCAGCAACTGCTGAATTCGCTCGAGCGACCCTCCTGGAACCGCCTGTTTCATATCTATGATGCCATCAAGCTGGGGATTCCGTTCAAGACCATTCAAGAAAAAACCAAAATTGATATCTGGTTTCTCAAGCAGATTGAAGACCTCATTCAATTGGAAAAACGCATCGAGAAATGCTCGCTCGATACCCTCCCGCGGGACCTGTTGTTTGAAGCCAAACAAAAAGGGTATGCCGACCGGCAAATCGCTCATTTGCTTCGCTGTCTTGAGAGTCAGGTCTATCAGAAACGCGCCGACCTTGGCATTAGAAGGGTTTATAAACTGGTAGATACCTGTGCGGCCGAATTTCCGGCCAAGACACCCTACTACTATTCGACTTTTGAGGAAGAAAACGAGAGCGTGCGTTCAGACCGTAAAAAAATTGTGGTGCTGGGCAGCGGACCCAACCGCATTGGGCAGGGTATCGAATTCGATTACTCATGTGTGCACGGTGTGCTGGCAGCCCGGGAAAGTGGTTATGAGACCATCATGATCAACTGCAACCCGGAAACGGTCTCGACGGATTTTGACACGTCCGATAAGCTCTACTTCGAGCCAGTATTCTGGGAGCATATCTATGATATCATCCAGCACGAGCAGCCGGAGGGAGTGATTGTGCAACTGGGCGGACAGACAGCCCTTAAGCTGGCGGCCAAGCTGCACCGCTACGGCATTCCAATTATTGGTACTGATTTTCAATCGCTTGACCTGGCAGAAGACCGAGGTAGTTTTTCTACCCTGCTGCGCGACCACAACATTCCCTACCCCAGGTTCGGCGTCGTAGAGAGTGCCGAACAGGCAATCGTGCTGTCGCGCGAACTCGGTTTTCCTCTCCTCGTCAGGCCCAGTTATGTGCTTGGAGGTCAGAAAATGAAGATTGTCATAAACGAGCGTGAACTAGAGCAGCACGTGGTGAACATCCTCAATGATATGCCCGACAACAAGATCCTGCTGGATCATTTCCTGGAGGGGGCTATCGAGGCAGAAGCCGATGCCATCTGCGACGGAGAGGATGTTTACATCATCGGTATCATGCAGCACATCGAGCCGGCGGGTATTCACAGCGGTGATTCCTACGCCGTTCTGCCTCCCTATAACCTGGGCGATTTTGTGATGACACAGATTGAGGAGCATACCAAAACTATTGCGGTGGCGCTCAAAACCGTGGGACTGATCAACATTCAGTTTGCCATCAAGGGAGATATCGTCTATGTGATTGAGGCCAATCCACGGGCTTCACGCACGGTGCCTTTTATCGCCAAGGCCTACGACGAGCCTTATGTGAATTATGCTACCAAGGTGATGCTGCGTGAAAAGCGTGTGAAGGATTTTCAGTTCAATCCGAGAAGGCAGGGTTACGCGATTAAAATACCGGTGTTTAGCTATGAAAAGTTCCCGGAAGTCAAGAAGGAACTGGGTCCGGAAATGAAAAGTACCGGTGAAGCCATTCGATTCATCAAAGACCTGCGTGATCCTTTTTTCCGTCAGGTCTATGCCGAGCGAAATTTGTACCTCAGCAAGTAAGGTGTCAGACACTCCCTGTTTCCGCTACCCTTTGCCCGGTTTGGCAGTCCCGCTCTGAGTAATTTTGCCACATGCTCATTGGGATACTCCTTTCCGTTTCGGGTCTGCTGCGGCTTATTTTCATAATGGCCGGGGTGATCCTGCTGATCCGGCTGGTCACCTACCTTGTGCTTCCCCACGTGGTGGGTGCAGCGTCTCAGCGGTTGAAAAATCAGATGGATGCGATGAGGCGCGCACAGGAGTCGCCGGACCGCAAGGAGGGCGAGGTGACCATAACCCGCCGCAATGATTCCGCACCGGCTGACCGCGGAGAGTACACCGACTATACGGAAGTAAAGGATTAGGTCAAATTCCCCTCAGTGCCGGGTGGTTCTGTATTTTCACCGCAAACTTTACAACTGATGAAGAAGTTTTTTGTCAAGGTCATTCCGCACGCGGTGGCCGTCACGGTATTCGTATCTGTCTCATGCGCATTGTTCCCGCGGCTGTTTGACGGCTACGAACTCAGGCAATCCGATATCGAGCATTTTATCGGAATGTCGAAGGAAATTGCCGATTACCGGATACTGCATGATGGCGAAGAGCCGCTTTGGACCAATGCGATGTTTGGCGGCATGCCTGCCTACCAGATTTCGGTGATCCATGGATCCAACTACGTCAGGCAGATTGATGCCATACTGAAACTCGGACTTCCTGCGCCGGTCGGCATTGTGTTTATGGCCATGCTCGGATTTTACATCCTGTGCCTGTGCATACGCGTTAATCCCTGGTTGGGCATTGTCGGAGGACTTGCTTTCGGACTGGCCAGTTTCAATGTGCTTTTTCTGGCTGCAGGTCACGTTTCAAAGGTCAATGCGGTGGCCTACCTCGCGCCCACACTGGGCGGTATGCTGCTCGCCATGCGCGGTAAGTGGCTCGCCGGCGGCGCCTTGTTTTCGCTGTTCTTTTCTCTTCATCTCAGCGCCAACCACCTGCAGATCACCTATTACCTGGCAATCATGCTCGCAGCGGTGGGCATAGGCGAAGCCGTTTTCGCTCTCCGCAGCAAGCAGTTTTCTGACTGGTGGAAGGGCGCAGTGGCAGTTTTTTGCGGGGCCGTGCTCGCGGTCTTGCCTTCTGCAGGAAACCTGGCGACCACCCGCGAATACAGCGAATTCACCACGCGTGGAGCCACCGAACTGACGACCAACGCCGATGGTACGCCGATCTCGGCGGCTAAACAGACAGGGCTTGATCCTTCCTACATCC
>DHLU01000156.1:9570-16330 GCA_002405435.1 Flavobacteriales bacterium UBA4660
CTCGAATACAACCTGGGCGCAGGTGAGCTGTTTTCTGTGTTCATACCCGACATCAAAGGAGGCAGATCGGGCGCTCTGGGATCAGAAAAGGAAATGAACAAGGTCATCCAGAAGGAAGCGCGCGCGCTGCCCGATGAAAGAATGACCGACCAGTTTGTGCAGAACCTGGCTTCAATGAGCCGCTACTGGGGCGAACAGCAATTCAGCGGCGGTGCCTTTTACCTGGGAGCAGCCGCTTTTCTCCTGTTCCTTCTCGGACTGTTTTTCGCTGCTGATCAACTCAAATGGCCCGCGCTGCTGCTTTCGCTGCTCTCACTTTCCCTCGCGCTCAAATCGGAAGGTGGACTCAACGGATTTTTTATCGATACCGTTCCACTCTACAACAAATTCAGAGATACCAAGATGATTCTGGTATTGCTGCAATTGCTGGTGCCGCTGATGGGTGTACTTTTCTTACAGAGGCTGTTGACGGATGCGGATTTTAAAAAGAGCAAGAAATGGCTCTATGCCACCGGGGGTGGGGTGGTCGGATTGCTGCTGCTTTTTTTTCTGGCCCCTTCCACTTTTTTCAGCCTTCAGTCGCTCTCCGAAGAGGCCCGGTTCTCAGAGCTGATGTCCAGTCCGGATATGGCCCCTGAGCAACTGGAGTTTGCCTCTCAGCTGTTTACTTCGCTGGACAGCATCCGTGAAACTATTATGAAAGCGGATATCGGCCGAAGCCTTGGCTTTATGGCGGTTATGCTCTTTCTTGTATTGATGTCCTTCTGGAAGCGGCTGCCGGCATGGTCGGTCATTGCGCTTGCCTCGCTCGTTGTACTTATTGACCAGTTTTCGGTTAACCGCCGTTATGTCAACGATGACCGCGACAAGAACGTTTACCGTCATTATGTCAAGGCCGATGAAAAATACCTGCCGTATGATGCGGGTGTTGCTGACAACCTCATTCTGGAGACCGAAAAAACGGGTGTGAAAGACTTTGATGAAGTGAAAATGAAATTGCTCGATGGAATGAAGGCTGGGGTTTTTTCACGTGTTCGTAACCGCGAAAAACTCGAGGAAGTAGCCGCTTTCGGTGCGCTGGGCATGCGCACCAACTTCAGGGTCCTCAAACTCACCAACCTGACGGGTGACTCGGAAACATCATACTTCCACAAAAGTCTGGGCGGCTATCACGGAGCAAAACTCAAAAGATACAACGAGCTCATTGAACACAGGCTCAACAAGGAATTACAACTTTTTGCCGATACGGTAAACGCCGTGGGTCCGGAGCGCACCCTCGCACTGATGCCAGCGGTAAACATGCTCAATGCGCGTTATATCATCTATGCAGCTTCTCAGCCTCCCATGCTGAACCAGGCGGCCTGCGGTGCGGCGTGGTTTGTCTCTGCCGTGCAGGAGGCTTCAACGGCAGATGAAGAAATGAAGCTGCTGGCTACCCTCGTGCCGGATTCGGTGTGTGTCGTGGCATCAAGCGACAGCGGTAAACTCCGGCCGCCGGCTGCAGCAGACTCCAGCTGGGGTATAACCATGGAAGAATATGGCACACGCCGCCTGAGCTACCGGAGCAAATCGGCCGTGGAAGCACCTGCTATTTTTTCAGAGATCTATTATCCTGAGGGATGGACCTGCACCATTGATGGAGAGGAGGTTCCTTATGTGCGTGTCAATTACGTGCTGCGAGGCGTAATGGTGCCAGCAGGCGAACATGAGATCGTATGGGAATTTGACCCCCCCTCATTCCGGAAATACGCGGGAGTCTCACTGGCAGGCTCATGGCTGCTGATTTTGCTGCTGGCCGGAACGGCAGTAGTGGAAATCCGTCGGTTGATGAAACATTCCTGACGCATGGTGACCGCTGCCGGCGTCATTGTAAGCCTTGTGTGGGCTTTATTTATTGCCGTGCTGCTCCGCAGGGTCAGGTTTTATCATCTCCCTGGACTTGGCCTCGGATACACCTGGATTGCCTTTGCAGCCAAGCTGCTCGGTGCCGCTGCGCTGTGGTATATCTACACCGACTACTATAGCCACCGCGACAGCAACGATGCCTTTCGCTATTTCGACGATGCACGTGTGATACACGGCCTTTGGAAGGAGAACCGGGAATATTTCTGGAGATTCATGCTCGGTTACGGGCTTGATGATCCCGCCCTCGCGGCCATCAACGAAAAACTGCACTGCTGGACGGCCAGCTACAGTTACGGGCTTACCTACGACGGACAAACCATGATCAGGCTCAATGTGCTGATGTCCTTTGTAAGCGGTGGTTACTATGCGGTGCACACCCTGCTTATGTGTCTGTTGTCATTCACCGGACTGGTAGCGCTTTACCGCACCTTTTTTGAGTCGCTGCGGTGTCATCCGCTCGTGCTCTTTGCGGCTTGTTTTCTGCTGCCCTCTGTGGTTTTTTGGTCAAGCGGGGTGTTGAAGGAGGCACCGCTTTTTTGTGTGCTCGGATTGTTCCTCCTGGGTTTCACGCGGCTGATGCGTTCGTTCAGCGCACTTCGGCTGGTAGGGGTACTGGTGCTTTTAGTTTTTCTTTTTTACCTGAAGGAATATGTAATCATTGCTTTTTTGCCCGGACTGCTTTTTTTCCTGTTGTACCGACTGCGGATATCACGGTGGCTGGGTTTGCTCTGGGTGGGCACCCTGGCCGGTTGTTTTATGGCGGCGACACAGGCTGGTTATTTTTTCAGTGGAGGGAATCTGCTCCATGTGTTGGCCGGAAAACAGGCTGCTTTTATTGCCGTAGCCTCACTGGCCGATGCGGGTAGCCTTGTGTCGGTGCCACCGGTGACTGATGCATGGCATTACCTGCTGCACCATCCACAGGCACTGGCGCTCACCTACCTCAGGCCATTCTTCTGGGAAGCTGACTCTGTGGTGACGTGGGCTGCGGCACTCGAAAACCTTTGCTATTTACTGATGCTTGTGGCAGTCGTTTGGCGGTTCAGACTGCCCAGACGTGAGTACCGTGCATTTTGGCTGATGTGCCTGTCCTTTGTACTAATACTCGGCGGTATTATCGGCACCGTCGTTCCTATACTAGGCGCTACCGTGCGCTACCGCATCGTTGCGCTGCCTTTTCTTGTGGTGTTGTGTGCCGCCTGTATCAGGCCGTGGCCTTGGCTGACCATAGCCTTCGCAGCATGGCGAGGTGGGCAAAAACCAACAGCGGTATAATCACCGTCGGCAGCCATGCATAGGGAAAACCATTGACCGCCACCAGCGGCTGGTCTTTATTGAGTTGCTGCATGGGCGAGGGAAGGCTGAGCAGCGCGGTGACCAATACGTTGAGCAGGAGTATCAGTCCCGCCGCGTTCCACAACCTTAAGACCAGTCGGATTTTAGGCCCTTCGTAGAGTGACAGCCATGCCATCAGGGGTGCGGTGATGCCCGTGAAGATGTCGACGTTGTATCCTTCAAAGGTGAGCATTTCGGGTGCAAGTTTGTAGGTTGCCAGCCACCACAGGCAGATTTCAACGGGCACGCGTACGGTATGAATCAACGTGATCCAGAAGGTACTCATTCCGTCAATAAATCTCTTGCCTGACGAGAGGTTGAAGAGTACGGCGAGTGCAAGGCTCCAGGCGATTACAACTACCACCAGTTTGGGCGGATTGGCGTCGCGCAGACGGAAGTATCCGTTGAGCGCAAGCGTGGCCATAAAGATGGTCCAGCCGAGGATCAGCAGCGCTGTGGCATTGGTGCGCCTGCGCGTGAGAGCGCCGCTGCCAAAACCCGCAGAGAATATAAAAAACATCAGCGTGAAAACCGTTGCTGCGGTAAATACTAGCAACAACGGGGTGGGGGTATCCATCATAGTGTATTCAATCGAGAAACCATTGGCGTTCACCGGCGCTGGGCAACCGGCAGGTTTCCGATTTTCCAAACCAGCGGTAGCGGTTTCTGGCAATGATGCGGTAAAAATAATTGCGAATGGACCGCGGAATGACGGCCAGGATCCACAACAGCCTCCAGCCCCTTCCGAGGTCGCGGCAAATCTGCAGCACCGCATCTGACTGGTCATAGACGTGCTGGTTCCGCAGATAGATAATGCTCTCCGGTTGGGGACCGGCCATGGCCGGCAGGTATTTGGCTGCAGCAGTGCCCTGCAGGGGAGCAAAGCGCAGGCGCCGGGCGTTGCGGCGGCGCAGCAGAAAACTTACCCAGCCGTTGCAGAGGTGGCAATAGCCGTCAAAAAAGACAATGCCGTAATCGGGAGTGTCCACTGTGCCCTGCAGTTTCATTCTACGAAAGTAAAACCACAACCCGGGCGGCACTTCCTATTTTTGCCCGCCATGCAAGGTTCCTCACTCCAACAATTCCGCAAAGCGCTTGGATGTGATGGAACACCTTGGTCTTGCGCTTCGCCCGACCAGCTGTCGCACCGCATTTATGCTACTTTTGATGAAGTGCCTCAGGCCGATTGGTTGCGCTGGGCTGGCCATGATGTTTTTCTTTCCCCCGCTTATCTCAGGGCGATGGAGCGCAGCGCCGGAGTCTATCGGGTATTTTACCTCATGTTTTCGGAGGCTGGATCCGTTGCGGGCATTGCTGTGGTTCAGCAGGTAGGTTTCAGTTCGCGTCGCGTCGAAGCCAACCTGGAAAGCCGCAATGCCATGGTGCGCTACCTCACCAAAAAACTTACGCCTAGCAATGCGTCAACCGGCAGCATATTGCTGTGTGGTAATGCCTACGCCACGGGTGCGCACGCCTTTAGTTTTTCCCCCGGCGTGCCTCCTGAGCGGGCCATGGAGGGCCTTTGTGCCGCTATCTCCACCATTGCCGCGCAATTGCGCGATGAGGTAGCGGCGATCTTAGTCAAGGATTTTTTTGCCGGTAGCAGCGGTTTTGACGGGGCTCTCGGCAAATCGGGTTTTGCTTCGTTCCGCGTCGACCATAACATGATTATGCCGGTACTTCCGCACTGGAAACATTTCGATGACTACCTGGCTGATCTTAACACGAAATTCCGCACCAAGGCTCTTGCTGCGATGAGGCGATCACAGCAACTGGATGTGTGCGACTTTGAAGTCGCTGAAATGGAAGCCCACCGGGAGCGTCTGTCAGCGTTGTTTGAGCAGGTACTTGCCAAGGCAGATTTCAAAATGGGCAAACTCACTTTTGAAGACCTGGTTGCATTGAAGGCCTCGCTGGGCCCCGAATTGATTTTCAGGGTTTATCTGCTCGGTGACCAGCCGGTGGGTTTTCTGGCTGCTTTCCGCTCGGGCGTCGTGCTGGATGCTCATGTAGTAGGTATTGACTACGCAAAAAACCGCAACCTGGCGATCTATCCCAGGATGCTATACGACTATATCGCGCTGGCCATTGAATTGGGTGCGGAGCAGATCTGGTTTGGAAGAACGGCCGGCGAAATCAAGACGACCGTAGGAGCCTTGCCTGTCGAAATGCGCTGCTGCATCCGGCACACCCGCAAGGTGTCTAATTTTCTGTTGCGTATCCTGTTTAACTACGTTAAACCTACGGAGTTTCCTATCCGCAGGCCTTTTCACCGGGAAATCGGACTGGAGGTCGCACGCCGCGTTGGCCAGAAGATGGATTGAAGCTGTGTCACACGCCGTTCCGCGCAGGTGCGGGCCAACTGTCTGGTACTACAAATCCGCGTGATACCTCGCGGAATCCGCATTGAGAAGCCTCCAGTTGTATAACGAGGCGCGCTTTTCCATCGTGCCTGATTTTCCGGCTGAGGTGACGCGCCATTTCATAACCATCGCGTAATTCTTCAGGAGAAACAGCATAGCGCACGGGGGCCATCCACCGCGCGCGCGGAGGGATCCACCATTGCACCATGCTACTTTCAAAGACGGGCAGGTCGCTCACCGGCAGGTACCAGCCGGCCTGGCAATGGGTGTCGGCTCCTTCGGGCAGGCAGTGTTTTCCCAGCAAGCGGAAAGGCACAAAAAAATACCCCTTGAGCATGAAACACGAAGCAGTGCCCGGAGGCCAGTCGGGTAACAGTGAAGCTTTTGCCTGCGTAAATAAGCTAAATTGCCTTCGCGTTGCGGCGAGTTTGGTGTCAAGCCGGTCTGACACATTCGTTCCGATCCACTGGCTGTGCGAAGTGGTATTGGCAGCTGCGAGGTAATACTTGCAGGCAGTTTCCAGGTGCAGGAAGAGGCCACAGGACCGGTCGCGTAACAGAAAGTCAAATTCGGTCAATGTTCTGCCCGTCGCCAGGGTTAGGCTGTGGGCTACCAGTTCAAGGCGGGTTTGGTGAAGCAGCCAGTAACGCACCAATCCTTCAAATCTTTTTCCAAGCAGTTCGCCCTCCAGGCCTTCGGAATGCAGCCTGGCGGCAATATCTTCCTCAGAAGGCCAGGTTGCCGGACAGCAGGCTGTGAGTGTGGCTGCATCAATGGTTTGCCCTGTTGTTTGCTGCAGTAGCGCAGAAGAAAGCAGGGGAGGACTGTGAATGGCCCAGTGGAGGTCAGCCAGGGCAGGCGGCAAACAAGCTTCCTGTGAATCTGCGGCGCTGTCGGGTCCGGCCATTCTATTTTTGCACGAAAATACCACGACACAGTGCGTCTCATCGAAACCATCGCCCATCCGGAATGCCGCATTTGCATTTTCAGTTATAACGATAAGTATATACTGGAGATTGAGATAGGTATTTACAAGCAGACCTACAAGTTGTCTCACGACAGCGTGTCGGGTATTGAAGACATAAGGAAGATGGTGGATGACCGTTTTATGAAAGCCTGTATGGAATCATTTCATCTCATGCGTACAAATTTTCAGG
>DHLU01000156.1:16477-17420 GCA_002405435.1 Flavobacteriales bacterium UBA4660
TACAAATTTTCAGGAAGCCAGAAAAAACATTGTTCACCCCTAACGAAGCCCCTGCCTATGACATCCAAAATATCACTTGCCCTGAGTTGCGCACTGGCGATAGCCGTGTGCTACCTTCTTTTCAAAGACAGTTCACCCGCATCAACGGCTTCTGCTGAGGGTGGCGGAATGCAGTTGCCCGCCAGTTCGGCTTTTGCCGATACAGCCAAGCGAAGAGCTCCGGTCATTGCCTACATACACGGCGACAGCATTATGGCGCACTATGATTTTTTCCTCGAAAAGAAAGACGCGATAGAGGCAAAGATGAAATCCAGCGAGGGCAAGCTGAAGAAGGAGATGGCGTCGGCCCAAAAGGAATATGAAGAGTTGATGACCTATGCGCAGTCTAAGGGAGACAAACTTCCGGATGACGAAGCGGCCACGATTCAAAATCGGATTATGCAGCTCGAATACAAGATGCAGGAACTTCAGGCCGAAGAGGAAGAAAATCTCTACAAGCGCCAGGATGAGGTAAACAAAGAACTGATGGAGCGAATCCAGCAGTACCTGAAGAGCTACGCGGCCTCCAAGGGTATTGACATGGTGCTCAACTACCAGCAGCTGGCACAAATCATCCTTTTTGCCGGCGAGCCTTTCGACATTACCGCCGACGTGGTCAATGGGCTGAACGAAGCATACCGGGCAGAAAAAGAAAAATGACACTCGCTGAGAAAAAGCGCAGGCAAAGTATTGCCGAATATGTGCTGTTCATGTGGCAGATGGAGGACCTGGTGCGTGCCGTGCATTTTGACGCCTCCAGGCTCGAAGACTTTATCAGGGCCTACATACCCGGGCCTGAGGTGTTTGAAGAAGAGAAATTGTGGTTTGCAGATCTGATGCAGCGCATGCGGCTTGAGCGGATCGAAAAGCGCGGACACCTGAGCGACTTGCACGAACTTGTATT
>DHLU01000156.1:17531-18915 GCA_002405435.1 Flavobacteriales bacterium UBA4660
GCGCGGACACCTGAGCGCCTTGCACGAACTGGTATTTGAGATGAATTTTCTGCATGGTACCCTGCTTACTATTATCAAAGACAAAACCTATTCGGAATTGCACCGGCAGGCACAGCCCTTTCTGGCTGAATACGCCGAACGTTCCGATGGTAAAAGCAACAGCGAGGTTGAGTCTGCGTTGGTCGCCTTGTATGGTCTTTTGTTGCTGCGCTTGAGAAAAGAACCTGTATCCACGGAGACGGAGGAAGCCATGAAAGCATTTTCTGCCATGCTCGCGAGGCTTTCTTACCACTACCGCAAGATGAAAGACAGCGAGAAAAATGTGGCCATGAACTGACGCTTCACCGCGCCCGGAGCCACTCCTTCAGAAAGAGGTACTTGTTTAAGGCCGCAGCCTGGTTATGACTTACGACAAAAGCCGCTGGCGCAGGATGAATTCAAATTGCTGGTTCTGGCGCGTGAGTTGGCGAATGGTCTTGTCTTTTTCCAGGGCCAGGCGGAATTGTACCCAGGCTTCAAGCACCATAGACTTGATTTCCGGCAGGTTGAAGGGCTTGGTGATAATCCTGAAGACCTTTCCTTTATTCACCGCTTCCACAACAGAGACCAGCTCCGTGTACCCTGTAATCAAAATGCGGGGTACCTCGGGATGGCTTTGGGCAATGGATTCCAAAAATTCCAGGCCTGTCATAGAAGGCATATTGTGGTCGGTAATCACCACCTCAATCTGCTCTTGTTGGACGATGTTGTAGGCTTCAACCGGATTTTGGGCTAAGAACACATCAAACTGGTCGCGAAAATTGGCCTTGAACGCGTCAAGGTTGGCCTTATCGTCATCAAGAAAAAGAACTTTGGGGCGCTCTGATGCACCGTTCTCCAAGTTGTGTTGACCTAAGCCGGAGGGATTCAAGGCTGCCATAATGGATGAGTTTTGGGTATCTCTGCCTTGTAACGCACGAACATGCGTAGGGTTACATGCTAACATGTTCTGGTCTTGAAAGTGAAGAAATCAGCCATGGACATCATCTGAGCGGGAATGAAAGGATTATCACGAGGTATGGGCAACCGCGTAGGATATATGAACAAGGTTTGAAAATCAGTGCGATGTGTATTTTTCCCAATGGGTTGTTACCTTTGAGCCGATACCAGTAGGCCGGCGTGCCAGCGGAACAATTGGGGTTCGGGCCTTGTTTTCTACTATCTAACTATCTGAAAAATAGCATGTCTGAACTGCATGACCTATTAGTCTCTTTGGGTCTTCCTGCCGGCGGAGGGGATATGTCCCACAGGTTTTTTCGGCTGTATGCGGCAGAAGACGCGGTGGCTTTCCGGCAGTTACTCACTGAAACCCCCGGAATCGTTGTGTGCGATCAGCTGACGCTAC
>DHLU01000156.1:19039-20157 GCA_002405435.1 Flavobacteriales bacterium UBA4660
TTGAGGGATCTTGTGAAATTGCGCCATCCTGAAAGTAAGTTGACAGAAGAGGCCTACCAGCACCTCACGGCGGCCCACCTCGGGGATGTTCACCCCGATGTATATGGCGTATGGGTTTATTATCCGTGGAGAAAGACCTTGGTTCACCTGTTGGATGAAGCGGAGTTTACGGAGGTTCGAACCATCCGCAACCGGTATAAAATTACAGCGGCTGAACAGGCCGCACTGGCAGGAAAAAAGATTGGGGTAATCGGTCTGAGTGTCGGCCAGTCCGTCTCGCTCGCCCTGGCGCTTGAGCGTGTGGCAGGAGAGATTCGCATTGCCGATTTTGACCACCTGGAACTCGGGAACCTCAACCGGATTCGTGCCGGCGTACACCAGCTGGGTGTCAGGAAAACGGCAGTCGTAGCCCGCGAGATTGCCGAGATTGATCCGTTTCTCAAGGTCACTTGTTTTGAGCAAGGCATTGACAAAGACAATATTGATGATTTCCTCCTCTCCGACGGGGGCATTGACCTGCTGGTGGAGGAATGCGATGATGTTGCGGTGAAGATTCTCGCGCGCCAGCATTGCCGCCGTCACGGAATACCTGTGCTGATGGACACCAGTGACCGGGGTATGATTGACGTGGAGCGTTTTGATCTCGACCGCAACCTTCCTTTGTTGCACGGCAAAATATCAGAGGACATTTCCTACGACTTTCTGCGCTCGCTTCAGACCAGCGAAGACAAACTGCCCTACATCACTCCTTTTTCGGGCGTAGAAAGCCTGAGCACCCGTATGAAAGCCTCTGCCATGGAAGTGGGGCAGACCATCACTACCTGGCCGCAACTGGCCTCAGATGTAATCATGGGTGGTGCCGTTATTTGTAACCTGGCCAGAAGGCTATTGCTCGGTATTCCGCTTGAATCGCAGCGCAAGTGGATTGATCTTGACGAAATTTTTGGTATTCGTCAGGCAGATGGCGCCTCGGGAAAACTTGAGCCCAGGCTGTCGCGCGAAGCCGTCGAAAAGGTTGGGCAGTTATTGGGCAGCCGCGAGCCCTTAAGCCCGCTCCCGAAAGCCCTCTTGGAATAACTGGTCGGCCAGGCCACCCTGGCTCCTTCTCCCGGCAATAC
>DHLU01000223.1 GCA_002405435.1 Flavobacteriales bacterium UBA4660
GTGAGATCTCCCTCCAGTTTCCCATCGGCCATTTTCCTTGACACGAAGGTCATAGCCGGGAATTGTGCCGTGTCAAAAAAATCGGCGCTCTTCAGGTGAGCATCCCGCTTGGGATCTCCGGTGGAGATGGTTTCGAGATGCGCTTCAACCTTAACATCAGCATTGGAAAGGTGATCATCATCGCTTTCGGCCTCTACATTGAATTGGCCTACACTGCCGGTGACGTTGGCAATCATCATGTGCTTCACCCGAAAATTCATTTCGCTGTGCGCAGGATCCAGGGTCCATTTTACTTTCATACGGTTGTGTTATGTAGAACAAATGTCCCGGAAGCGCCCGGCTTTTTCCCTTGACCGCGGTTAACAAGTGAACAATCTTGACGCTTGTCAATGCGCCATCAGGTCCTGGGCTTGTTCATCTCACCGTCTTTCCAGGCCTCTTCCATTTTTTCGAGCATGGTAAGCGTTGCCGGGCAGCGGTGAATGTTCTGGGTATAGATGTACTCAATATCCATCCACGCCTTGAAGTGGAGATGAGGAAATTCTGCACAATCCGCGGGCCGGATTTCATAGATCGAGCACTTGCCGTCCTTGCGGTTGAAAAACTGACAAGGGGTGAGCTTATTCATGATGTCGCCATTGTCTGCATCAATGGTAAGCCAGCGGTCAAAAAACGCCTGGTAGGTCATACCCAGGTGATCCGCTGCACGCTGCACCTCGGCTTTTTTCCATGTGGGCACCATGGTGCGGCAGCAATTGCCACAGGCCAGGCAGTCAACTTCCTTCCAAGTTTCGGCTTGCTTTCTTTTCGCCACCCAGGCAAGATTTGACGGGCGCTTCTTGTCGAGCCGCTGAAGAAAGGTGCGCATGGCCTTTCGCTTCCGGATACCTCTGTTGTGAAAGGCTTTGATATTGAGTTTTTGCTTGGTCATAGAATGAGGCGGCGAATATAGCAGACCGGGGGTAGCAATTTCGTTCTTACTTTGCCAGCCGCGATGCAGATTGAATTGCTTACACCGCGCGAATGGCCCGATTATTCGCTGATTGATTGCGGGAATTTCGAAAAACTCGAACGCTTTGGAAGCTTCGTCACCATACGTCCTGAGCCGCAGGCGGTCTGGGAACGTCGGCTGGCTGAGAAGGACTGGATTCGTCAGGCCCATGTCAGGTTTGTCCAGAAAACCAGCAGCAGCGGAGAATGGCAGAAACTGAAATCCATGCCTGACCAATGGCGCATCCAGTATACGCTGCCAGACAAAGCGCATTTCACGCTCAGGCTGGGGCTCACTGCCTTCAAGCATGTTGGGGTATTCCCTGAGCAGGCCGTAAACTGGGATTATATCCATGCCCGCACCAGGGCGCTCGGGGCCGGTTCGTGCAAGGTGCTCAACCTGTTTGCCTACACCGGCGGAGCGTCACTCGCTGCGCGCGCCGCAGGAGCCGATGTCACCCACGTCGATAGCATCAAACAGGTGGTAACCTGGGCCAATGAAAATATGCAGCTCAGCGGACAATCGGACATTCGCTGGATGGTGGAAGATGCGCTGAAATTCGTCCAGCGCGAAACACGGCGCGGAAACCGCTATCACGGCATCATCCTCGATCCGCCGGCATTCGGCCACGGGCCCAAGGGAGAAAAATGGAAACTGGAAGACAACATCGCCGAAATGGTGAGCCACGTGCTGCAATTGCTCGACCCCGAAAAACACTTTCTCATCCTCAACGCCTACAGCCTCGGTCTCTCAGCCGTAATCCTGGAAAACCTGCTCGGTAAATTTGCAGGCAATCACCTGCACATCGGAGAGTTGTACCTTCGCGCCGAGAGCGGATTAAAGTTGCCGTTGGGTGTATTCGGTAGATTTTCCACCCCATGAAATCCTCAGGAGAAATTATCAATTTACTGCGCAGGCTCAAGCCCACGCTGGAATCCAAATTCAATGTGATTCAAATCGGGTATTTCAGCACCCTCAGTCCCGACCCGGGCAACCCCGAACATGATATTGACCTGCTGGTAAGATTCAGCAGGCCGGTAGGCTGGAAATTTTTCGAACTGGAAGATTTTCTCGAGAATAAACTCCAGCGCCGGATTGATATCACTACCGAACACGGCATTCACCGGGACCTGAAAGAAAAGGTCCTCAGCTCCGTCCATTACCTGTGAGCTATTCTCCCGATATCGTCAACTATTTCCTTCGCAGCATGGTGAAAGCGTGCGTGCGCATACAGCAGCATACGGCAGGCATGGATTTCGAACAGTTTGTCGCCGACCGCAAAACCACGGATGCCGTGGAAAGGCAGTTTCAGGTACTTGGCGAATGTTCGCGTAAAATTCCCTTCAGTGTGCAGAAGCGCTACCGAAAAATTCCCTGGATCAGCATGCACAGGCTGCGCAACCGAATTTCCCACGAATTTTATGACGTAGATGCCGAGATGCTCTGGAGCATCATACAGATTGACCTTGAGAAAAACCTGGCCGACCTGCAGGAGATTACCTCCAATCCTTCTGCCTTGCGGTTTCTGGAACAAAAAAGACGATAACCTGGCCGGGAAAACAGCGCTCACGCCCTTCGTAACTTTGTGATTCACATCGACCCGGAACAATGACCAAAACGCTGTCCCCTTTTCTGCTGCTCACTGCCTTTATTGCATTCTCCTGCTCAGAAAACCCATCCGTCGAAAGATCGGACAAAACCCGCATGATGATTGCTTCCATGAAACTCGCCAGAGATCCCCACACCTGGTCGCAACCCAATGCGGCGAAGGTCAATCACCTTAACTGGCAGGCGCAGGTGGATTTTGACAAGCATGTGCTGCAAGCCACCGCAGTCTACGATATTGAAAACATTGCAGACACCTCACACATCGTATTCGACACCAAAGGACTGAACATTGGCGAGGTAATGGTAGATGGGGCGCCTGCGACCTTTCAACTCGGTCCCGAAAAAGAATTCCTCGGCCAGGCGCTCTCTATACCCATCCAAGCAAACACAAAAAAAATTAGCATCAGCTACGCCACGCGTCCGGATGCCGAAGCACTGCAATGGGTAGATGGCGACAGCCCCTTTCTCTACACCCAGTCACAGGCCATTCTCGCCCGCACATGGATACCCTGCCAGGATTCTCCGGGCGTGCGCATCACCTACGAGGCTACCGTTCAATGCCCGCCAGGCTTGCTGGCCCTCATGAGCGCCGAAAACCCCCAGCAGAAAAACGCGGAAGGCCTGTACCGGTTTCGCATGGACCAGCCCGTTCCTTCCTACCTGATGGCGTTGGCCGTCGGCAACCTGGAATTCAGGGAAGTCGGCAAGCAGACCGGGGTCTATGCCCTGCCAAGTGTTATCGAAGCAGCAACGGCCGAATTCAGCGATATGCAAAAAATGGTGGAAGCTGCAGAAAAACTTTACGGACCCTATGTATGGTGCCTTTACGACCTCTTGCTTCTGCCTGGCTCTTTCCCCTTCGGCGGAATGGAAAATCCGAAACTGACTTTCGCCACTCCGAACATCTTCGCCGGAGACATATCACTTGTTTCACTGTTTTCTCACGAACTGTCGCATATCTGGAGCGGTTACCTGGTAACCAACAGCAC
>DHLU01000154.1:0-6562 GCA_002405435.1 Flavobacteriales bacterium UBA4660
CGCTTGCTTTCCGATTCGCGGCCGTTCTTTACTTTACCTTCACCTTTCTTATGTGCCATGGTATTGTGCTTTTAATGTTGGGGTTAGTATCAGGCTGAAATTTTTTCAATTTTCAGTTCGGTCAGGTAAGCCCTGAAACCATTCTTCTTCTGATAGCCCTTACGGCGTTTTTTCTTGAATACGATGACCTTGTCACCTTTGAGATGGCGGACCACACTGGCGGTCACTTTAGCTCCATCTATAGCGGGGGCGCCAACAGTTACCTTACCATCGTTTTCTATCAACAACACGCGGTCGAAGTCAACTTTTTTGCCTTCTTCAGCCGTGGTGAGACGGTTTACGATGACCTGCTGGTCTTTTTGTACTTTGTACTGGTGCCCTGCTATCTCAACAATTGCGTACATGATGGGATGCGTTTATGGGTTAATAAATTCTTTAAAAGGGGCGCAAATATATGAAGGACGAGCGTTTGGCCAACAGCGCGCCGTCATTTTTCGGCCGGGGCCATCCGGGCCATACTGCTGCGGTTGACCAGGTAGACCCCGGCCAGGATAATCAGGCCACACACCACGTGCATCCCGGTGAGAGGCTCCTGGCGCCTCAAACCCCAGCCCACTGCGACGATCTGCATGGCATAGGCCACCGAAGAAGCAAACAATACCCCGGCCGAATGGGCGAGCCAGAAATAGGCCATGGCCGCACCTGCCGTGCCTGCCACGGAAAGAATCAGGATGAAACCAAAGGCCTCGTGTCCAGCCGGGTGGGTATGGAGAATCGTCCAACTTCCTGAAAACAAGGCATATACGGCCGAAGGAAGGCCTACCATTACCAGCGAAACCGCCGTGATGTGCAGGGCCTTGATGTGACGTAAACGATAGCCTATCGTGTTGATACTGAGCCCGTAACAAATAGTAGCTGCCACTACCAGCAGTGAATAGATCCAGTTGTTACCGTCGCTGAATCCGTTGAGGCTGATGAGGCTGACGGCTCCCGCCAGACCCAGCAAAATGCCCCATACCTGCCCTTTCCGGGCGGGTTTGTGGAATGCGAAGGTGCCTATAAGCAGCGTAAACAGGGGGGTTAGCGAATTGAGAATTCCCGCAGCACTGCTGTCCAGGTAGGTTTCTGCGGTGGTGAAACAGAAGGCCGGAATCCCACTCCCGACAAACCCCACAATGACCATCCATTTCCAGTCTTCTTTGCGAATGTTGCGCAAGGCGTGGTAAAAGAGTGGCAACATCACCAGTCCGCCCAGGGCGAGACGAAGGGATGCCACCTGAGCGGCAGAAAATACGGCACCGTGTTCTTCATGCTCCATTCCAAGTTTCATCAGGATAAAGGAACTACCCCAGGTGAGCGAAATCAACAAGAATACCAGCCAGTGGGAGAGCTTTGGGGGATGCATGGAATGGCTGCAAACCTATTGCGCTTTGGGTACGAAAGGCTGACTTTCCTCCAATAGCCTCCGTAACCGCCGCATCCTTCGGGCCGCTTTTTCGACAAATGCGCCGCGTACTGAGCCGAAAAACACCCCGGCAATGCACAAATTTTGTAAAAAAAGCGCCATTTTCCAAGTAAGCCGCTAATTTTGAACTCCTTAAATTGATGCCATGACGCCAAAACTTTTTCCTCTTTTCGCCGGTGCGCTGCTGCTCGTGCTGGCGTGTCAGCCCAAGGCTGCCGAACAGGAGCTTCAGGTGAACCGCAAGGAAGTGAATGCGGCGGAAGAAAAAACCGTTGCGTGTCTCAATATTCAGGGCATGACCTGCGAAGCAGGTTGCGGCGGTAAGATTCAAAAGGAATTGCGCGCCATGGCGGGAGTGAAAGATACCCGCCTCAACTTCGCCGAAGGCAGGGAAGTCAATATCGTCGAGGTCGACTTTGATCCCGCGCAGGTGAACGAAAAGCAGCTGGCTGATAAAGTGCACAGCCTGATGGATGGCATGTACGCTGTCAAATCCATTGACCTCATCAACTACACCGGAAGCCATTCTTCCTCAGGCGCAGGTTCCGGTTCGGAAATGAATGCCTATGACCTCAGCCCCCTCGTCAGGGTGATTGACATGCTGCGCATGGTGTCAAAGCTGGTAGACTAAGCACCTCCATACACCCTCTCTTTCGCACATGATCTTGCCGGACTTTCGTCCGGGTCTTCGTGCAATGTTTCCCCCCAAGCTGTCAGTCCTTCTGAGCGCTGGATGCACCTTCTTTCCATTCAATAGACCAACAGCAACCCGGCAGGAAAATGGCTCAGCACCTTGTCTGATGGCCGCAGAGGTTATCTGCAATAACACAGGCGCCTGTTGATAGAGCAACATGCACGCAATCACGCTCGGCCTTGATTCATGCTTCAATTCACATGAACACCTCGCTGGTTTTCGCAACATCGTGCACTTACGCGCGCGCGGGTGCGGTATTCAGCAGATATATTTTTTATCGGCGGGCCAACATGCGCAGCAGCACAGCTTCCTTAGAGCCACGCAAGGGCAACGGCGCACAAGTTTCAACCCCGGTGGCCGATGGTGTATATGCCTGTTGGGCAGTGGCAACATCCTTCAACCCGCAGGAAACCCTGTAGTTTAAAGGCCCGGGGCCGGTAATGCGCACATCACCCGTGAGCGCATTTTTTCAACTACGTAACGAAGAAGCCAACAACTAAATAACGACCGCGATTAGGGTCGAAGCAGACCTGTGTGTAAGGCACAGGTGAACTAAATGATTGGCGGCCGGGAAGTGGCGGCATTTGAAATCATGCGGTATTGTAACGGCATCACGCCGCAACGAAATTCAGACAATCAGCGTTGATGCATGCAACCCTTCAGGCCTCAGTGATGTTCTTAAAGCGAACTAAAAAATGAATATGTATTCTTTACCCTTCGCATCCGGAGAATTCTCACGTAGCTCTTTTCGGAAAAGATGGCAAGCCGCGCTGATTGTGCTGCTGCTCTCACTAACGGCCGGTGCGCAGGAAATCTGCAACAACGGAATTGATGACGACAGCGATGGGCTCATCGATCTCAACGATGTTGCAGATTGTATATGTAACTCCGTTGAAGAAATCACATCACTGATTCCGAATCCTTCGTTCGAATCCTATGATTGTCTGCCCATGACCTTCAGCATGCTGGATTGTGCCACCACATGGGAGCAGGCCACTTACGGCACGAGCGACTTCTTTTTAAACGTAGAGGGCGGTTTTTGGGACCCGGCAATCCCCATGCCCGTTCCAGACGGCGACGGCATTGGCGGTTTTATCATTTCAAACCAACTGCCCATCTTCCCATCTACCGATACCACGCTGTACAATGAATACATCGGCGGATGCCTGCTTAATCCCATGTTGGCCGGAGAAAATTACACCCTACAGATGGACCTCGCAGGTTCATCCTGGGATGGCTTTAATAGCCAGGGCGTTTATTACGGCGATGTGGATATCACCATTTTCGGATCTCCGGCATGTCCGCTTTGGCCGATAGTGGTTGATACAACCTTAATGGATTACGGCTGTCCGCTGTCGGTAGAAGGATGGATAGAGTTGGGGCATGTCAACTACTCGGCCGATGGCAACTGGCAAACGGTCACCATCGAATTTACCCCCGGCGTGGATATCGAAGCCATCATGATCGGCGGTCCATGCGATATTCCTGATGACTTTTCCCTTGATTTCACGCTCATCACCTGCTATCCCTATTTCTGGGTTGACAACCTCCTGCTCAACACGAGCGCATCGTTTTCTACCATCACGACAACAGGAGGCATCTGCACCGATGACCTGGTGCTGGTCAACAACGCAGACGATACGGAAGAAGAAATTGTCGGCTATCAGTGGTATGCAGAGGGCGTGGCGATAGACGGACAAACAGACAGTACCCTCGCATTAAGTACCCTGAACCTGACGCCTGGCACATACCAGTGTGTCACCTTCCTGGATAATTCCACCTGCAACACTGCTGACATTAACGTGCTACCCCCCGCCGCTGTATTCCCTACGCTGGAAGCCGATCCTGTCGTGGGCTGCTTACCGCTCACCGCTTCATTCTCCAATACCACGCCCGGACAAACTACGGCCTGCGTATGGAATTTCGGAGACGGCGAAAGTTCAACCGCGTGCGAACCCGAACACACCTATACCGAACCGGGAATCTACGACGTATCACTCACTGTTACCTCAGCGCAGGGATGCGTATTCGATACGACCTATACACAACTGATTGAGGTATTTGGCCCACCCGCTATTTCATTCACCGCAGCACCTCAGCCTGCCTATATAACCAACACTGACATCAGTTTTTTCCCAGACGGATCTGACCTTGTTAACAGCTGGGTATGGAACTTCGGAGAAATTGCACCGGCCGATTCATCAGAAAATCCGGTGGTTGTATTTCCTCCGGTCCCGGGCAATTACCCTGTCGAACTGGTGGTCGTTGATGAAAACGGCTGCTCCAACTCTATATCCGGTTTCGTTGTGATACTGAATGAAGGCTTCGTGAACATGCCCAATATATTCACACCGAACGGCGACGGCGACAATGAGCGGTTTAGGCCCCTTGACACTTTTGTGGGTGACTGGACACTCACCATTTTCAACCGGTGGGGAGAAGCCATCTTTACCACAGATGACATCCAATCGGGCTGGCCGGGTGATGACGCAACGGGTGGCACCTATTACTGGCAACTGGTGCCGCGCGCAAACCAGCGCGGAGAAAACCAGTCGGGCTATGTCTTGCTGGTGCGCTGACCGTGCGCGTATGCTGCCATTGCACGCCCTCCGTAATTTTGCACCATGCATTCCCTGGCCCTGCGGCTTTCCACCCTCACCCTTGTCTCCATTTTTCTGGTCATTCTGGCCGGAAGTGTAGTCAGAACCACCGGCGCCGGAATGGGCTGTCCCGACTGGCCGAAGTGCTTTGGATACCTGATACCGCCGACAGACCCTGAGCCCCTCACTTTCCGCGAAGGAAAGTCGTTTGAAAAAGGCCAGATGGTGGTGCGCAACGACACCCTGTGGGTGGCCTCGGAAACACATACCACTGATGCCCGGTTCGACCGCAACCGCTGGTTCAAATACCCCCGTCACAACTATGCCGTTTTCAATGCCGTGCATACCTGGACAGAGTACCTCAACCGCTTGCTGGGTGCCCTGGCCGGACTCGCTGCGCTGGCTCTATTCGCCGTGACTTTCGCGCTAAGACGCTCCCATCCGCGGGCGTGGTGGTACGCAGGTGGTGCGCTGCTTATGATTATGGTGGCAGCCTGGCTGGGCAAGGTGGTGGTTGACCGCAACCTGCACAAAGGCACCATCACCCTGCACATGTTGTGCTCCATGGCTATACTGACGTTTCTGATACTCACGCGCTACCGGCTGAAACCTGTTCCTTACCAGGCAAATGCGCGCTTTCAAATACTGGCATGGATTGCATGGATCGCGCTCACACTGCAAATCCTGCTGGGCACACAGGTGCGCGAACATGTCGATGCACTCCTTGCGGAAGGCTCCCGCGAAACTGCTGCAGAAACACTGGTGTCCAACACCTGGTTTATCATCCACCGCTCGCTATCGCTGCTATTCTTCGCGATGGTGGCCCTGATGTACCGCTACAACAGCCGCAAACTGCAACCCCTGTCATTTAAACTCCTGGCGTTTCTGCTCTTCGCCGAAGTCGCCGCCGGCATGACCCTGGTCTATTTCTCCCTCCCCCATTTCTCGCAACCCCTGCACCTGGTGTTGGCAATAAGTATGTTCACCGCCTCCGGGATGCTCGCCGTCAATACATCACGCAGGTAACAAATAGCCAAAGGCCGGTTATCGAAAGAGTAATTGGAGGAACAATTACGAATTGTGAATCGCAAATTACCAGGTAAGTCATAGCACCAATTTCTGAAAATTTTACACTTCAAAGCACAGGTTGATGGCGGGTGGTTTTTGTCCGAGGCATCCGAAAATGTAGCGTAGGACAATGCAAGATTTCAAGTGATGAAAAGATGAAAGGAAACCATCTTGTTCAGGAAAGGTCATTCGCGTTTGCCGTTAAAACCATCCATCTCTTCAGATAGCTGCAACAGGAGAAACGGGAATATCTTCTCTCTAAACAACTATGGCGTTTTGCCACCCCGGTCGGTGCAAACGTGGAAGAAAGCATCGGCAGGCAATCCCAACGGGATTTCCCCTCAAAACTTTCGATCACCTGCAAGGAAGCCCGGGAAACTGTCTACTGGATCAGACTCCGGGATGCCGGTGGCTGCGTAACGGCAACAGAATCACTAGCCCTGCTTCACGATGCAGATGAGTTGTGGAGAATTCGCGGAAAAATCCAACCCACTGTGAAGAATAGTGTAGGAATAAAAAATGAAGGTTAACACTATGCATTACGGGTGAGATAATTGTGCAGCGTGATTCATTGCCAACATTGACGGTTACGGGTGAAGAATTACAATCCTGCATTCAACGCCCGATCGCTGCGGCAGAAAGCCGAAGCTTGATCATTCCCAAAGATTCTTCAGACAATTTCAAAGACGGAAAACAATTGAACCCGCTCTTCACCACACCGCTGCATTCGTAATT
>DHLU01000154.1:6696-12273 GCA_002405435.1 Flavobacteriales bacterium UBA4660
AGCTGCCCTCTTAATTGAACACCCGTAATTGCCAATTCGTAATTGTCTATCCTAACCCCGCTGCGTCTTATAGATGCTATACCTCAGGGAAAACACATTCGAATACAACACATCACTCTGGTTTCCGATGTCGCTGAGGGCGTAGTCGAGTACCAGTTGTTTGATACGAAGTCCTACCCCCATATTGGGCTGCCAGGTAAGGGCATCGCTGCCGTCGAAATCTTTCACGCGCTGCACGTTACCCGCTCCCATGCGGAGAAAAATAACATTGTTGTAGCCCAGTTCCCATCCGACGTGCGGATCAATACTCACCGGTTCTGCCGATACCAGCACGTTGCGCCTGCCGTCGGTGGTGAAATCTGCATTGAATTCGGCCAGCAGCGATACCTTCTTCCAGTTCCAGTAGCGCGCCCCTCCCAAAATCAGCCTGGGCAGCGCGATCTCGAGTCCGTTTGCCGGAATGGCATTACCCGTCTGCTGAAAGACGGCCTGCGTCTGCTGGTCGAGGGTATAACTCCATGCATTGAACGTAGACGTAATATCACGCGCCATAGCGCCGAGTTTCCACTTGCGCCATTCGTATTGCACTCCAGCGTCAAGACCGAAGCCCCAGGCAGAGGCAAAATCACCAACCTGGCGATAGATTACCTTGGCGTTGGCACCCCAACTTAACCCTGAGCCTGACGGGCGCTGGTTAACCAAATCGACGCTGCTACCTGGTTTTTTCCATCCCCTTCGGGCATAGGAAAAGATAAAAGCATAATCGGCTGCCGAAAATGTGGTGATACGGTCGTAATCGATGTTGCCTCCTGCATCAATCAGGTCAGTGGTATTGGGGATGTCGTCGACCCCAAAGCGCATAAAGGAAATACTTGCTGCACTCACCGAGTCAATGCCCTTGCCGATGGCGGCATAATCGTATTTGGCAATGCCAGCGAAATATTCGGAGTGCATTGCCGCTACCTCGAGGTCGCTGCGTATGCCGAGCAATCCGGCAGGATTCCAGTAGCCGCTGGTCACATCATTGACCGAGGCCACCTGAGCCAGCGACATACCCAGGGCGCGGGCCCCGACGCCGATGTTGAGAAATTCGTTTACGTACTTGGGTGTTAGGTCATCCTCAGGCTCCTGCACCAATTGTGCATCTGCAACCGGGAAGAAAACAACTAAAGATAGGAGTGTCAGCAGCAGTTTTGGCATGGCATAAAATTACGTCGAATAACCTGAAAGCACCTTGATTATTGTGTTTCGAAGGGCCTCGCGACTGGGAGCAGGGGCCACCTCTACCCGCGCTGCCCCGAGCCGGTGCAGCTCGAGCGCAGTGGCCTCGCCCATAGCGACCGCACGCTGATGGGGCAGAAAGGCATTTTGCAAAACGAAGGCCCTCACGTTGGAAGGCGAGGTAAAGACAAGCATATCTGCTCCGGTGATGGTGACCGGCGCCTCCGTGGTGCGGTAGCAGACCAGATCGGTCACCCGTTCGGAAGGCAATGCCTGCTGTACCGTGCGCAGGCTGTTTTCAGCGCAGGGAAAGAGCACCCCATGGGGCTCAGAAAAGCGGGCAAAGGCCCGCGCCGTATCGGGCGTAGAAGGACCCTCACCGGTAAAAAGCACGGGACCCCGGGTTTTCAGCAGCGCTGCCGTTCCCGTTCCGATGGCCGCGAGTTTCGGCAATGGAATCCCCTCAACCTGCGCAAAAAATGCCCTGACAGCCTCGCGCGATGAGAAGAACAGCCATGGCGGCAGGGAATCAGGCAACTGAAAGGGAAGGTGTTGCACCGAAATCATAGACTTCGCAATGCAGGTAACTCCTTCGGGCACGACGTCGCGGGCAAAGGACACATCGGAGGAAATGAATACGGTAGGGCTTTTCATTGCGCGGTCGCAAAAATGCAACGGCAAGAACTGTTTCCGAAGTGACTGCCGATAGACCATCCGCACCGGGCCAGGTGAACCTATAACCTGTGCGCGTCAGTCAGGGCAGGCCGTTCCGAAAACGCCGAGCAGAATGAGCAGGTCGCTGGTGAATACCCCGCCGTCACCGGTGAGGTCTTTGGCACAGGCAGAGGCACAACCGAAATCAGACATAAACAGCAACACGTCGGAGGTGGCTATCAGGCCATTTTGGTCGAAATCACCTGCACAGGGCTCCTCAGGGCCAAAGGCGTAGTTGAAACAAATGTTGCTGTACACGTAGGTCTCGGAGGTCGCCGACCCGGGCGGGTCAAACACGGTGCCATCTGGATTGAGCCTGCGCAACTGCAGGTTGAGACACCCGCTGAAATCGCCCGTTCCCGTGAGCTGAGCAATAAGCACCTGCCCTGATGCATCGGGCGTGTTGGGTGGAAAAGCGGTGGGCAGGGCGCCCATGGAAACGGCACCACCCACCAGGTCATTCACCAAGAGATTGGCACCGGCTTCCCATGCCGAAAAAACAGACAAATCCAGAGGCAATACGGTGAGCTGGTTGCCCGTCTGGCTGGTGTAGCCAATAGTCAGCCAGCTGTCGTAACCCAATGCGGGCAACAGGGGAATCAGGCCCGGATTTATGTCTTTTGTGGTGGGTCCGCCTTCGGGATGCTGGTAGAAAATACCGCCCGCCTGCAGCGAAAGCGGGTTGAAGGTGTTGCCATATACAACCTGTAATTCGAAATTGTCGGGGAAGGAAGCATAGAGCCGGATGCAATGTGGTGCCCCGCCCGTAGTAGACTGAATGGAGGCGAGGGCGTTTTCGGCAATCACCACTTCCTCCGCGGTCAGGGTGAGCGCAGGCGCCTGTGCCCGCATCAGCAGGGGCAGCAGCAGTATAACTGAAAGGGTGCAAAAGGTTTTCATGGTTGAAGCAATAGGGTATAGCAAGTTAAACCAATTTACCGGCATTCGGTTCTTCCTTGTCAGGGAATTCGACCAAGGGGCTGATTCATGCCACCGGCACCCTTGTTCCAAATTCAAAAGCGAAGCCTGCTGTCAATAACTGCCGCTTGCCCATGCGCACCGGCACATGCCGGTCTGCTATTTTCGCAGCACTTCTCATGGTAACCCTTTTCCGCAGCGCAGGCAGGTACGTCTTACTGCTGGCCGATGTGTTTGGCAAGCCCGAACGGTTTGCCGTCTACAGGCGGCTCACAGTGGCGGAAGTCGACAAGATCGGGCTACAGTCGCTGGGCATCGTGGCGCTCCTGTCGCTCTTCATGGGTGCAGTAGTCACCTTGCAGACAGCCGCCCAGATTGATAGCGGTTGGATACCGAAGTGGACCATCGGCTTCACTACGAGGCAAACCATGATCCTTGAGTTTTCCCCCACCATCATCAGCCTCATCCTCGCCGGCAAGGTAGGCGGCAATATCGCCTCGGAAATAGGAACCATGCGGGTGCAGGAGCAAATTGACGCCCTCGAAATTATGGGTGTCAATAGTGCCGGCTACCTCATTCTGCCCAAAATTGTGGCCGCTTTGTTCATATTCCCGTTTCTGGTGGTCATTTCGATGTTCCTCGGCATATCGGCGGGCGCCTTCGTCGGTGAAACCACCGGGGTCATATCCTTTGCCGACTTCCAATATGGCCTTCAGTACTATTTTGACCCGTACCAGATTACCTATGCGTTGGAAAAAACCTGCGCCTTTGCCTTCATCATCACCACCATCAGCGGATACAACGGCTATTTCGCACGCGGCGGCGCACTGGGGGTTGGCCGCGCCAGCACACAGTCTGTTGTGTACAGCATCATACTGATTATGATAACCAACTACGTCCTGACGCAACTGCTGCTGCTGTGATTGAGGTGAAAAACATATACAAAAGTTTCGATGGAAACCAGGTGCTGAGCAATATCTCGGCTATCTTCGAAAGGGGCAAAATTAATTTTATCATCGGCCGCAGCGGTTCGGGCAAGTCCGTGCTGACCAAATGTGTGGTTGGCCTGATGGAGGTCAACGAGGGAAGTGTCATCTTCGACGGCCGCGACTTCACCACCATGAACAGGAAACAGCGTAAAATCGTGCGCCAGGACATGGGGATGCTCTTTCAGGGCGGGGCCCTCTTTGACTACCTGACCGTGGAGGAAAATGTGATGTTCCCGCTGCGGATGTTCAGCAAAATGTCGAAGTCTGAGATGAAAGACCGCGTGCAGTGGTGCCTGAAGCGTGTTGACCTGGAGGGAAAAAATCACCTCTACCCCTCTGAAATCTCCGGTGGTATGCAAAAAAGAACCGGCATCGCACGGGCCATCGCCATGAACCCGAAATACCTGTTCTGCGATGAACCCAACTCCGGGCTCGATCCGCAGACCGCCATCATGATCGACAACCTCATCAGGGAAATTACCTACGAAAGCAATATGACCACCGTGGTGGTTTCGCACGACATGAATTCGGTCATCGAAATCGGCGACAATATCAACTTTATCTTCGAGGGAAAACTCTGGTGGCACGGCAGCCGGCGAGAAATCCTATACAGCGACAATAAGGAAATCGGCGAATTCGTTTTTGCCAGCGAATTCATGAAAGAAATCCGAGAAAACCTGCGGCGCGAAGGCGCTAACTGACAACCGCCGGGCTTCGTACCTTCGCGACCCTGATTTCCATGCACCGACACGGCAATATCCCCGCTTTCCTTCCCGTTAAGGGGCTCGTGAAAACGATGCTCCTGTTGGTGCTTTTTGTCGCCTCCACCGCCTGCTTACCGGCACAGACCCAGGTTTCCCGTGCCGACAAAAGCAAGGAGATCGGATTGGTGTTCGGCACCGCCTATTACCTGGGAGAAATAAACCCCTACCGGCATTTCGGCACGCGGCTCCAGTCTTCCGGTGGCCTCACCTACCGGCAGAATATCTCGCGGAGATGGACCGTGAAAGCGGGTTTGCTCTATGGTCAGGTGCTGGCCTATGACAGCGATTCACGCGATGCCTGGAGCAGAAACCGCAACCTGCACTTCCGCAACCGGTTCTGGGAAGGGAGTTTGCAGATGGAACTCAACTATTTCAATTATCAGATCGGCAGAAAAGGCACCGAGAATATCTCACCCTACCTCTTTGCCGGTCTGGGTGTCTATAACATGCAGCCCGAAGCCGCCCTGAACGGGGTGTGGTACGAACTGCAGCCCATCGGCACCGAGGGGCAGGGTCTTGAGGGTTTTGAAGACAAGTACCGGACGAGCGGGCTCTGCGTGCCTTTTGGCGTTGGACTGAAAGTCAACCTGTTTGGTGTTTTTGGACTCTCGCTGGAATGGGGCATACGCCGCACCTGGACCGACTACTTCGACGATGTCAGCGGCATCTATGCTGACCCCAACCTGCTCGAAGACAACAGCGGAGACTTAGCCGTGGTGCTGGCCGACCCCAGCCTGACCCAGGAGGGCCCTCAGGGCGACAACGGGGGAATGATGCGCGGCGATCCGGGAAGGCGGGACTGGTATAGTTTTGCAACCTTATCACTAAACATACGGCTCAACAAGAAGCCAGATAATTGCTTCAAGTGACCCCCCTTAACCCTGCACAGTGAGCTTTTTCGATCAGATTGACCTGTCTAATGTACCCCAGCATGTAGCCATCATTATGGATGGCAACGGGCGATGGGCCAA
>DHLU01000154.1:12406-12719 GCA_002405435.1 Flavobacteriales bacterium UBA4660
GGATGGCAACGGGCGATGGGCCAAAGGACACGGCAAAGAGAGAATATTCGGGCACCACAATGGCGTGGAAGCCGTAAGGGCATCGCTCAAGGCTGCAACCCGTGCGGGGGTCAGGTACCTCACCCTGTATGCTTTTTCCACGGAAAACTGGAACCGGCCCAAGGAAGAAGTGGAGGCGCTGATGAACCTGTTGGTGCATACCATCGTGGGAGAGATTGACGAACTTGACCGCAACGGTGTAAGGCTGCATGCCATCGGTGACCTCGACAACCTGCCCGCCTCCTGCCGCGAAGAACTCGAACGCGGCACGCAG
>DHLU01000154.1:12856-14949 GCA_002405435.1 Flavobacteriales bacterium UBA4660
GCGAAGAACTCGAACGCGGAACACAGCGCACCGCCGCCAACGACCGCATCAACCTCATACTGGCGCTCAACTACAGCGCGCGGTGGGAAATCATCAACGCCATCCGGAAAATTATTACCGACGGGGTAAGTCCTGAAGCTGTTAATTCCCAGCGGGTCAACGACTACCTCTGCACAAGCCATTTTCCCGATCCTGAGCTGCTGATTCGCACCAGCGGAGAAAAACGCCTGAGTAACTTTTTGCTGTGGCAACTCGCCTATGCAGAATTGTATTTCACCGCCACGCTCTGGCCCGATTTCGACGAAGAAGCCTTTTATCGGGCCATCCTGGATTTTCAATCGCGCGAACGGCGTTTTGGCAAAACCAGCGAACAACTGCAACCCCAGGACTAAACGTATGCGCATCCTAACCCTATACCGTTTTCTCTTCCTGTGGCTGCTGCCGGCGGCACTATCCGGACTCCACGCCCAGGTCCAGATTGGAAAAGGGGTCGACTATGCCAGTCCAAAACCCTATAAAGTAGCTGGAATCACCATCACCGGAGCCACCATCAATGACGTGCAGGCCATCCGCATGTTTGCCGGAATACGCGAAGGGGATGAAGTGATGATTCCGGGAGACCGCATTGCAAAGGCCATCCGCAACCTGTGGGACCAGCACCTGTTTTCCGAGGTTGAAGTCTATGCGGCCGAGTTTAGGGGCAATGAGGTCTATCTGGTTATTCAGGTGAAGGAACTGCCCCGGCTGGGCGCCTGGCCCATCGACGGAGATATCAGCAGAAGCGAAGCCAACGCGGTGCGGGAAAAACTGCTCGATTACCTGCGCAGCGGCCAGGTGGTCAATGAAAACCTTAAAAACACCTGCACCAATATCATCAAAACACACTTCGCCGAAAAGGGTTACCATGCCATCAGCGTGCAGATTGCGGAAGCCCCCGACGAAGTCATGGCCAATGCCGTACGCCTCAACTTCAGAATCAAAAAAGGGGCGAAGATGAAACTGGCCTCCATCGACTTCGCCGGCAACGAAGCCCTCTCCGACAAACGGCTCAAGCGCACCCTCAAAAACACGAAGGAGCAACGCTGGTACCGCATTTTTAAAGCCTCGCGCTACATCAGCAAAGAATACGAAGAAGACAAAGACAAACTGCTGGCACTTTACAACAAGGAAGGTTTCCGCAACGCGAAAATCATCGCCGACAGCCTGTCTGTCATAGCCGCCAACCGCCCGAAACTCGATATTGCCATGAGCGAAGGCAAAAAATTCTTCTTCCGCAACATCACCTTCTCCGGCAATATCAAGTACCGCACCGGGCAACTGGACAGCATCATCGGTATCCGCAAGGGTGAGGTGTACAACCTCGAGCTGCTCGAAAACCGGTTGTACTTCAATCCGGCCGGACGCGACATTACATCGCTTTACCAGGACGACGGCTACCTCTCGTTTCAGATATACCCTTTTGAGACCCTGGTGGGCGAAGACTCCATTGACGTCCAAATCCGCATGTCGGAAGGCAAACAGTACCGCATTGGCTCGGTAAGCGTCACCGGCAACAGCAAGACCAACGACCATGTTATCTTCCGGGAAATCCGCACGCGGCCGGGCGACCTGTTCAACCGCTCTGAAATCATGCGGACCCAGCGGGAACTCGCCGCACTGGGCTACTTCAATCCGGAGGCTTTCAACGTAATCCCCACCCAAAATCCCGAATCCGGCACGGTTGACCTGCAGTACGTAGTCGAAGAAAAACCCAGTGACCAGATCGAACTCAGCGGCGGCTGGGGCGGCGGCAGGGTAGTCGGCTCGCTTGGACTCACCTTCAACAATTTCTCGCTGCGGAATATTTTCAATGGCCCCTCCTGGAAACCGCTGCCCTCCGGAGATGGTCAGCGCCTGAGCATCCGGGCGGTAACCAACGGGCTTTTCTTCCAGTCGTACCAACTCTCGTTCACGGAGCCGTGGCCGGGGGGAAGAAAACCCAACTCACTCAGCGTAAGTGCCTATCATTCCGTTCAAACCAATGGCCAGCGGCGGTTCGAAGACGGTGAACGCAATCCAGCCCGCCAGTCGCTGTTCCTACCGGGCGGCACGGT
>DHLU01000003.1:0-2474 GCA_002405435.1 Flavobacteriales bacterium UBA4660
CGGGCACCCGATATGCACTCACCAACTACTATGCATTTGCCTGATTGACGATGATCGCCGGACTGAAAAAACTCACATTTTCCCTCCTGCCCGAGAGACAGAAACAAAAAATCTGGCTTGACAAGGTGGGTGCGGAGCGCATGCACTTTCACTACAGTTTCGGCCTACAGCCTTCGTTCGTTGTGAGCCGGGGCAACAAGACATGGACTGCGCGCAGCAGCACCACCGACGGGCACGAACCCGGCGTGGTAAAATGGATAGCAGACAACCGCAACAAAACCGATGTGTTTTTTGATGTGGGGGCGAGTTTCGGTTTTTTTACTGCACTTACGGCTCAACTTTCACCCCGTGCCGACATTCATTCCTTTGAGCCCTCCATATACTTCCGCACCTGGCTCAACGAAAATCTAAGGCCGGTGCCGGCAGCACAGCGGCATCTCATCAAAAAATTTGCGGGCGCATCGAACGGTCCGCAGACCATCACCCTTGACCACTACAGCACGTCCGCTGGCAAGGTACCCGGCCTCGTGAAGATGGATGTGGACGGGGCGGAAACCGAAGTACTGAAAGGATCAGAAAAACTGCTCGGCAACGGACATACGTGCTGGCTGATCGAAGTGCATCCTACCGACCTGCCCAACTTCCACTCGGATGTCGATCAATTGCTGGCCCTTGTTCCTAATACCATGGGCATCCGCTACCTCTACGGGCTGCGTTCGGGGCTTCAGCCCTGGCAGGACCAACGCGCTAGCGAGGAGCGTGAAGATTTTTTCATCTGTCTTTTTCCCAAAAACAAACGAAACGAAATCCACTGGTAACCTATGGAACCCCTGCGCACCACCGATCCCTCACTCATTAACTTCAGGGAGAAATTTGAACTTCGCGGCAAGGTCATCCTGATTAGCGGTGCCTGCGGTCTCATCGGCCGCGCCTTTTGTGAAGCAGCCGCACAATTCGGCGCCCATGTGGTACTCGCTGATGTGAAGGAGGCAGCGCCCGTAAACGCCGCTGCATCCCTTGAGGAAAAACACGGCACAAAGATGCTGGGCGTGCCTGTAGATGCCGGCAGCCGCACCGATGTGAACCGGTTACTTCAGGAAACCCTGCAAGCCTTCGGCAAAGTGGACGGATTGGTTACGGCGCACCAAAACAAGAGCCACCTGAAGTTTGAGCCCTTCGAATCGGTCAGCGACGAGAACTGGGATACCGTGGTGCACATCAACCTGAAAGGTACGTTTTTGCTCTGTCAGGTGATTGGCACCCACATGGCCAACCATGGAGGGGGCAGCATCATCAACCTGCCCTCGACCTATTCGGTGGTCGCTCCTAATCAGCATCTTTACAGCGGCACCTCACTGGGCTGCCCGGCCGCTTACAGTGCCAGCAAGGGTGGCATTGATGCGCTTTCACGCTACCTGGCCTCATACTGGGCATCCAAACGGGTTAGGGTCAATATGATTACGCCACATGGGGTGTGGAACAACCACGAGGCACAGTTCGAACAAAATTTCGCCCGCTTCTCTCCCATGGCCAGGCTCAGCTACAACCACGAAGTAGCCGGAGCCATGGTATACCTCCTCAGCGACGCCTCCTCTTACGTCACCGGCGACAATATGCTGGTGGAGGGCGGGTGGACGGTGTGGTGAACCCATCTTGCACCCGTTATTGCCGGCGCGCTCTGCCTCCCCAGACGATCCGCTGCACAGGAGCGCCCATGCGCAAGCACACGCCCTCCGTGAAATCAGATGCAGCTTTGCGCGTGTAATCTATTTTAGGGCCCTTGCCCGGTGAGGCACCCGGTTGATGATCAGAAAAATTTTCGCACAGTCTCTGCTGTACTTCGTCGCGTCCTATACGCCGATGCTGGCCAACCTTTTTCTATTGCCTATCATCAACCAGTACCTCTCACCGGAAGACTATGCCATTTTCGGACTGACTTTCGGCTATATCGGCATGCTGCAGGGATTCAGCGACCTGGGCATGATGCAGCATTTTCAAGATACCTTCTTCAAAGAACCCGCGACCTACAAGGTCCAGTGGAGCAAGTTTCTCGGGTTTCTGCGGCTTTATCGTCTGCTGTACGCGCTGGTGCTGGCCATATTGCTCTTCTTTCTCTTCCGCACCCATATCGACCACAGCGAAATCGGTTGGTACCTGATACTGGTTATCATTCCGGTAGCCTTTTTTGACTTTACGAAAGGCATCGCCATGCGCCACTGCCAGTTCAGGCAAGACCACCGCAAGGTATATGCCGGCACACTGATGAGCGGGCTGATTACCGTGGTGCTGACCTATGTGCTGATTGTTCACGGCGGTCTGACGTACATGGCCTGGTTTGTAAGTGCCTTCGCCGCCAAGCTGGCGGAATATATGTATTACGGTTACTACCTGCATGTTACGGCAGGCATACGCGCAAGCCGCGGCTGGACCTGGAAGGAGATGGGCTCGCTGGTGAGGCAGGCGCTGCCCCTTGT
>DHLU01000003.1:2565-9392 GCA_002405435.1 Flavobacteriales bacterium UBA4660
TCGCTGGGGAGGCAGGCGCTGCCCCTTGTGCCTAAAAAATATGCCAACTACCTGGTCAGTACCTCAGACCGGGCTGTGCTTGACTTTTACCGGGCGCGCACCCAGTTTCCGACCCTGGGCGACATCGGGCTGTATAACGTGGCGTATAATTTCGCCAACTATTTCGGAAACTTTCAGGGCGCGGTGACTACGGTAATGTCACCGATTCTCTACAAACTTTTTGCAGACAAGAGCCGCGAAGCCCCTGCACTCGTGCGCCAGATTACGCTGCTCTGGTTTCTGTTCAGTCTGGTGGCAGCTTTTCTTGTTTGCCTCTGGACACGGGAGCTTGTGCAGTTTCTCTTTCCGAAGGCGGAATTTCACCACGCCTACACACTCGCGCCCTTGCTGATCATGGGCTGGTGTCACAGGCCACTCAACGTCGCCCTGTTTGACGCTGCCATATTTCACGGAAAAAATACCCTGACGATGAAAGTAGTGCTGCTCGCCGGCATCTGCAACGTGCTGATGAACCTGGTGGCCATTCCCCTCTGGGGCGTTGAAGGCGCCATGTTTACCTCCTTCTTCACCTACATTATCCTGGGCTTTGTCGGGTTTTATATGCCGCGCATCCGGAGCCTCAGCCGCGGAAACCACCGGCCCGAAATCCTGCTGGCACTGATGCTGCTAATGTCTTGCGCCGCCTATGCGGCCGTTGGCTTACCTGTGGCCTGGCGCCTCGGCATCACAGCACTTTTCAGCCTGGGTGCCGCCGGGTGGTTTCTCACGCGCGGCAAAAAAGTCATCGCGAGCGTCAACCGCATTCGCCTGAATAAGGAGCAGGCTTAGCGAACCAGACGACACGCAAACACATCCGTCCTGAATAAAAAAAGGGCCGTGCGCGCGCACAGCCCTTTGCAAAATTCTATCCGGAGAAATTATTCCTTGAGTATCCTTACCGTTGCACTTCCCGACGCGGTTCTCAGCACGACAGTATAAAATCCGGAAGACCGTTGTTGGAGGTTTACCGAGGTCGTGTTTTCCCCTTCATCACAGGTAAACCGGGAAACATCAACGAGCTGACCGATCATGTCGTAAACCATAATCTCCACCGTAGCCATTTCCGCAGCCACAAAAACAAGGTTTACCTTGTCAGTGGTCGGGTTCGGATAGGCCTGCACCAATGCTATATCCGAGCCGTCATCCAGGTCATTGCCATCGAGCCTGTAAGGGGTGTTTTTGCGGGCGGCACGGAGGATATAGCTGTCTGTTCCGCTTAAGGTACCATTGTAGCCGATCACTTTCACCTTGTAAGTGCCGACTGGACCATTGTTGTACGTAATGGTCTCATTGGCGGTTCCGGCGTTCTGCGAACTGCCTACAAGCACCCCGGATGGGTTGTATAGGAAGATGTCGTAATCGGGGGGCACGCTGGTAAGGGTTACCCGGATGTGTCGCTGACTGCTGGTATTGCTAAAGGAGAACCAGTCATCATCAAAGGCCGGGCAGATAAAGGAAGAGATATCCGTATTGACCGGGATAGCCGCGGCCTGCGTGGTTACGTCGTTCTCTTCATAATTGCTGTTGCAGGTGGCCGTGCATCCGGTCGTAGTGAAATTCGCCGACGCGGTAAAACCACTGCTGCCACCGCTGCACACAGTTTGCACCTGCCATTCATAGTTGCTGCAGGCCGCAAGTCCGGTAACCGCAAAAGTGTTTCCCGAGGCAGTTCCGTTAATCCAGGTCGTGGAGGTGGTGAGTTTGTAGCGAACATTGTAGCTGAGCGCTCCCGATACCGCTGCCCAGTTGAGCGTGGCTCCGGTATTGGTGATGCCTGATGTGCTCAGACCGGTGGCCGCTGCGCATGGATTGGCCACACCACAACCCCCTGAGGCAAGGAGGGAAGCACGGGCACCGCCGGCGGCAAACAAGGCCTGCATGCGCGCTGACTGCCCGTTGGAAAACATGTACATACAGGCATCATCGGTGTAATCCATGTAGTTCATAAACATGTCTCCGTTGGCTCCATTGCTGCAAGAAACCTGAGGGAATGCCGGACAGCCGTAGTTGGGGTCGGCCTGGTTGGGGGTATCGCTCACCAGGTCGCTGCCGGTGCATGCCGTGCCGTCATCACCCCAGATGTGGTAGAGATTGAGCCAGTGGCCCACTTCGTGGGTGGCCGTGCGGCCTTTGTTAAAAGGAGGCGTAGCTGTGCCCGTAGTGCCGAAATACTGGAAGTCGACTACGACCCCGTCTGTAGAGGCAGCACCTCCGGGAAACTGCGCATAACCAAGAATACCACCGGCAATGTCGCATACCCAGATGTTGAGGTAATTTGAGGCGGGCCAGGCATCGCTGCCCCCGGTTGAATTAAACTTCACATTGTTGGTCGAAGTCGAAAACGAAGTCACTGTTGTGCTTTTACGGATGACGCCCGAAGTGGCAGCGCCTGTCGGGCTCACGGTGGCCAGGCAAAAGGAAATATCCACGTCGGCTACAAGACCCTGAAAGGCGGAAGGGGTGTTGGGCCAGTCCGAATTCAGCTTGTTGAAGTCGTTGTTGAGTACTGTAATCTGCGAGGCGATCTGGGCATCGCTGATGTTTTCTGTGGCCGTGTTGTACACCACATGCACCACCACGGGAATGGTGACGATGTTTCGCTCGCCCGTGCCATTGGTGGCAATCCAGTGCTGGGTGAATTCTTCGATGTTCTGAAGGTTTTGTTCGTACAAAGGATCGGCTTCAAACATGCTGTGCATGTATTCGGTGGTGCCGCAGTTACGCTGAGCCACCAACTGGGCGGCCGCTGCAATAAAAAACAACGCAAGGATGTAAATTTTTTTCATGATAAGGTGCAGTTTTGGTTTTTATTGAAGAGATAAAGATAACAGAAGCAGGCCGAGCAGACAAAATTATTAATCGTGCATATCATTATTTTCAGCGGCCCTTTCGGGGTATTCATATTGGGTGCGAGGCCGGGCAGGCCTACATTCGCCCCATGAATTTCAGAGAATTTATGGCGGGCCATGACCCGCACGTGTTGCGCAGGCCCTACATTATCGCGGAAGCCGGCGTGAACCATGAGGGCAGTATAGAGCTCGCCAAACGCCTGATTGAGGAGGCCGCAGCGGGCGGCGCGCATGCCATCAAATTTCAAACCTACAAGGCAGAGACCATCGCCAGCAAAGACAGTCCTTCCTACTGGGACCTTAGCAAGGAGCCCACCACGTCGCAGTTTGAACTCTTCAGGAAGTACGATAAATTCTGGAAAAAAGAATTCGAAGCACTGGCGCGTGTATGTGAATCTGCAGGTATCGCTTTTATGAGCACACCTTTTGATGCCGAGAGTGCGCATTTTCTGAATCCGCTGATGGATACCTACAAAATTTCCAGCAGTGACATTACCAACCTGCCTTTTATTGAATTGATGTGTTCGTTTGGCAAACCGGTTGTGTTGTCTACAGGTGCCTCCTACAAGTGGGAAGTTATGCAAGCGGTGGAAACCATCAACCGCTTCGGCAACCCGCTCTGCCTGATGCTCAGTGTGCTCAACTATCCGACGGAAAACCGCAACGCCCACCTGGGCATGATTCGCGACCTCATACGCAGCTTTCCCGATGCGGTGCCCGGCTACAGCGACCACACACTGCCGGATGACATGCACAACCTTGAGACCACTGTATTGCTTGGTGCTGCCGTGCTTGAAAAGCACTTTACCCACGACAAAACCCTGCCCGGAAACGACCATTACCACGCCATGGACAAGGCTGATCTTCGCCATTTTCACAACCGGCTTGACAGGACCTTCATGCTGCTCGGCAGCTATACCCTTACCGCCCTGCCTGAAGAGGCGCCTGCGCGCGCGCATGCCCGCAGAAGCCTGGTGGCTGCCAAACCTATTGCCGCCGGACAGGTGATACGCAGCGAAGACCTCACGTGGAAGCGCCCTGCCAGCGGCATATCGCCAAAAGACATCGACCAGGTAACCGGACGACCGGCCGCCAGGGATATTGCGGAAGATGAAGTGATGAAATGGGACATGATCCGTTTTTCATGATTGAAGAACTCGAAAAATATTTTGACCGCCTATGGCCGATATGCCGGAGCATCACGGGAGATGGCCTGCGCGCCTCATACAACATCCTGCAGGAACTGGTTCCGCTCACCCTGACGGAAGTACCCTCGGGCACACGGGTGCTGGACTGGGAAGTACCACGTGAATGGAATATCCGCACTGGCTGGATAGAAACGCCCGACGGAAAAAGAGTAGCGCAATTCAGCGACAACAACCTGCATGTTGTCAATTATTCGGCACCGGTAGATGCCATTGTGGATTATGATACCCTGAAAAAACATGTACATACCCACCCTCCCCTTCCCGGTGCGGTACCTTATGTCACATCTTACTATGCCGAGCGCTGGGGGTTTTGTATGAGTCAGTCGGAGTGGGACCAGCTTCCGCCCGAAGGCAACTACCGGGTCTTCATCGACGCCACGCTGAAGGCGGGTTCGCTGACCTATGGCCAGTGTGTGCTTCCGGGGGCTTCTCAGGATGAGGTGCTTTTTTCCACCTACCTGTGTCACCCGTCGATGGCCAACAACGAGCTATCGGGTCCGCTCGCCCTGGCCATGCTGTACCGGCAGATCGCAGCCATGCCTTCACGCCACTACACATACCGTTTTATCATAGCGCCAGAAACGATTGGCGTCATCGCCCTGCTGGCTGCACACGGAACGCACCTGCGCGCCCACACGGTGGCGGGTTATGTTATGACTTGCTGCGGCGACCCGGGCGCTTTTACCTACAAATGCTCAAAACATAAAAACAGCCTGGCCGACCGCGCAGCCCGTCATGTGCTCCAGCACCGGTATTCCGGAGCCCGCGTCGTGCCTTTTGCCGTCGGCGGCAGTGACGAAAGGCAATACTGCTCGCCGGGGTTCAACCTCCCGGTCGGCTCCCTGATGCGTACCCCCTATCAGCAATACCCCGAATACCATACCTCACTTGACAACAAGAACCTGGTTTCCTTTGATGCGCTTGCCGAAACCGTTAAGGCCTACACCGATATCGCGCGCCTGCTGGAATTAAACCGGATGTACCGCTGCACGGTGCAATACGGAGAGCCCAACATGGGTCGCCGCGGGTTATACCCGTCCAGCGCCGAGCCCGCCATGGCGCGTGAAGAACTGCACCGAATGATGCACCTCCTTTCATGGGCTGATGGCACACGGGACCTGCTCGAAATTGCCGAAGAAAGACCCTGCGATGCCCTTGCGCTGGAGCCTGCCCTGCGGGCGTGCATGCACACGGGGCTGCTGGAAACCCTGCCTGTACCGAAGACCGCATGAATTCCGCCCATGCTGACAGCCGGGGCGAACATACCCCCTACTCGCAGTTAAACGCCCTGCTTGCAAGCCGGCTCTCAGACGCCCGAATCTACACGTCCGGAGAATGGTGTTTCCTCAAGCCCATGCAGCAGGCCCTTCACCATGCGAGCGGGCAGATGACACACAAGTTACTTCGCCACTATTTCGGACTGCCGGTATGGGCCTTCCGCGCCCTGCACTGGATTAAAGGCGGAGCAGCACCGCATCATGCGCTTAAGGAGACCGTGGTGATGGAACTGTGCAGGATTGTGGAAAACAGCCAGGGCGAAAAAAAATCCATGTACTTCGCGCGCATCCTGTCTTGCCTCGACCGCAACCGCGTAACCGTTGTCGCCGGCAAAACGGGTTGCGACTGCCCCCATGACGGGGTGCTCGACGCTGCTGCGCCCCTCCCGAAGCGCATGAGCCGGACTGAGGTCAGCATGCTCCGCCATTGCCGACAGTGCCTGCGTCAGGTGAAGGAGAGCGGCCAGTTCAGCCGGGAAGAGTATCGCTACATCGCCACCGCATTGCACGTGTTTTTTAACGCTTTCAGGCGCTACTGGCATTTCTTTCGCGACCAGCCGGTCAAGACGTGCCTCTTTGCCCCGCATTACCTCAACGAAGGTCTGATCGCTGCACTGCGTGTGCTGGGCATCAAATCGGTAGAAATCCAGCATGGGCTGATTGCCGCCAACGACTACTATTATGTCTATCCTGCTTTCGTGGAAAAGATCCGCCACATGGCGATGTTCCCCGACCGCATCCTGGTCTACGGCCCCTACTGGAAGCGGGTGCTGATGCGCGGGTTTGAATTCGCGCCCGGTCAGGTAGCTATAGGCGGCGATTACCTCTACCACGAAAGCACTGAGCTCACGGCGGCCGCCGACAAAGAGCCCCTGATCCTGATTGCCGCACAGAAGAACATCTGGAAGCCTTATGTCTCCTACGTGCGCTGGCTTGTGCCCTTTCTCCGGCAATACCACCCCGAATGGAAGGTGGCGGTCAAGCTGCATCCGCTGGAAAAAAATGTGGACGCTTACGAAGCGCTCAGGCCACTCGGTGTCGAGTTGCACGGCAGGGGAAGCGCACTCGACAATCTGCTTCAACGGTGCAGTATTCAAATAACCATTTACAGCACAACGTTGTACGATGCCCTGGGTTTTGGCGTGCTCAACCTGAGCCTTCAGGACACCAGCGACTATGCCGATTACGCCGCCGATATGGTGCGCGAGGGAATTGCCTTGCCCCTTAAGCCTGGTGAAGATCCCGTGGCCTTGTGGTTGCAGCGCGGATCAAGCAGTGTGCTGGAGCGGAGTGAGGTCTATGCCCCCTTCGACAACCGGGCCTTTCAGGCTCTGCAGGCTTCTGCTGCCGGCAAACAGGCCTGATGCGCCAAGCAAAACCCGGGGGCTGAACCAACCTGGGCGGCGCTGCCCGAAAACCTCAAAAATTTCACGCTACTAAAAAAAACAACATTT
>DHLU01000003.1:9489-12044 GCA_002405435.1 Flavobacteriales bacterium UBA4660
AATTTCACGCTACTGAAAAAAACAACATTTTTTCTTCGCTAACCGCCTTATCTTCGTCCAAGGCGGAGGGTAAGATTGCCTCTTCCTGCCAACCCGCTATTCCTTACTATCAACCTCATCCGCATGAAGCACTATTATCTCGCCACGTGCGCTTGGCTTTTGTTAACCCTCTCAGGCGTTGCACAGGAAAACTCCGCCAGTGCCATTGTGTTGACAGCGCAAAACTGGTTTGCCGGTGCGCCCACCTACACAGCGGGCACCCTGGGCAGCAGCGCATCCGGACTCGCCGTATGCAACGGCGTTTCGGAAGACGATGATGTGTGGTACCGTTTTACCGCCACCACCCAGGCAGCCAAAATCATCGTCCAGAATCCTGCCTTCGACGCGGTCGTTCAACTCCTCAGTGGCACACTGACCACGGTAGCCTGTCTGAATGGAGCGGCTGCGAACGTGACTGAAACCATGAAAGTCAGCGGGCTCATACCCGGCGATGTGTATTTCATTCGTGTACACGGCCTCAACAACGGCTCGGGCAGCGGTACCTTTAACATAGCGGTGCAGTTTTATCCCACCGTGCAGGTGCAAAACAGCTGGTCGCCTTATCCTAACGTTGAGTCAGGAATGACAGGTTACAAGATCAATGAGAATACCAAAAGAACCACATTTTCCGTTTCGGAAAACGCCCTGATTCAGGCCTCGCACTGGCGGTTTGTCGATACCGCCACCAACCTGGTCTACACCAAACTTGTGCCCGGCACCAGCAGTCTGATCAACCTCGATGTGGTGGGAGGCCTGTGTTTCGGGAAGACCTATGATGTATCCGTGGAAATTCAGGTTGACAATTTCTGGTGCGGTTACCATGTGGTCAAACAAGTCATTACCGAAGCGGAACCCTCCACGACACTCCTGCCCGGCTTCAGCGGCCAGTATTACCCTATCGACGGCAATATCAAGGCGGTCTATGTGGGCAATGGCCAGGTGCTGGAGTGGGAATTCACCACAGACCAGGGCACCACCGTGCTCTACCACCAGACGAGCGGCCTGACAGGCTCATTTTGTTATTTCAATGAGATAGGCTGTATCCGTTACAACAAAATTTATTCAATACGTGTGCGGGCCAGCCTGTGCGGCAGCGCATTTGGCCCCTGGAGTCCTTATTACTTCGTGATCATACTTCCGTTGCCCTATACGAACGTGGAGCCCGAACATTGCAACGAGACCCTGCCCGACGGCGCTACCATCACCTGTGACTTCATCAACGTGGCCAACCAGTACGCATGGCAGTTTGCGCCCATTGAACCCGGCGATGACGCTATGGTACCGATTGGGCCGGCTACAGTGATCTATACGCCATGGACGAGTTGCTACTTATTGCCGCTGGGGCTTACCCTTGACCAGTCGTACCGGGTGGGCGTCAAGGCTTTTCTCGGCGTGGGCAACACCGATGGATGCAGCGACCCCCAGGAAGGCGACTACGGACAGTTTTGCCCGATTCACCTCGTCGATTTTGTGCTGTTCAGCCCCGGCGAGGAATATCTGATGCCGGAGTCTGACGAGGAAACAGGTGTGCTTGCGCTGAGCGAGGGAAAGACAGTAACCATGAGCCGGCATGCCGGTCAGTTGTTTATGACACTCAAGGCCGGGGCCCTTGCCGCCCCTTCCATGACCACGGTGCGCCTCTACGACCTGGGCGGCCGTGTGGTATTCACCCACCAGTGTTACCTCACGCCCGATATCGACCTCCTGCAACTGCCAATGGGCAACGACCTGCCCGGCGGCATTTACCTCACCGAAATGCTCACTGACAGCGGCCTGCGCCTCACCGACAAGATCTTTTTAGGGTCAAATTAGTACCCGCGTCTGGTCTACCGCTGCGCGGAGGGGTCTGGGCAAAAGCGGCAAGTTTTTTTTGAAGGCAGCGCGGTGAAGAACAAATCGGCCCTACTTCCCGTGATTTTAACCAGATTTGCAGCCCCGAACCGCTGTGGCACTGCATGCTAAAATATACCTGTCAGACGAAGGCTACGGCCACATCGTCCGGCAGCGGGCAGTGGTTGAGGCACTGGGCAAGATCCTTCCAGGTATTAGACTGACCCTGCAAACCTCCGCGCACCTGACTACCGCGAGGCAGTTTATTCCCGGTGCCGAATACATCGACCGCTACAACAACATCAGCTGGCATAAGGAAGAAAACGGCACGCCGGATATCGCTGCCATCCGTGCAGGTTACCTCGACTATGACCGCAGAGCCGAGGACTTCATCGAGCTGGAAAGCAATGGCCTCTCCGCTGACTTCTGCATTTCAGATTTTGTATGCGAAGTGTTTGAGGTCGCCTCACGTAAGAAAATTCCTGCCTTCGGCGTCGCGCACTTTACGTGGGACTGGTTTTTCTCAAAGTTGTATCCGCTTCCGGTTTCCTCCTCTACGCTGCACCGCATGATGGAACGCTCACAGTCGGCAACCCGCCTGTTTTTTCCCCCTTTTACTCCGCCGGAGATTTTGAGAAACTACCGCAGTAATGCCGTCCAGGTTCCACTGATTCTCAAAAAAGATA
>DHLU01000003.1:12172-14124 GCA_002405435.1 Flavobacteriales bacterium UBA4660
GACCACAAGGTGACCAGCCACAGCGGGAAATTCAAGATATTGATCATGGATAGCGGCGCCGGTGTAATCGGCAAAAGCATTCAGCGCGCACTGGAAGGCATCGGAGCGCTGGATGACCTGGTCTTTTATGTGGCCGGCAAATTCAACAGCGATTTTGAACATGTCGTATCGATACCTGCAAATGCGCTGATGGTGGATTATGTAAACGACATGGACCTGGTGATCGGCCGTGCGGGTTTTAATACCATTTCCGAATGTATCGGGCTGCGCACGCCCATGTTACTGCTCGGGGAAGCGATGAATCCGGAAATCAATGAAAACATTCTTATGCTCAAACAGCAACACCTGGCTTCGTTCATTTCGCTGCAGACATTTGAGTGCGATCTTGCACGCTTCCTCCCGATCTTCCTGCAACATGAATACAAACAGATCAGGCAGAGCATGAATGATCACGACATTGCCTCAAACGGAGCCGAAGTGATTGCCGAACATATTGCCAACCTTATCTGAACGCACTGCCATGAAAAATACTTCCCTGTGGAAACCCACACGCATCGTGAAAAATCCTGATACAGGCAGTTTTTCGCTCAACAAGCAGGTGGTATACCCGGGCTCTCTGCACCTCTGCCAGATACAACTGGATGCCTACCTGCCGCTGATGAAAACCCACCTCAGGGGAAGGCTTCTGGAATGCGCCTGTGACCGCCTGCCCTATTATGAAGTGTATCGGCCTTATGTAGATGAAGTGATCTGCACCGACTGGGCGGTAACACGCGAAGACAATCCCTTCGTCGATTTTTTTCACGACCTGAATACACCGCTTCCGCTGGAAGACAACAGCTTCGACAGCATACTTATGACTGATGCCCTTGCGCACATCAAACGCCCGCATCTGCTATTCAGGGAACTGGCGCGGGTGCTCAGGCCAGGGGGAAAAATACTGATCACCAGCACCTTTATCAACTGGTACGGCGAGCCGCCCTACGAGTATATGCGCTGCAGTGCCTATGCGCTTGAAGACATGTGCCGGGAGGCCGCACTGGATGTGGTTCACCTGGAGCCCTACGGCGGACACGCTGACGTATTGCTTGATACGCTCAACAAAGGCATGGCAGGCCGCATATCGAACCGTATTTTCAGGGTACTGCGTTGGATCCTGGTGAAAACAGCATGGTACCGCAAAAACCGGAAAACAACCAGTGCCCGTTATCCCATCGGCTTCTGTCTGGTGGCACAGAAACCCCAGTCGTGATGAGAACCGTAGCCATCATTCCGGCCCGCGGCGGCAGCAAAAGATTCCCGGGTAAAAACATATTCCCTTGGCGGGGCCAACCCCTGATTGCCTATACCATTGCGGCATGCAAGGCCTGCCCGCACATCGACGGCATTTTCGTAAGCAGTGAAGATGAGCGCATTCTGGAGGTCGCGCTTCAGTATGGCGCGGCGGCCCTGCGGCGGCCTGCCCACCTGGCCGATGACCAAACGCCCAAGATCATGGCGATACGGCAGGCCGTTACAGATCCTCAGGTTACCGCAGGTGGCCGACCTGACCGCATCCTGATTGCCCAGGCCAACTCGCCGCAGATTACCGCAGGCCAGCTCAGCGAGGCCTTCAGCCTGATGGACCGCTTCAGTCTGTGGGAAGTGATGAGCGCAGATGCCAACGGGGTGCAAAACGCAGCATTCAGGCTGGTCACCCATGGCGCCTTGTTTCAGGAGTTTCTCAGTGCCCACTGCGGCTTCGTGGTAGCTCCCAACGTCGATATCCATACACCCGCCGACCTCGCGCTGATTCCCTAACTTACTCCCCATTTAAGCCCTGAGATGAAACTTCCGGTACAACAAGTAAAAGACGAACCTGCCCTGCTGAGCCAGATGAACACCGACATGAAATCGGCTGCTCACTTTTACAACCCCACAAATTACTGGACATATTACGAAAAGGTCTTTCT
>DHLU01000122.1:0-2274 GCA_002405435.1 Flavobacteriales bacterium UBA4660
GAATGGTTTGTGGGTGCGTTTAGCGGCAACTGACAGCGACGGCGGTCATTCCTCCCTGTGAAACAAATACGTACAGCGGAGTTGAAAAGAGGCGGCAATGCCCTTTGTATACAAAAATCAACAGGAGAGATCCTCAGGGCTCAACCGTTAAAACCCGGCTTTTCCCGTAAAGCCAATGTTACGGTCATCTCCTCCTGTTCTCAGTTTTTTGAGCATGTCAAACATTTCTTCTTCCGTGATGGCCTTGGCACTCAACAGCCATTCAAATTTGTTGCGCTGCATTTCCGGGTGCAGGTAAGGGTCGGGTTTGAAATAACGCTCCCGCAGGTATTGGCGCGCGGCCTTGTGTATTTCCGCAATGAATGTTTCAACTTCCTCACGGGTAGGTTTATCGGCAAACATTTCCAGTTCCTGCAGCCCTTCTGCATTGCCGGTGATAAAAACCTTGTTGGGCGTGCGGTTTAGCCAATTACCGATGGAAGCCAAACCAAAGGCCACCATCACGAATGCTCCGACAACCGCCAGGGACCATCCTGCGTCGGATGACTGTGAAACCACAAGGGCAATAGCGCCCAATATGAACAGTGGTACGTAGAGAAGTTGGGGCAGTTGCGACAAGCGCACGTATTTCCAGACAACGTCATAGCCAATACGTTCGTAGCGTACCATGAACTCATTTGTTTCCAGGGGAGATCGCCTTTCTACGGTTACTCCCTCTTCCCCCAGGGTGTAGACCCGGGTTTCAAATGCCCTCTTTTGTACAAATCGCTGGTTGCTTTCCATAGGGTCGAAAGTTACGGTGCTCAGTATTGGTCGCTAAAGCCGAATACCGGCCTGCGCGATTCCCACGCACCCCGCGTGAAGTCGGGGAATTCCTGCACTTCTCCGCCTGCGGCGATTGAACGTTCGCTCAGCGGGGTTACTGCATACCAGGATGCCAGGTCATACACATCCAGCGGAAAGGGGGCCGAGGCCTTGATGCACGCGATAAAGGCGTTGTCGACGAAAAAATCCATTCCGCCATGTCCGGCGTCTTTGGCTTCTTCTGCACGGTTTTTCCAGAGTGGGTGATCGTACTTGTCGAGGTAGGACTGATCGGCTTCCCAGCGGTGCGGCGGGGAAATGTTTTGCAAATGAATTTGGTTTCCGTCGTTCATCCAGATGCCTTCCGTACCCTGAACCCTGAATCCAAGTGAATAGGGCCGGGGTGAAGAGGTATCGTGCGACAGTATGATCGTTTCTCCGTTGGCGCATTGAATCGAAGTGGTCACGATGTCGCCAAGTCTGAAGTTGACGGACGCGTTGGGATGGCTGGTCCCGCCCTTAGGATGTTGCACTATATACTTGTGCAAGCCCCGTGCTTTCGTCGCGACCGATGACAAACGTGTCATACGGTTGCCGCGGTTGATGTCGGCCATTACCGCCACAGGACCGAGGCCGTGCGTGGGGTAAAGTTCACCATTGCGGTTGACGCTGTGGGCGGTTCGCCACCGTGCTTCCGAAATTCCTTTTTCTCCGAATTCGACACCCCCTCCGTAGTAATGGACGCCGTCGTTGAATTTTACTTCCCTCAGGTCGTGCTGGTATCCGCCCTGCAGGTGCAGCAATTCGCCGAACATGCCCTGGCGCACCATGTGCAGCACGGCCATGATGTCGCGGCGGTAGCACACATTCTCCAGCATCATGATGGGCGTCCGGGTTTGTTCGTAGGTTTCCACGAGGTCCCAGCAGTCGGAAAGATGCAGGGCGCCGCTTACTTCCATGCCCACAATTTTTCCGGCCTTCATGGCGGCAATCCCCTGCGGGGCATGCCATTCCCAAGGGGTTGAGATAAACACGGCATCAATATCGCTGCGTTCCAGCAACCGGAGGTAGTCTTCCGGTCCGTTGCCGAATGCCGACGGTTTTTTTCTGCCCGCTTCTTCGGTCTGCCGCATGGCGAGCGCCAGCGCCTCAGGGTCAGGATCGGCAAAGGCGATGATGTCTGTATCGGTGCGCTTGAGCATTTCCTCAAGGTGGTACCTCCCGCGTAGTCCTACCCCAATAAATCCCAGGCGTACCCGGTCAGTCGACAGCAGTTCTTTTCCCATGAGAGAGGGTGCTACGCCGATAGCGGCACCGGTGAGGGCTGCCGTTTTGATAAATGATCTTCGTTGCATATCCGGTATTTGGGGTGAATATACAAGACCCGGGCGGGTGCATGCGCGGCCCGGTCACTGCATCGAACCATGCAGGGCGTAAAAAAAAACGGGGCGGCCGAAGGCCGCCCCGTTT
>DHLU01000122.1:2312-3419 GCA_002405435.1 Flavobacteriales bacterium UBA4660
CCCCCGCCGCCCCCCCCACCCCCCGCCGCCCCCCCCGCCCCGCGCCCAACCCCTCCCCGCGCCCCCCCCCCCCCCCCCCGTTGCATCATGCGGTGCCACGTTTATGCGAGGTCGAATCGGTCGAGGTTCATCACCTTGTTCCACGCGCGCACAAAATCGCGTACGAATTTTTCATGGCCGTCGTCGCAGGCATATACTTCAGCGAGTGCGCGCAACTCGGTATTGGAGCCAAAGATGAGGTCGACACGTGTGGCCGTCCATTTCAGGTCTCCGGTGTTGCGGTCGTGGCCTTCAAACAATTCGCCATTGCCCGCCACAGGTTTCCAGCGGATACCCAAATCGAGCAGGTTGACAAAAAAGTCATGGGTCAGCCGGCCCGGTGCATGGGTAAATACGCCGTGCTTTGAATGATCGAAATTGGTGTCAAGCACACGCATGCCGCCCACCAGCGCAGTCATCTCGGGAGCAGTCAGGGTCAGCAGTTGCGCCTTGTCAATCAGCAGCGACTCTGTCGTGGCGGTGTACTTGCTGTTTTTGTAGTTTCTGAATCCGTCCGCTGAAGGTTCCAGTATGGCAAACGATTCTACGTCGGTCTGGTCTTGCGACGCATCGGTACGACCTGGCGTGAAGGGAACCTGGATGTGAATACCGGCATCTCCGGCTGCCTTTTCCACGGCGGCACATCCGCCGAGCACAATCACGTCGGCAAGGGATATTTTCTTTCCGCCGGTGGCTGAGGCATTGAATTCGGCGGCCGCTTTTTCCAGCTCGGCCAGCACCCGGGTGAGGCGCGCAGGGTCATTGACGGCCCAGTATTTCTGGGGTGAAAGCCGGATGCGTGCTCCGTTGGCACCGCCGCGTTTGTCTGAACCGCGGAATGTGGAAGCGGAAGCCCAGGCGGTAAATACCAGGTCGGATACGCTGAGCCCCGAAGTCAGCAGGCGTGTTTTGAGCGCGGTGATATCGGCAGTATCGGCCAGTTTATGGCTTACAGCCGGAACCGGGTCCTGCCAGATGAGTTCTTCGGTGGGCACTTCCGGACCGAGGTAGCGCGAGCGGGGCCCCATATCACGGTGAGTCAGTTTGAACCAGGCGCGCGCGAAGGCA
>DHLU01000051.1 GCA_002405435.1 Flavobacteriales bacterium UBA4660
AGACCATCATAGGCCGTTGTGCCCTTGCCGGCTGTAGTCGTAGTGTTGAGCACAAAAAGTTTTTCACTAAAGTCTCCCGTTCCCCTGTGCTCCAGTCCTTCTATGGCAAGAAAATAGGGCAATGACTGGTCGTCGTATTTCACGCTGCCCTTTTCGACATAGTATTCCTTCAGAGAAATCCGGAAGGCCGCTGCCGGTGCCGCTGCCGCCGTATCTGCAACTGCCGCAGTATCGGCTTTCATGATGTCCCAGTTGGCCAGGCCCTCGCGCGTTACCCGGATGTCAATCACCGGCGCTACCAGTCCGATTTTTTTTACCTTGATTTCATCGCCAAACAAACTCATCAGGTCAATGACCACTTCGAGCGAACCGATGTCGGCCAGCATGACGCTGTCGAAGGGGGCAACGGAGTTTTGCACGGTGAATTTCTCGATGCTCAGACGCGCATTCGGAAAATTGGAAATCAGGCTGATGCCAACGTCCTTGAAATCCACCCGGGCATTCAACTGCTCATTGGCAGCAGACTTGATGGCTTCGATGATTTTCCCCTTGAAGAGGAACGGCAGGGTAACCAGCAATACCAGGAGCACGAGGAGGGTGATGCCGGTCCATTTGAAAAATTTCTTCATAGTGCGTGTTTGGGGTTCAAAGAAACGCATGGAAACCCATGCCATTGCCTGCGCGTCAACAAGTTTCACGCCATAGGTTTCCACATTTGGCTTTTTTCACAAGACAGCTGACCTGCGCTGCGGGCGTTCTGGCATCAGTGGTCATTGGTCTTTGCCAGCAGGTAAAAATCAGCCAGCACCAGCGCCGCCATGGCCTCGACCACCGGCACCGCCCTGGGAATGACACAGGGGTCGTGCCGGCCGGTTATTTCCAGGGGGGCAGCGGATTCGCCTTCGACGGATGGCTGGGCGCGGCTGATGCTGCTGACCGGCTTGAAGGCAACGCGAAAAACAAGCGGGTCTCCGGTAGTAATTCCACCGGAAATACCATCCCGGAAATGGTTGGTTTCCGATCCGCGTTTGCCCGCATTGGCAAATCCGTCGATCATTTCAAATCCTTTGGAAGCCGGGATGGTGAGGAGTCCGTATGCGAGCCACGCCTGCAACTTTCCGTATATGGGCTCTCCGAGACCGGGCGGTATGCCGCGGCACACGCACACGATGCTTCCGCCCAGGGAATCACCTGCTGCCCGCGCCGCTTCAATCAGACCCTGCATGCGCGCAGCCGTTGGAGCGTCTGGACAACGGACAGGACTGGCCTCAATAAGGTCGGGAGCCACCTGGTGCCATTCGCGGTTAAGGCTAATGTCTCCGATAGCCGCGGTATACGCAGTGACCTGTATGCCCGCGTTTCGCAGGAGCATGCTGGCTATGGCCCCTGCGGCTACCCTGACCGCTGTTTCCCGCGCACTGCTTCTGCCTCCGCCGCGGTGGTCTCTGATGCCGTATTTGTGCTGCCAGGCCTGGTCGGCATGCCCGGGGCGAAATACACCGGCAAGCGCATCATAGTCTTCACTTTTGGCGTCGTGATTTCTGATCAGCCATGCGATGGGTGTGCCAAGCGTTTTGCCCTGAAAAACACCCGAGAGCAACTCAAACCGATCGGGTTCGTTGCGCTGCGTTGTCAGCGCCGATTGCCCCGGACGGCGGCGGTCAAGAGCGCGCTGTACCGCAGGCGCGTCAAATGAGAGTCCGGCCGGAATACCGTCGAGCACGCCCCCGATAGCGGGGCCGTGTGATTCTCCAAAGGTGGTCAGTACCAGGCGATGCCCAAATGAATTAAACGCCATATCAGAATCTGAAGTGAGCAGTAAGTTCTATTACACGCAGCCTGAAATACAGGCTTGACGAATTCAGGGTTCCTCCGCCCTCAGGCACGAGAATTTTTTCTTCAAAGGTAGCCATGTAATAAAACTCAGGACTGAAGTGCGCCTGCAGTTCGACCACGTCACGGATAAATACCTTCCAACCAACCGTGAGTGCTGCGCCCACGAGCAGTGCGCGTGTTTGCACGCCGTACCGGGGTTCGACCACCGGCGCCTCCCAGAGGAAAGGCACAATCTCAGGAACGGTATCTCGCCGGTAGGTATAGTGAGAACGCCTGTTTTCCGACTGGCGCATGCCCACCATCAGATCAACTCCGTACACCGGGGCTACTGCCATGTTGGGCCTCGACCATTCAAATCCCATCCGCGCGTTGGCAAAGACATCCTTGTCTGATTTGACAAAGAAGGTAACGGTCGAATCCTCCACCCTGATGACATGATCCAGTTCATTGTCATAGTCTTCATAGAGATCAGGAAAATCAACCACTGCCTGCAACCGCAGCCGCTTGTTGGGGGTTAGGTAGTGCTTGTACACCAGGCCCGCGCGGAAGGTGTAGGGATTTGCAGCCATCAGCACACTCGCAGGCGACGTGATGTAGAGTCCGAGGCTGTTTTTGCGTGCGGGAAGCGGTTCTTGTTCTTCGGGCGCAGCAACATACTGGGCACTGGCAGCACAAAGGCCCGCAAGCAGCGCAGTCAGCACTAGTAGGCACCGCGTATAACGCGTGTATCGTCCGGAGTCATTCAAGGTAAACTGCATCATGCCGGTTGCCCAGCTCGACGGAAATATGTTCTTTGAGGTTGGTGCTGAGTGTGAGTCCCACATAATCGGCATGAACAGGAAATTGCCGGTGAAACCTGTCGACGAGCGTGGCTGTAGCCAGTCGTTTGGGATTACCTTCCAGGAGATAGCGTACCGCATAGATGAGGGTGCGGCCGCTGTTGATTACATCATCAACCAGGATCACTGATTTATTGGCCACATCCCCCAATTGCCCTGACAGCCGCAGCGGACCGGTGAGCGGGTCGTCCTTATCCAGCGTTATAACCAGCCGTGTGACAGGAACCATTGGCTCGAGGCGGTCTGCAATGCGCATGGCCAGCTTTTCGCCTCTGCCGGCTACACCGACCACCACAAGTTCTTTTTCGCGGTAATTCTGCTCGAGAATTTCCGATGCAATGCGGATAATCTTGCGCTGGATCTGCTCTGTGGTAAGAATGAGGGTCTTTTCCTTCGGCATGTGGCAAAGATGGTGGATTTTCCGATTGAAAATACCGCGTGGGCGGCGCGAAAAAGGCTATTTCTCCCAACAGCCGATGGCTTCAATGTGCGCCGTATGAGGAAACTGATCAACCAGGCTCAGTTTTTTGAGGCTATACCCGGCGTCGCGCAACGCAAGCGCATCGCGCGCCTGGGTGGCCGGATTGCACGACACATACACGATGCGCGGCGCTTCGAGTGCAATCACTTTCTGGAGGGTTTTCGGCGCGATACCCGCGCGCGGCGGATCGAGCACTACAGAGGCGATGCGTCCGCGAAAACCGGGATTTTCCTTAAGAAAAGCGCCCGCATCTGCGGCGATAAAACGAACATGGGGCAGTCCATTCTGTTCGGCATTGACGCGAGCATCGGCAATAGCTGATTCTACGATATCGACACCCACCACTTCGCGCACACCTCCGCCTGCGAGCAATTGCGCGATAGTACCGGTACCGCAAAAAAGGTCGAGAACAACCCCGTCTTCAGGCTGTGGTGCTGCCTTTACATATTCGATGGTTTTGGCGTATAGCAAAGCGGCGCAGGCCGGATTGGTCTGAAAAAAACTGGTCATGGATATACGGAAACGAAGTCCTGCCATTGTTTCTACGACATGGTCAGTACCGAACACGGTTGTTGAACTTCCGCTAAGCGGAACCGCTCTTTCGCCTTCATCGGTGTTGAGGGTATGGATGACACCGGCCAGGCGCGAACCGAGGTGCTGGTGAAGAAAGGCGGCAAACTGTGCCGGATCAAAACGGGGGTCTTCGTGGGTCACCAGGTTGACGAGCAATTTGTCTTCAGCCACACTTTTTCGCACCACGAGAAACCTAAAAAATCCCTTGCGCGAAGGGGCATGCCATGCCGGCAGACCGGTGTTTGCGCAGTACCTCCTGATTTCCGGCAATAGTTCTTCCCAGGCGCGGTCAAACAGGCCGCTGTCGCCCTCGAGGTTTTCTACCATCCACCAGGTGCCGCGCGCCTTGAAGCCGAGCGAAAACCTGTCGACATCCGAACCGGTTGTGGGATCAAACCCGATGGCTGAAAAGGAATACTCCATCTTGTTGCGGTAGTGCCACAGGGCGGGCGAAGGAATGTAGCCATCATATACCTTGTCAATCCAGGGCATTTCACCGATTCGCCTGTACACCTCCAGCGTGGTGCGCTCTTTCCACTCCTGCTGAAGGGCCGGCGGTACGGTCGCATAGGGTGCACCGGGAATGCGGTGGTAGGGAATCTCCACCTCCCGGGGCGATGGGGTAATGACCGCTTTGAGGTTACATTCGGCATACCGTTTTTTCACTTCGGTTACACGGGCAAGCACCCGCTGACCGGGAATGGCATTTTGGACAAACACAGAAAAGTTCCCCTCTGCGGTAGGAATCCGTGCGAGCCCGACACCACCAAAAGCCATGTCGATAATTTCCTCATCGATTTCCTGTCCTTTTTTTACGGGTGCAGCCATGGTGCAATGATAGGCAGCAGTGCCCGGCACACGCCACAGCGCACCGGTAGCAGCGCCTGTGCCCTTACCTTATGGGCAAGCGGAGTTTGTCGCCCGGGAGCAGTACGTCTAAGCGGCTGTTTTTGAGCCCCAGGTGTCTGAAGTGGGTGCGGCATGAATCTGCAGGGTGAAAGACCAGTACCTGGCTTTCGCCTACTACGGTGGCCTCGCCTTTCTCCACCAGCAGTGCCGTCGATTCGTCAATGCCAATACCGGCCATACCCCTGTAGTCACAAAGGGCTGTCAGGAGACGGTTGTGTCTGCTGCGGATTACAAAATGCTGGTCGATGATGACCGAGTCGAGCAGTCCGAGGCCCTCGGCATAGATGGCATTGTCGGTCCAAATTTTGTCGTAGGTAGCTTCGTAGGTTTCCGCGTGTTTCTCATCTCCGGTGATCATCACGCGGCTCATCATAGCCGCACCGGCGCTGGTTCCGGCCACGGTCGCCCCGTTGTAATAAGCTTCCCTGATGGCTTCATGGATGGGCGTGTTGCGCACAATATTCATAAATACGCTCTGATCGCCACCACAGATAAATATGAGGCGCGCCTTTTTCAGTGAGTCGAGCCGGACATGGTTGACATAGTCATCTTCGCCCAGGTTAAAGTTGAAACAGGGCACCACACTGATTGCCTCGATGCTTTCGGTAAACCACATGAAGGAACTGTCGGGCTCACTGCTGGCCATCGGCAGCACGGCCACATAGCCGTCTTCGAGCACACCGCTCGCCGAGAGCATAGCGAGGTTCAGCGAATCGCCTCTGTCGCCGCCACCAATAATAAAAAGTTTGCCTTTCGGGGTCTTTGCCGGTGCATCGGGCAGCGCATCTGAGCCCCTTGAGCAGGAAAGACAAAAGAGCACGACTAATGCGAGGAAAGTAACAGGTTTCATAAAGCGTGGCAAAAATAGCTACACCCTGAGCCTGACCGCACACAAAGCGGTGCGGGAAGAACAGCATTAAATCCGGTTATCGGTAACCGATACCCCGGGGTACTTGCTTTTGTTAAATTGAAAATCGGTGTCGGGAAACTCGGTATTGGTCTTGAGGTTGCGCATGCGGTAAGACATCTCCTGACCATCGCGTTGCTTAACCACTAGTTTGAAGGCCTCCATCTTGGCCTTGTCTACGTACATCACAATGGTGTGGTAGGGTTTGTCTTTTGGCACAATGGGGTAAAGCTGAATCTGGTAGCAGGGAATTCCCTCCTCATTGGCTGCGACATTTTTCATTTCATGTCTGAAATCCTTTTCCCAGATGGTAAACATCTGAGAAGGATCGAAAGAATCGTCGGCAACATCCTCGACGTTGTCGATGGTGCATTCATTTTCCTTTTTTGAATAACTCCACTGGGTTACCCCGTCGCTTATGACCACATAATCAGGCAGGCTGAGGGCGTATTTCTGGCCCTTCACTTTCACGGCACCTTCCTGCTTGCGGGTGGTGTTTGCCTTTGGGTCTGACAGCGTGGTCGAAAAATCGGCGGAAACAGTTTTCCAGGTTTTGGCCTTGGCAGAAAGTTTATCGAGGATATCCTTTGAGGTCTGGGCCCACAGGCCGGATAACGAAATCGTTAAAAAGCTGATTGATAATACAATGTACTTCATGTGGTCGTGTGTGTCTAGTTGTCGGAGGCCCGGGATTTCAAGAACTGTTCCAAAGATAGCTCATCGGGGATAAGCCCCTTTCTGGCCTTGCTGCGCTCAAAGGGCCCGATGACCCCGGTCGCCTCCAACTGGTCAATCAGCCGGCCCGCGCGGGTGTATCCGAGTTTGAGTTTTCGCTGCAGCAGTGAGGCCGAACCCTGCTGTGCCAGCACGATAATGCGGGCTGCTTCCTCAAAGAACTCATCGCGGTCTTCGTCTGCAAGGTTGCCCATTTCAAGCGCATTGTCGTCTGCCACTTCGGGCAGCAGGTGCGCCTCGGGGTAACCCTGCTGCGCGCCGATGTAATCAGTGATGGCTTCTACCTCAGGCGTATCGACAAAACCACACTGAATCCTGATCAGGTCATTGCCCGAGGAAAAAAGCATGTCACCGCGGCCAATCAGTTGTTCCGCTCCGCCGCTGTCGAGAATGGTGCGCGAATCGATCTTGCTCGTGACCCGAAAGGCAATACGCGCAGGAAAATTCGCCTTGATCACCCCGGTAATGATATTGACGGAAGGCCGCTGGGTTGCAATGATGAGGTGAATGCCGATGGCCCTGGCCAACTGGGCGAGCCGCGCAATCGGCGTTTCCACTTCACGACCGGCCGTCATAATGAGATCGGCAAACTCATCGACCACCAGCACGATATACGGAAGATAGCGGTGTCCGTTTTCAGGGTTGAGCCGCCGCTCGACAAACTTCTGGTTGTATTCCTTGATGTTGCGGCACCCTGCTGTCTTGAGCAGTTCGAGACGATTTTCCATTTCCACGCACAACGAACTGAGTGTCTTCACTACTTTCTGGGTATCAGTGATAATAGGGTCTGCCTCTCCGGGCAGCTTGGCCAGAAAATGGCGCTCAATCTTGTTGAACAGCGTGAGTTCTACCTTTTTTGGATCGACAAGCACGAATTTGATTTCCGCCGGATGCTTTTTGTACAACAGCGAAACGAGGATGGCATTCAGCCCTACTGATTTACCCTGTCCGGTGGCACCTGCCAGCAACAGGTGCGGCATCCGCGTCAGGTCAGTAACAAAGGTCTCGTTGGAAATGGTTTTTCCCAGTACTATGGGAAGTTCCATTTCGGCGTGCTGAAATTTTTCTGAAGCAATCAGCGAACGCATGCTCACTATATCGGGCTTGCTGTTGGGCACCTCAATACCGATGGTGCCCTTGCCGGGTATTGGCGCAATGATGCGAATGCCCAGGGCAGCCAGGCTTAGGGCAATGTCGTCTTCCAGGTTCTTGATCCGGGAAATTTTGATGCCCGCATCTGGCACGATCTCATACAGCGTAACGGTGGGCCCAATGGTGGCCTTGATGCTCTGAATGCCAATTTTGAAATTGACGAGCGTGGCAATGATCTTGTCTTTGTTCTGGTTCAGCTCCTCCTGCGTTACCTGAACTTTCCCCGTGTCGTACTCGTTGAGCAATTCAAGCGGGGGGAATCGATAATTTGAAAGGTCAAGGGTAGGATCGTAAAACCCCTTTTCTTCCACCAACTGCTCGGCCAGCTCATCCATGTCCGACTTGGGCTCTTCCACGGTAAACGTAGGTGTCTTGCCTTTGTCTGCCTGATCAGCCGGTTTGTCAACTTCGAGCTTGATCTCCGGCAAGGTAACCGGAGGTTCGGTCACGGGCGGTGCCACCAAAACGACCGGCTCCTGAATCGGCTCTTGCTTTTTGATCTCGGGCCAGTTGTCTTTTTCATCGGTATAGGTGGGCGGCATTGCCTCATCGTTTGGTACGAGTGCATCGGTGCCCATAGGCTTTGGGTCTCTTACCTGGAACGCGTGAATGGCCGTGACATTGAAATAGTAAATGATGAAAACAAAAAGCGTGAGGGCCAGAATCAGAAATGTCCCCCAGCCAAACAGGCCATCGGAAAAAACAGCCAGCGCATAGCCCAACCCACCGCTGAGAAAACTGACTTCGCTAACCCCTGCTACGCTGTGCGTGATATACCCGAGCAGCAGACTTAACCACAACCCGGCAAAAACGGAAAAGATGAAAATCGAAAACGTGGGGAGAAGGTTGCGCTTGAACACCATCTTAAAACCAAGCAGAAACAGTAGCGGTGGAATAAAGAAGGCCGAGATCCCCAACCAGCGAAACACGGTATAGTGGGCCACAAACGCACCTGCCACGCCAAGCCAGTTTTCTACCTCTGCACCCGATTCGGCCAGGGTAGCGGAGCCCCACGACTCGACAATACTTTGGTCGGCCTTACCCGTAAAAATGTAGGAGAGGTAGGCAATAAACAGAAACAGAGCAACGATGATCAGGAAAAAGCCGGACGCCAAAACAAAGCGGGGGTCGGCAAAAAAGTCAAGGTTAAAACGTGATTTTGATTTTCCGCTTTTGGCTTTCTTTTCCTTTTCGGGCTTTTTAAAGGTGTTGGATTTATAGGTGTTTTCGGCCATTAAGTTTAAAAAGTATAGCAAAACTAACGAAAAAAGCTATTTGACCGATAGTGACAACGTAATGATTTAACTTTGCCGACCTTTTGGAAAGCTGGTGTCAAGGTCTTAATGCAGTGCTTGTGATTGGTTCGGGTGATGCGGTGGGGAAGGCGAAATCTACAACAATGGTAGGATAGCGTTCACGGGCATGAGCAAAACCGGTAACGATCGACCCGCGGGTACCTACTTCTACAAAATTGAGTTTTCCAGCGGCTTGCCTGCCCGCACCGGATTTTTGTCGCTGAAGAGATAAGGAGTTCCGTCTCCTTTTTAGCACTTTTGTCCACCCTCAACAACTCTCTATGAAAAAGTTATTGTCAAATCTTTGGTTGGTCGGCATATCCCTGGCTTTACTAGCCGCTTGTACGCAAAAAGAAAAAAATATGAAACTCCCTGATGTTCCTCCTCCGGTGGCCGCAGTTCAACCATACGAAATCACATCCAAGCATGGCGATAAACGAATCGATAACTACTACTGGCTGAAAAACCGGGAAGACTCCAGCGTGATCCATTACCTGAAAGCGGAGAACGATTACCTCGACACGATGATGGCTCACACCAAGCCTTTACAAACGAGCTTATTCAACGAGATGAAAGCCAGAATCAAAGAAGACGACTCCTCGGTTCCGGCTCGTATTGATAACTACTACTATTACACGCGATACATTGAGGGCGGTGAGTATCCCATTTATTGCCGGAAAAAAGACTCGATGGATGGCGTTGAAGAAATTGTTGCTGATGGAAATGCGATGGGTAAAGGCCAGTCATTCCTCAACTTATTCACCTCGGTTAGTCCAGATCATCAAATGGCTGCCATCGTCCTGGATACCGTAGGCCGCAACTTCTACACGGTAAAATTCAAGGATATGAAAACGGGCCAGTATCTCGCGGACCAGATTGCCGACACCCGCGGGGGTTACGTGTGGACCAATGACAACCAGTCGGTTCTCTATGCCGTGCCTGACAAACAGACACTGCGCAATTATCTGATCAAACGCCATATTCTGGGTACCCCTGTTGAATCCGATCAGGTGGTATACGAAGAGAAAGACCAAACCCTGGATGTCAGTGTGAGTAAAACACGGTCAAAAATATACTTCATCATCAGCAGCAGCCGTACCGATGCTTCGTATGCCCAGTATCTCAGCGCAGACAAACCCGGAAAGCCAGTGATTATTCAACCGTTAAAAGATGATGTGCAATACAGCGTCAATCATACGGAGGGCGACCGGTTCTTCATCTACACCAATCTGAACGCCAGGAACTACCGCCTCGTGAGCGCACCCACAGCGAAACCTTCCAGCGAAAACTGGGCCGATGTGATTGCGCACCGCGAAGACGTGTTCTTGCAGGATGTGGAGTACTTCCGGGACTACCTCGCATTGGGCGAAATGAGTGCGGGTCTGGTAAAAATCCGAACGATCAAATGGGCCGACAAAAGTGAGAATTTTGTAAGCTTCGATGAGCCGGCCTACTATGCCGGGTTGGGCAACAATCCGGAATTCAATTCCAATTTGCTCCGGTACAATTACCAGTCCATGACTACGCCTAATTCCACATTTGACTACAATATGGATACGAAGGAGCGTGAGCTAAAAAAGGAAACTCCGGTGCTCGGAGGTTTTGACAAGACAAACTACGCCACCGAGCGGATCATGGTGAAATCGCGCGATGGAAAAGAAATTCCCCTGTCGATCGCCTACCGAAAAGACAAATTCAAAAACGATGGCACCAACCCCGGTTGGATTTATGCATACGGTTCCTACGGCATTTCGATGTATGCGTTTTTTGGCCGCGATGAGATAAGTCTGCTCGACCGCGGATTTGTATTTGCCATTGCTCACGTGCGGGGTGGCCAGGAAATGGGTGGCGCCTGGTATGAAGACGGCAAAATGCTGAAAAAGAAAAACACGTTCAATGACTTCGTTGATTGCTCGGAGTGGCTGATCCAAAACCAATATGTGGAAAAGGATAAGTTATTTGCCGAGGGCGGAAGCGCAGGCGGATTGCTTATGGGAGCCATCACCAACATGCGCCCCGATCTGTATCGTGGGGTGATTGCTCAAGTGCCTTTTGTTGATGTTATCACCACCCTGGAAGATGAGAACATTCCCTTGACCACCTTTGAGTGGCTTGAATGGGGCAATCCAAACAACAAAGAGCAGTACGACTACATGCTTTCCTATTCGCCTTACGACAATGTGGAGAAGAAGAACTACCCGAACCTGTTGGTGACAACCGGCCTACACGACTCGCAAGTGCAGTACTGGGAGCCGGCCAAGTGGGTGGCCAAACTGAGGGTGATGAAAACGGACAACAATCGCCTCTTCCTGCGTACCAATATGGATGCCGGCCATGGCGGTGCCAGTGGGCGTTTCCGCGAGCTGAAGGAGACGGCATTGAAATATGCCTTTGCGCTGGATTTAGTAAGAAATCAGCAAGAAGAATAATTCAACGCTCGCGCACCAGGTCAAACCTCGAACCGCTGTATTGGGCGTCTTGCAGGTGCAGAACAACTCCGCCCTGCACCGCCTCAAACCACGCGTTGAAGTTGGTGGTTGCTCCTTTGAATCGATTGGTGAGCACGGCATTCCAATCCGATACGGTTGCCTTTCCCTTATAGTCTTGTGAATACGTGGACATGGAACCTACCATGCCAGACGCACCTTGATGGCGGCTGGTATAGTCACCATTTACCATAAACTCAAAACGATCGCTCATGGCCACGGCACCCATACCGGCATAGTTACCCGTGTAGGCGTTGTAATAGTTCGCTGCGGTTGTTCCACCGCCCGTCCATTTGCCGTGCAAATCTCTCAGCGTTACTGCAAACTTGTTGTAGCCGCTCATGGCGGCCAGATCGGACTCGAACTGGTTCTCGGCTTTTGGAAACGTGTTGCGCAGCGTTTGTTCATCGGGCGCTACGGCCAGTATCGGAAACATGTTGCCTCCTGCCGAGTTTACATACAATCCAAGAAACACGCGTTGATTCGTCTGGCGATCAACTGCCTCTCCTTCGATGTACGGTGCCTGGAAAGAAGAAATCATTTCACCGTGATCCCGGTATTGCTTGGTGAGCAACTGGAATTCTGATCCGAGTCGGCTATCCCAGAAATAATCCCGGCCCGCCCGTCTTGAGTCATCATCATACGCAAGCGGAAAATAGAGATGAACCCGAACAGGTCCTCGAGTAACCACTACCATATTGATTGCCATTGTACTCACCCATCCATCGTTGAAGTTGGTGGTCGCTTTGGTGATGGATGCCGCAAACGGGCGGCCGGATGCTGTGCTGACTGCAGTTCCGGAGCTGGGCTGTACAACTGGCGGTACAGCAGGTACCGTTGGTTTGGTGAGATGAATGGAACCCAAAAAGCTTTCCACCTCAGGCATAAATTCTTCATTGTTCATGAGCACCAATACCGAAAGCCGGAGACCATACCCGGTAATGCTGGTCAGCAGCAAGTAAGCGGTCTTCTGTTCAAATTGGAACGTGGAAACCCCTGAACACGAGGTCCAGCCGTCCTCCTGCGTCTGCTCTGGCTCCGGTTTCACTGCGCCTTGATAGGTGCCCGCCACCAACTGCTGCCATTCGGTGTCGAAGTCGGTGCGTGGAACACCCGTACTGGTCATGCTCTTGAGTATGGAAAGCCGGCACCAGCCACGTGTAACTTCGTTGGTGGTGACAAAGGAAACTGTATGTTCCGTGGATTCCTTTTTCCAGCCCATGAGGGGCGTATAATTGGTGATGTCAAATGTTTCACGCTGCGCCAGCAGGGGCAACGAAAATATCGTGATAAAAAGAGCAAGAACGAGCTTGTTCATATTTAAATGATTTTGTTTTCGATAGCCAGCCGTACCAACGCAGCAGTATTCTTCACTTTCAGTTTGGCAATCAGGTTTTTCCGATGCGAGTCAACCGTGCTGTCGCTCACGAAGAGTTTCTCGGCAATTTGATGATTGGTGAGTCCCTCCGTGATCAGCCTGAGCACTTCCACTTCGCGCCTGGTCAACAGCAGTTGTTGATCGGAGAGGCTCTCCTGCACGTTGGCCTTTCCCAGCCAACATTCACCGCCTTCCATCACCGTGTGCAGGGCGGCCTGAATTTCACCGGAGGATGAATTCTTGAGCAAAAAACCGCGGGCACCATTGTTCTTCATACCCTGGATATAGGTAAGCTGATCGAAGTTGGTGAGGGCTATGATGCGCAGGCCGGGGTTGCGGTCAGTGAGTTTCCGGCAAAGGTCAAGACCCGATTGATCCGGCAGACTGATGTCGAGGAGCACCACATCAGCTGCATGTTGTGAGAAGAAACTGAGGGCCGAGGAGGCGTTTCCGGCATGGCCGACCAATTCAATTTCGGGTAACTGCTGCAGCATGCTTTTGATGCCCTCCACCACCAAGGGGTGATCGTCAACGATGAACACCCGGATCATACCGGAATGGTGAGGTGTACCGAAGTGCCTCCTCCGGGGGTAGACTGAAGATCATATTTTCCCTTTAGAAAATCCATGCGCGACCGAATGCTGAACCAACCGGCCCCACGCGCATTCTTCAGAGTTACCAGATCCAGGCCAATGCCATCGTCTTCCACCGTGAGGTCGAAAGAATCTGCCTGCCACGCCAGTTGAACCACCAGGGTGCGGGCCCTGGCATGCTTCAGTACATTGGTGATCAATTCCTGCGCGATGCGGTATACCATTACCTCGCGTTCGCCCGATAATCGTTGGGCAACACCCAGGGTTTGAAAATTGACAGTCAGAATGGCGGCCTGATGCACGGAGTCACAATAACTTTTCAGACCTTCCTCAAGGCCAAACTTGACCAAAACCTCGGGCATCATGTTGTGGGCCACACGCCTCAGTTCCGAGATGGAGTGGTCCAGCATATCCAGCGATCGCTGAAACATCAGGGCGCCATCCGGATCCATTAACATATTCGATTTCATATTCGAGAGAGTAAGTTTCACACCCGACAACATGCCACCCAATCCATCATGGAGGTCCTTCGCCAGGCGGCCGCGTTCTTCCTCCTGGCCCTTGATTACCGCCTGGCTTGCCCACAGTTGTTTTTCGGTCTCCAATTCGCGAATCCGTTGCTGGTGCAACTTTTGGCGCTGGGCGTAGCTAAAGTAAAGGAGCCCCAACAGGAGAAACACGGTTACAATAACAGCCGCCATCAGGTAGGTAATGTTATTTTTCTGACGGATCACTTCCTGCTGGGTGGCTTTTTCATTTTCTAGCTCCCGGATTTGATCGTCTTTTCGCTGTGACTCAAAACGGGCTTCCAGCAGGTTGATGCTGGCCTTGCTTTTTTCGCCTGCCACAGAATCCTTCAACACTTCATACTCTTTTCGGAATGTCAGCGCCTGCGCATAGGCACCGCGCAGCTCAGCCAGATCGGCTCGTTGCCGGTAAAGCTCCTGCAACTCGTAGGACGAGCCGGTTGAGCGAGCAATGTCAATGCCGTGTTCGATTGCCTGTTGGGCCTGTTCGTATTGTTTTTGCGTTACCAAACAGGCTGAGAGACCTATCCAGCCATACATCTGGTACGGCAGAACGTTTTGTTCCTGCGCCAGCTTCACTACCTGGCTATACAGTTGGGAAGCTTCCTCTATTTTTCGGGTGCTTTTCTTCACGTCCGCCTGTCCCTGCCATCCGTCCATGATCAAAATGGAATCAGCCGTACTCCTGCCAATGCTCTCCACTTCCTGAAAATGGGCGAGGGCCTGGTCGTATTGCAGCATAAAAGCTTCTGACTGGGCCAGGTTGATCAAAGAGGAAGCAATCGCGTAATCGTCCTGGAGGCTGCGCGCCAGCCCGAGGGCTTCCCCGGCATACCGTTTCCCTTTTTCATACTGCTTCAGGCCGTTAAAAATAGAGGCTAGGTTGTTGTTGATTACGCGCAGCAGTCTCTGCGCATTCAGTTTTTCTGCAATACCTTTTGCTCGGAGGTAATGATCGGCCGCCAGCTCAAAATCTGAAAGGTACTGCCATTCGTTGCCCAGGTTGATGTGGGCCACGGCTTTGTCGCGCAGGGTACCGGCCTGTTCAAAAATCCGCAGCGCCTCCTGGCACAGGTCCAGTGCCTCGCGGAACTTACCCTGGTTGTTTAGCACCACAATGGCGTACGAGGCGTACGTGCCCTGCCCGCGAAGAAATCCGATTTGATTGGCCAGTTGCCGGGCGCTGTCGTAAAAAGTCATGGCCCTGCCGGGGTCGGTCACCTCAAATTTTTCTCCCGCACTAAAATAACGCCACACGCGGCTGCTGTCCGCCAGGCTCGACTGCGCCCAGCCTGGTACGGTGAAAAAAATTGCCAGTAAGGCAACCCAGGCAAGACGCCCTCCGGCCAACAAAATGCTTTTTTTTTCGATTATGGTGTAAAACATGACAGAAAAAGGCATGGCAATAGTAAAAACAAAGCTAATGGTGAATATGAAACAATGGTATGGCCAGTTTAAAAATCCCCTTTTTCGGGGAGCTGAAATCCAGGCTTTTCAGCCTACATTTGGAAACACCAAAATATGATGCCATGAAACGTTTGAACTCGGCCATTTTTGTTCTGACAGTTGCCTGGCTTTTGACCTCCTGTGATGGTAAGGGCGTTTCATTTTCATCAGGCGTAAAGAAAGATTTTTCTACGGGGGCCTCCACGCGATATGAAGGATTTGACCTCGAAGACGTTAGCCTCGTTGACGGCAACAACGAAGTTATGAACAGTAGTGAAATTCCGTTGAACTCTACTTTCTCTATTGTATATAACGGCATAACCGGATACACGGTAGAGAATGAAAAAGTATTCCCCGGCTTATCCTTACAGGTAACGGATAGCGCAGGACAGGCCGTTTTGAACGAAGCCGACTTATTTGCCAACTACACCGAGGGCGTTTCGGCACAAGATGCTTCTGTGCTTACCGGCACCGTTACCGTTGGCGACCCGATGAAAGCAGGCAAAAACTACCACTGTACAATGCGCATATTTGATAAAAAAGGCAAAGCTGAAATTGTAACGGAACTGGACTTTACGGTAAAGTAACGAGGGTATGTTTTGGAATCATGACAATAGGAGGCGACACTTCAGGCACGGATCAGTACTACTGATTGCCGTATTGGGATGGCTACCTGCCCGCGCGCAGCAAGACCCGGTGTACGCGCAGTACATCAACAACCCGATGGCGATCAACCCCGCCTTTGCCGGAAGTAATAACCGGTTTAATGCCAACGTGCAGTACCGAACCCAGTGGGCTGGTATTGAGGCAAACCCCATCACGTTCAACTTCAACAGCCATATGTCCGTGTTTCAAAATAAAGTGGGTGTGGGTATTCAGGTGGTTCAGGATAAGATTGGTGAAAATACAACGACCGAGTTTGCCGGGGTATATTCCTATAAGATTGATCTGAACAATGCCTCTTTTTCGTTCGGTTTACAAACCGGGTTTATCCGCTACACCAACGACCCCTCGCGTGTCAATGTGCTCGACAGCGGTGATCCACTTTTTGCCAACCTGACTGAAACCAAATTCAACACGGGTGCCGGGCTGCTGCTCAAGAGCGATCGGTATACCGTTGGCCTCTCCGTGCCCCGGCTCCTGCCAACTACCATTAGCCAGGGCGGACAGGAAATCGAACTTTATCAACAACACGTTTATCTGTTTGGTCAGTACACTCTTTTCGTCAACGAAGATTGGCGCTTCAAACCCTCCACCCTGCTACGCGCTACGGGCGGTGCACCCGCTTCGGTCGATTTGAATGCTACGTTTAATTTTCAGGAGCTTTACTCAGCCGGCTTGTTTACGCGAAATTTCAAAACGTACGGTTTATTGGTACAAGCCGTTTTCAAGAGCATGCGTCTGGGTTATATTCTCGAATTACCATCCGGCTCCGATTCGGGCCTGAACTTTACAAGCCACGAAATCACGCTGGGGTTCTCCATGCCCGTACTTGGTTTTCATGACCGGTCTATGATCCGGTTTTAGGCGTGGGCTAGCGCCCGGTTGATTTTTTTCACAAACCCCGGCCCTTCGTAGATGAAGCCGGTATAAATCTGAATGAGGTCGGCACCGGCCTTTATTTTCTCCAGCGCATCTTCCACCGACATAATTCCCCCTACTCCGATAATCGGGAACCCGGGACCCAGGCGATCGCGCAGATAACGAATTACCTCGTTTGATTTTATAGACAACGGTGCCCCACTTAGGCCACCCAGGCCAAGCGCGGTAACGGTCTCGGTTGGTGTCGTGAGACCTTCCCGTGAAATGGTGGTATTCGTGGCGATGATCCCATCTGTTTTGGTCGCCTTCAGGATTTCCACGATGTCATCCAATTGCGATGGGGTGAGGTCCGGTGCGATTTTCAACAACACCGGCTTTGCTTTCGGTTTGGTTGCGCTTAAGGATTTTACATGCGCCAGCAAGTTCGTTAACGGTTCCTTCTCTTGTAGCTCGCGCAAACCGGGTGTGTTGGGCGAACTGACATTCACCACAAAATAATCCACATACGGGTAAAGCGCTTCAAAGCAGTAGTTGTAGTCCTCGAATGCTTTCTCGTTAGGTGTTGCCTTGTTCTTGCCGATATTCCCGCCCACAATCACCCGCGACTTTCGGCCCTTCAGGCGGTTGACTGCTGCCAAAACCCCTTCGTTGTTAAAGCCCATCCGGTTAATCAGTGCTCGATCTGCCGGCAGCCGAAAAAGTCGTGGCTTGTCGTTACCGGGTTGTGGTCGTGGTGTAAGAGTGCCCACCTCTACGAAACCAAAGCCAAAGGCTGCCATCGTATCCACCAACCGGGCATCTTTGTCAAACCCGGCCGCCAGCCCAACCGGATTTTCAAACTCAAGACCAAAAAGGGTTCGTTTTAGTTTTGAATCGCGCACACGATACAGCGCGCGCAGCAGAGCTAAAAAACCCGGAAGATTTTGATTGATGCGCAACAGGCCAAATACGGTGTGGTGAATGCGCTCTGCGTCAAACAAAAAAAGCAGGGGACGTACAAAAAACTTGTAAAGGCTCACTTCTTTTTCTTCTTCGGCTTTGGCCATTTCTTGTAGCCCTGAAAAACTACCTGATCGATTTGCTTTTCCAAAGCCGCCCCGGCACTAAGAGCCATCGTGGCATCAATTCGCCAGATCAAAAAGCCATTTCGGTCATTGAGATCAATCACTAAGCTGCCCGTGCGCACATCCTGCGACCAGGTTTGCGATGGATTGCCGGGGGCCATACCCAACGGGCCGAGATTCTGAAAATCCCGTTGTGTGGTGGCGCCAACAATATAGGATATTACGAGGTCGCCCAACGAGTCGGCCGGCTGAAGGCCCTTCTGCTGAAGCTCACCAGCCACAGCATCACGAATCCAGCGGTGCAGCAATTGGTCATCAATCTGGCGCTGATCTTTGGGCGTGATGATCTCAGCCTCCCCAAACGAAAACGTTTTGTAGACGGTGTAGTCGCGATCTTTTTCAAAGCGGGTTTGGATGCCCTGACCCCAGGTGTACAGCGGAATCATCAGCAAAAGCGAGGCGCGTAGGAACATGCTCAAAAATAGTGAATTAGTTTAACTGCGGGGATGGAATTCGGTGATCACCTGCCGCAAATAAT
>DHLU01000117.1:0-6926 GCA_002405435.1 Flavobacteriales bacterium UBA4660
TTGAAGTCATAACCCACATTGAAATCGTGACGGGTGCACTCATTAAACAATGGATTCTCCGGGGTGGGTGCTCCCCAGGGATCGTTGCAGGCATCGCTCTCCTGGTCGAAGTACATGCGCACCATGGGATTTTGCCCGAAGCTGTGGTTGAGCACCATGTCGAGAATGACGGCGATGCCCCGCGCATGGCATTCATTAATAAAGGTTTTCAGCGCCTCTTCTGAGCCGTAGGCCTTGTCGGGCGCGAAATAGAACGATGGGTTGTAGCCCCAGCTGTCGTTGCCTTCGAATTCGTTGATCGGCATCAACTGTATGGCACTAACGTTAAGGCTGTCGAGATAGTCGAGCGTATCTGTCAGGCTCTGGTAGCTGCGGTCGGAAAGAAAATCGCGCACGTGCAGTTCGTATATCACCAGCCGCTCCTTTGGCGGGCGCTGAAAACTGCTATCGGTCCAGTTGAAGGCCGGTTGATTGGTCTGCAGAACGGACACCGGCTGGTTGGTCAGTCCGGTGGGATAATCAATCAGTCCCGGATAGGTCGCCTCACTGATATAGCCGTCGTTCCACGGATCAAGGATTTTATCGGCATAAATTTCCGCCACACGCATGCCCTCAAATCCAATGGAGTACTGAAAACGGTATTCGACGCCGGGCGTAAGTCCGGTAATATCAAGCCACCAGGTGTTGCCGTCAGGTGTGCGGTTCATCATATAGCCGAGGTCGTATTGCCAGTCATTCATGTCACCCACCACAAAGATGAAATCCTTGTTGGGCGCATACCACTGCAGGCGCACACTCGTGCTGCTCAGGTAGTTGATGCCGTCAACGGTTCCAGGCGGCGCGGCCGCAGTATTGACCGGAGGCAATACCACCAGGGTCATCTCGTCGGTCACTGTTTCCAATCCGTTGCTCGCGGTAAACTCAACCAGGAATTCACCGGGTGTGGCCGAGGAAAAATCATAGTCAAGCGAAGTCGCTGCCTCGGCTGAGGCCACCTCACTCCCGTTGATGCTGAGGGTAAGCGCGGCATTTGAACTGGCAGCACAGGAGATGCTCACCACTTCACCCGTTTCAGCCAGCTGGCTCGGCACTCCGGGCTCGACAATGGAAGCATTGAAGCCTGGCGGATAAATCGTCAGGTAAATGTCTGAACCGTCCTGGTTGCGGCCCACGAGAGACCCCGTCTGGTTGCGAAAGACAAACATCAGTTTGCTCACCTCCTCGTCGGGGTTGAGCCCGTAAAAACTTTCGGGTGAAATTTGAATGGAAAAAACGTTGGGCGTACCCGTGAAGGTCATAATCACGTTGGGATCGGCCGTGCCCCAGTTGCCCTGCACATGCTGCCAGTCAGTGGGTGTGTCGCTGTAGTTGGAAATGACCCCGGTGTGGGCGTATATGGGAATGGCGCCCTCAAGGTCACCATTACCGGAGGTCGTGTTGTAAAACACCGTAATGATGTCATTCTGCGTGGGGAAGGGAGGATCAGAGGTGAGGATCTGGCCCTGCGCAACGAGCGCGGTCATCAGCATGCCTGCGGCAGTCAAATAAAGGTTTCTCATGCGGTTGCTGTAGTTCTAATGCGGGTGAAAAATACGACAAAGATATGTTAGTGTACGCTGTACACTTACCCACAAAAAAACCCTCCCGCAAAGGTGGTGTACAGCCCGGCCGGTATCAGGCTACTCCCAGGTGCGTAGTTTCATGGCTGGAAAGGTCCACTCGTGTGTGCGCGGCGGCACATCGGTCTCCAGGCTGTACCACGGACTGAGCGCTTCGCTGTTGGGATTGAGCAGGATGTGGATGTCCTGGGCGGGCATATACCCCTGGGCCAGCAGGAAGATGCGTTTCCCTGTCTCTGTGTGTTCGGCCACGTCTATCACCATGCTGGCATGACCGGGTGATCCGCCCCAGATAAACAAATCGCCCGGCGCTATGCGCTGCACGGGTTGAAGGGGAAGCTCTTTTTCGAGTGAGAGGGTGCCTGCGTACATAAATACCTTGTCGAGGTAGCTTCGGAACGTGCTGTAAGCATCAGAGGGCGCTGCTGTTTTTTCCCACCATGTGCGGTTACCCGAAACTTTCAGCCTGTGTCCGGCGCGCCAGTGGCTAAAGTCCATGCGGAATCCGTTGGTGAGGTTAAAGGCTATTTCATCAAAACGCCCCGCTGCCCAGAGGTATTCAGCGCGCAACCGAATGCAGGCATCAGCGCATTGCTGAAGGTCGGTCTTTCCGGTTTCGATGTCTATTACCGCAGCGTGCACATGTTGCCATCCTTTTTCTTCACCATTGTAAAGCCTGACTGGTGTGCCGTTGGGTTTTACGGCCAGCGCACGCAGCCATGCTCCGAATGAATCCGTTGCACAGGCCACGCGCCGGTATCCCTCAGGCACGCCGATGCGCATCGACACTACTTCGCCTGCGGGCAATATGAGGGGGTCAGTGGTGTGGGCCGGGGGCGCTGCTGCCGGTGTGCAGCCGCAAAGTGCAATGAGCAGACAGAGGGTCAGGGGTGCAGACATGCCGCAATTAACTGAGGTAAACCGTTTTAATTGTGTCGCGTATTGGCGTATTTTTCGAACGCAGATTTTTACGTTATGCTTCAGTTTGCCGGTGCGCAGCACCACATCGGCGGTATCGACATCCCCTCGCTTGTGAGGGAATTCGATACGCCCCTCTACGTGTATGATACGGCGGTAATCGGCGAGCGATACCGGCAACTTGCCGCTGCCTTTGCGGGAAGCAAGGTGCGCATCAAATATGCATGCAAGGCACTGAGCAACCTCAATATCCTTAAGCACATGAAGGCGCTGGGGGCAGGACTGGATACCGTTTCCGTGCAGGAGGTCTGGCTCGGACGCAAGGCCGGATTTGCTCCCGAAGACATCCTCTACACCCCCAACTGTGTGTCGATGGATGAAATTCGGCTGGCCGTGGATGCCGGCGTTCAGATCAACATTGACAACATCTCCATCCTCGAGCAGTTTGGACACGCCTATGGCGGCTCAGTGCCGGTGTGCATCCGTGTCAATCCCCACGTGATGGCCGGGGGCAACATCAACATCTCCACCGGACACATCGACAGCAAATTCGGCATTTCCGTATACCAGATGCGGCACGTGGAGCGCATTGTAAAAAGCCTTGGAATGGTGGTCAACGGACTGCACATGCATACAGGCAGTGACATACTCGATGTCGATGTTTTCCTGCGTGCTTCCGAGATTCTTTTTGAGACCACGCACTATTTCCCCGACCTGAAATTCATTGACCTCGGCAGCGGCTTCAAAGTGCCCTATAAGCCTGATGACTATTTCACCGACATCGAAGAGCTCGGCAAGCGCCTGTCTGAACGATTCACTGCTTTTTGTCAGGAGTACGGCCGCGCACTCGAACTGTGGTTTGAGCCCGGCAAATTCCTGGTCAGCCAGTCGGGTACCTTCCTGGTTAAGGTCAATGTGATCAAGCAGACCACCGCAACGGTTTTTGTCGGAGTCGACAGCGGCATGAATCACCTAATCAGGCCCATGCTGTACAATGCCTACCACCACATCACCAACGTGAGCCATCCATCGGGAATACCGCGTATCTATACCGTCGTGGGCTATATCTGCGAGACCGATACCTTCGGATGGGACCGCAAGCTGGCCGAAGTGCGTGAGGGCGATATCCTCGCCTTTTCCAACGCCGGTGCTTATGGTTTTTCGATGGCCTCCAACTACAATTCTCGTTTCCGTCCCGCCGAGGTATGGGTGCGCGAGGGCAAAGCCGAACTCATTCGCAGGCGCGAAACCTTCGAAGATCTTCTGCACAACCAGGTCGTGCATGGCTGATACTTGTCACGCCCGGTGAATTCCCCAGTTCTTTGCAACCGAAAAAAATTACCTCATGAGTACGATGCTGTCCATGGAAGACATGATCCGCCAGGCTACCGTTTCCTCAGTAGCCGCGCTTTTCGGAGCCGATATTGCGCCCTCCGACGTGGCACTGCAGGAAACCAGGAAGGAATTTGATGCCGACATCACGCTGGTCGTGTTTTCCCTTACCCGGATTTCCCGCAAGGGTCCGGAAGAGACAGCCAACATGATTGGCGATTACCTCACGGCCCATGAGCCGGGCATCGCCGCGTGCACCGCAGTCAAGGGTTTTCTCAACATCACGCTCAGTGACGATTACTGGATAGCTTTTCTGCAACACAGTGCCGGCTCACGCGCATTTGGTTTTGCAACTCCCGCGTCTAAGCCGAGGGTGCTGGTAGAATATGCCTCGCCCAACACCAACAAGCCACTGCACCTGGGGCACCTGCGCAACATTTTTTTGGGAGATGCCGTGGCCAGGATTCTTCAGGGAGCCGGACATACGGTTACCCGGGTACAGATCATCAACGACCGCGGTATACATATCTGCAAGAGTATGGTTGCCTGGCAGCACTTCGCCAACAGCGCAACGCCCGCAGATGCTGGCATGAAGGGCGACAAGTTTGTCGGTCACTACTACGTGCTATTCGATAAGACGCTGAAGGCCCAGGTGAAAGAGGCTATGGCAGCCGGCTTGTCGGAAGAGGAAGCCACACGCACAGCCCCCGTGATGGCCGAGGCCCAGGAGATGCTCAGGAAATGGGAAGACCGCGACCCCGACGTTATCGCCCTGTGGAAGCGCATGAACGGTTGGGTCTATGAAGGTTTTGATGCCACCTTCCGTGCCTCGGGTGTCGATTTCGACAAGGTGTATTACGAGAGCGATACCTACCTGCTGGGCAAGAGCGAGGTAGAGGCCGGTATCGAAAAGGGGGCTTTTTTCCGGAAGGAAGATGGTTCCATTTGGGTTGACCTCAGCGAAGACGGCCTCGACCAAAAGGCTCTGCTGCGCAAAGACGGTACGGCGATGTATATCACGCAAGACATCGGCACGGCCATACTCAGGTTTCGCGATTTTCCCGATACCGCCTACCAGATTTATACCGTCGGCAACGAACAGGAATACCATTTCAAGGTGCTGTTTCTGATCCTGAAAAAACTTGGTTTTGCGCAGGCAGACCAGTGCTACCACCTGAGTTACGGCATGGTCGAATTGCCCGAAGGAAAGATGAAATCGCGCGAAGGAACTGTCGTAGATGCGGATGACATCATGGATGAGATGGCGCAGGAGGCCGCATCGGTATCGGCAGAGCAGGGAAAACTCGACGGACAGACCGAGGCCGATAAGGCGGCGCTCTGCCATGTGATTGGCATGGCGGCGCTCAGGTTTTTCCTCCTCCGTGTAGACCCCAGAAAAAATATGCTCTTCAATCCGAGAGAAAGCATCGACTTCAACGGAGATACCGGGCCCTTTGTCCAGTACACCTGTGTGCGCACAAGTTCGGTTCTCCGCAAGGCAGCTGAATTGTCGGTTAGCCTACCCGCTGCGGTGCCGCACGCAAAGGTGCTCACCCCAGAAAAACGGGTGCTGCGCAAGTTGCACCTGTGGCCGCATGTGTTTGCCCAATCGGCCGCCGAATACAATCCGGCACTGGTCGCGCATTACTGCATCGAACTTGCCCGCGACTTCAACGCGTTTTACCAGGATAATCCGGTCGTGCGCGAACCTGACGAAGCCCTTCGTGGACTGAGGCTGCACCTGGTGCAGGCCACCGGAAATGTGCTGCGCAATGCGCTGGGCGTGCTCGGCATCGGTGTACCTGACCGGATGTAATCGCCCCTTACGATAAAAATTTCTCACGAAAACAGTCCGACAGCAGCCTTACCGCTTGCTCCTGAGCTGCCAGTCCCTTTGGAGGGCCGTAGGGCGTTTTGTTGACGTCAATGACGTAGATGAGGCCGTTTTCCTTGTGCCGCAAGACATCGAACTCACAAAAGTCTGCTTTCATGGCAAGGGCGAATCGCCTGAGTTGGTCGAGTTCGGTTTGGGAAAAAACTTCGGCGGGTCTCTTCATTTCCGTATGAGCCACGTGGTTGGTAAAACGCTGGTGGAAGGATTTGAACTTGAGGTAAACCAGGGGAATGGCTCCCCCAATCACAGGCACGCGGTAGTCAACGACCCATTCCTCATTGAACGCATTGTTGATGAGGAGCTGGCAGATGGTGTCTTCGGGCACTTCGGAGAGGGGACAGTGCACGATATGGCCGTCGTGCATGGCATTGCTGTTGCTTTTCACCACGGCATTGCCTTGATGCAAACGCGGGTCAATTCGGGTGTTGTATCCGAAAACTGCACTGTGCACTTCATCGACATGGGTTTTGGAAATATCGGTGCATTGCGCATTTAGCAAGCGAATGCCCCGGTATTGAACGGGAATCTCCGGTTCGGGTGAGTGGGTGTGGTCGTTGAAGTAAATGATGAGGGCCGGGGCCTTCACCGCGCGGTTGGTCAGCCGGCAACGCAGGGCACGGGCAATCTTGTACAGCGAGGTGCGTGAAGATGGAAACTGCGGTATCACCAGTAGCACTGGTAGTTTTCCGCCGTTGCGCAACCAGTTCCACGCATCGCGGAGGGCAAAACTGAGGTCTTTCGAAATCACTTCTGCCCAGGGCATGGAGCGCCGGTATTTGTTGCGCCAGCCGTGTTTGAATGTGTGGTGATGTGTCATCGTTTTTTCAGCGCAGCCGGGTTAAGGAAGGCGGTAATGTAATCGCGTTCGGACCTGGCACCGCGTGCAGGACTGAATGCACGGCCGTAAAAAATAATCTGCAGGTGCAGTTTATTCCAGGCACTTTCCGGAAAATAGCGCCGCGCATCACGTTCGGTCTGAACCACATTCTTTCCCGAAGTCATTTTCCACCGCGTCAGCAGCCGGTGAATATGGGTGTCTACCGGAAAGGCGGGAACCCCAAATGATTGGGCCATCACCACAGAGGCTGTTTTGTGTCCTACCCCCGGCAAGGCTTCCAGTGCATCAATTTGCGCCGGCACTTCGCCTCCGTGTCTTTCAACAA
>DHLU01000117.1:7078-12795 GCA_002405435.1 Flavobacteriales bacterium UBA4660
CCTCCGTGTCTTTCAACAAGCAGCCGCGAAAGTTCCCGTATGTGTTTGCTCTTGGCAGGCGATAGTCCACAGGGCCTGATCACCGCACGGATCTCGTCTTCCGTCAACGCAGCCATGGCTTCCGGAGTGGAGGCAAGGCGAAAGAGGTGCGGCGTCACCTGGTTGACACGCTCATCGGTACACTGCGCAGAAAGTACTACTGCGACCAATAGCGTAAACGGATCACTGTGGTCGAGCGGTACGTGGACCTCAGGATAGCACCTATCCAGTTCACGCATGATATAAGCGGCGCGTTCGTGGCGTGTCATGGCAAATTCGCTGTGCTTATTTCCTGAAAGAAATCTGTTGGCGTGTGCAATCACAGATCTCTGTCTGTTTCCATCCAGCCGCCGACAACTCCACCACGTTTTTCTGACCCGGAAAGGTCTCACACAAGAGATGGTTGTGTACTTCGATGGATTGAAAATCTGGAACGCTGGCCACCTCGAGGTAGCAATAGACCATGTCGTTGACATATTCCCTTCCCAGGTAATGAACCGAAGCAGGGCGGAGGTTTACCGTAACGGTGAAGTGATTGAGTACATACGATTTCAGCGAATCGGCCGCATAGGGCAGTTCGTGCACCTCACCGAGGAAGAGCCGGTGCATAGCGGTATCGGTGAGTGAACGTTCCATATCATCGGTGAAAAGCTTGATGGTGATCTCAAGGTTGCCGCTGATGACATCGTGTTCAATAAGGGTGTTGCTCACATAATACTTGTGCGGCTGGTCAGAAAATGCCAGTATGGGAATGAGCAATGTAAGCAGGTACAGGTATTTCATGTACGGGTTATTCTTTGCAAGTTTAAGACCGGTATGCCGGATGTCGGGCTAATTTTGTGCCATGTCAGCGCCCCTGAAGCCGTCAGAGATTCAAAAAGCCCGGGAACTGATTGCGTCAGCCTCCCGTATTGTGATTACTACGCACAAATCACCCGACGGCGACGCGATTGGCAGTTCGCTTGCCCTGTGGAACCTGCTCAGGGCCGCGGGCAAGCATGCGGTGGTGATCGTACCCGATGAATTGCCGGAATTTCTCAAATGGATGCATGGTGCGAAAGAGATTATGGTGCACCAGCGCGCGCGTCAGGAGACGGAAAAGCGCATCGCCGAATCGGACCTGGTATTTATGCTCGACTACAACCACCTCAGCCGCACCGGAGCCCTGGAGCCGGTATTGCGCGAGCATAAGGCTCCTTTTATTCTCATTGACCACCACCGTCAGCCTGAAGAATTTCCCGCGGTCGTGTACAGCGATACTGCCCAGTGCAGTACGGCCCAGATGATTTACAAGTTTATGGTCTGGATGGACTGGAAGCAGCACCTTGACCGGCATTCGGGCGAATGTATCTACTGCGGCATCATGACCGACAGCGGTTCATTTAGGTTTCCCAGCGTCACACCCGAAACGCACCACATTGTCGCACACCTGGTCGAGCACGGCGTTGACCACGCCTATGTGCACCGCATGGTGCACGACAACAACCGCGAAGAGAGAATCAGACTCATCGGCTATGCACTCGGCCATAAACTGGAGGTGATGGACGACTGCAGTACAGCCATCATCAGTCTCAGCGAGGAGGAACTGCAGCGGTTCAATCACCAGCCCGGCGATACCGAAGGACTTGTCAACCAGGCCCTGTCTATCAGCCATGTTAACCTCGCGGCTTTTTTCAGGGAAAGCGGAGAGGAGGTGCGCGTTTCCTTCCGGTCAAAGGGTAGCTTTGACGTCAACCGCCTGGCCCGTGAATCATGGAACGGCGGCGGACACTTCAATGCCAGTGGCGGCAGTACAAGGGAAAAACTCGATGAGGCACTCACACGATTTCGCCGCGAAATCCGTTTGCAGGCTAATCAAATCAGGCAGTCATGAGGTCTCTTTATGTTTTCGCCATCGGTTGTCTGCTGTGGTCGTGCCGCGGGCCGGGCAGAGAACTTCCCGATTCGGGCGTATTGCAGGAAGAACTTATTGAAGCAAACCGCAACCGCCACCAGGGCGAGAAAGCCGCTATCGATGCCTTTGTAAAAGAAAAGGGCTGGCCGGTTACCGAAACAGGCTCAGGTCTTCGGTACTGGATTTATGAACCGGGCAACGGTCCGGCTGCGCGCATGGAACAGCGGGTCTTGCTCACCTACAGCATTTCGCTGACCGATGGCACCGTGTGTTACCGCAACGACGGCACGCCCGGAGCCTTTGTTATCGGACGCGACCAGGTTGAAAGCGGACTGCATGAACTGCTTCTGTTGATGCACCTGGGCGACCGGGCACGCGCCATCATGCCATCGCACCTCGCATTCGGACTGACGGGTGATTCGGCGAAAATTCCGCCGAATGCTACCCTGGTATATGATGTTCACCTGATCGGACTGGAAGAATGAAGCGCTGGATTATTCCGCTGTTGTTGCTGGCCCTTTTTTCCGTAGGCGTAGCGTACTGGTATGTGTACTTCAGGCCTTACAGCGGTTACGAACGTGGCCCGGATCGCGTTTACCGAAAACTCATAGCCTTCGGCGATTGCGGTGGTGCACTTGCCGGAGCGTCGCACGCAGCCTTTGATTTTGCCCTAGGCCGCCCGGAAGGAAGCGATACCCTCTACCATTATTCTGCGCTTACAGGAGCCATCAGCCAGTCTGAATCCGGAGCAGGAACACACCGTGTCAACGACGCCCTGATGCGTTACCTGCTCGACATGAAATGCGGAGACCATGTGAATTTTTTGCTGCCTTATGGCCATATCGCCGGCACATGGCTGGAAGACCAGGAACGCACAAAGGCCTATGCCGAAGACGAGGAAGTGCTGCTCTCGGTGAGGCTTAACAGTGTTTTTGACCGGGCATCCTTCGCCGAATTTATGTCGGGCCTTACCCGCGACGGCGAAGTGGATGAGGTCACCGCCATCCAATCTGTGCTCGTCAATGAAGCGCCTGAACGGGTCAAGGCATTCGGAGATATCTGCCTTGAATTTTTATCGGTTTCACCGTCGGGCGATTCTGTCAGGGCAGGTGTGCCTGTTTCGATCTCGTATTCGACCCACCTGCTCGATGGAACGGCCGTGGACGAACTCTCCGCCATGCAGTTTGAATTTGGCAGACCCGGTCAGCTGGTAGATGGACTTCAGTTTGGACTGAGCAAGATGAAAGACGGTGACCGGGCCCGCATTTTTGTTCCCTCTTACCTGGCCTTCGGTGAAGCGGGCAGCAGCACGGGACTCATTCCACCGCGCACGCCGCTGTATTTTGAAGTGGCCGTCACACTCGGCAGCGAGTGAGAGGCACAGCAAAATCACCCGTTACTTTTTCTTCTTGCTGAGGGCTTTAATCGCCTCCTTGTCGAGTCCGATGGCTTCTTCCATGCAGATGACGGTGCCAATACGGGTCTTGAATTCCAGCGAAGTGTATTTTGCCCCATCCAGCGTGAGTGTCTTCAGGTCTGGTGTAACAGACTTGCCGAGGATGTTTTCCACCTTCAGGTCGTCTTGCAACTTATAAATGCTGAAGGGCACACGGATGATGTGGCGGCCGATGAAGTCATCAAGCATCTTCCGGTTTTCAGGCCTTTTTAATTCGCGCAATTCATCTTCCGTCAGTCCCTTGAAGGCGCGGTCCATAGGAGCCAGCAATACCCAGTCTTCATTGTTGAGTTGTTTGGCGTAGGAAGACGCAGCGCAGAAATTACCGAACAGCATATACTCTTCATGGGTCAGCACAAACTTCAGCGGATTCTGCTCATTGTTGTGTTGAGAAAGGATGGGGTTGTTGGCCTTGACCGAGTCAACGATTGCCTTCGGATCAAGCTGTTGGGTATTGGCGGTGGTATCTGCCGCAACGGGTGCTTTTTTTCCTTCACCGCCGCTGCAGGCAGCCAGTGCCAGCAGGCAAATACCCGAAAACAAGGCTAATTTGTTGGTCTTCATGGATTGATCTTGTGAAAAAGGTGTGCGAAGATAGCGGCTGAGGCGCCCGCAACGGAGAAGGCAGCTTTAAAACCTCTGTGTATTTTTGTGCCGTTATAAGGACCAACCTGATTATCTGCAATGAACCATTTTGGAAAAAAACCTGAGAATCAAAATCTTGACTATTTAGGGCTTACCCACCTGGCCGCGGCATACTGGAACCTGACTCCGGCCGAACTGGTGGAAGAGACCATTACGCTGGGGCAGGGAATGCTCACAAGTACCGGCGCCCTTGCCGTGGATACCGGAGAATTTACCGGGCGTTCGCCGAAAGACAAGTTTATCGTTGCGGATGCCACCACAGAAAATACCGTGTGGTGGGGTGGTCAGTTTAATTTGCCCTTCGACCCTGCGAAATTTGACCTGCTGTTTGCGCGTATGCAGGCCTACCTCACCGGACGCGAGGTCTATGTGCGCGACGTCTTTGCCTGCGCAGATGAACGCTATCGCATTGGCGTAAGGGTGGTGACAGAATATCCGTGGAGCAACTTATTTGCCGATAACATGTTCATTCGCCCCGATGCCGGACAACTCAGTACGTTCTCTCCCGACTGGCATGTTATCTGTGTGCCTGGTTTCTATGCGGACCCGGAGCGTGACGGAACACGCCAGCACAATTTTGCTGTGATCAATTTTACCCGGAAACTGGCTATCATAGGCGGAACGGGCTATACGGGTGAGATTAAGAAAGGCATTTTCACCGTACTCAACTATGTGCTGCCCCAGGAGAAAAATGTGCTCAGCATGCACTGTTCGGCCAACGTGGGCAAGGACGGAGATACCGCGGTTTTTTTCGGCCTCAGCGGAACCGGAAAAACCACCCTTTCCTCTGACCACGGCCGCAGGCTGATCGGCGATGATGAGCACGGATGGACCGATACCACTATTTTCAATTTCGAAGGGGGTTGCTACGCCAAGACCATTGACCTCACCCGTGAGAAGGAGCCGCAGATCTATGATGCGATCCGCTTCGGTGCGATACTCGAAAACATCGGCTTTGGCGACGACGGCGTGACGCCGGATTACACCGACAGTGCAAAGACCGAAAACACCCGCGTGAGTTATCCAATCCACCACATCGACAATATCATGGAACCCTCGGTGGGTGGTATTCCGAAAAATATATTCTTCCTTACCTGCGACGCATTCGGAGTATTGCCGCCCATTTCACGGCTTACGCGCGCCCAGGCGATGTACCAGTTTATCAGTGGCTACACCGCAAAGGTGGCGGGTACAGAGGCCGGTGTTACTGAGCCTACCACCACTTTCAGCGCATGTTTCGGGGCGCCCTTCCTTCCGCTTCATCCTACACGCTATGCAGAGATGCTCGGCAAAAAACTCGATGAGAGCGGGGCCCAGGTTTGGCTGGTGAATACAGGCTGGAGCGGTGGCCCCTATGGTGTAGGAGAGCGCATCAAGCTGCGTTATACCCGCGCCATGATCAATGCCGCACTCGAGGGCAAACTCGATGCGCAGGAGCACGAGATTCACGATGTATTCGGTCTGGCCATGCCGCTGGCTTGTCCGCATGTCCCCCCGGAAATTCTCAATCCCCGCCATACCTGGAAGGACAAGGCTGCCTATGATGCCAAGGCCATCGAACTGGCGGAGAAATTTGTGAAGAACTTCGAGAAGTTCAAGGAGTTTGCCAGCCAGGAAATTCTGGGGGCAGCACCTAAGCTCATGGCCTGAGCCGTTGCGCCCCGCCGGGTTACTTAACAGGCG
>DHLU01000117.1:12911-13539 GCA_002405435.1 Flavobacteriales bacterium UBA4660
GGGTTACTTAACAGGCGTATTCGGTTGCTACATGCCTTTCACGACGAACTCGGTCCGGCGGTTTTTTGCGCGGCCTTCTTCCGTGTCGTTTCCGGCAACAGGTGCTGTTTCGCCATAGCCGGCATAGCTCATTCTCGATCCCTGAATGCCCCGGGTGCTGAGATAATTCATCACTTCAAAGGCGCGCTCTGCTGACAGGGCCAGGTTGCTCTTGTCGTCACCGACGCTGTCGGTATGGCCCCGGATTTCAATCCGCAGTCCCGGATGTTCTTGCAGGTAGGCAACGAACTCATCGAGCACGGCCACCGACGCAGGCAGAATTTCCGCCTTATTCGTCGCATAGTTAATGTCGGGAATCAGGAAGGCTTTGTTGACGGAAAGTTCTTCCACACGGATATCGGTTTTCACCACGGCCAGGTTATCAGGATCGGCGGCAGAGAGCACCTTGCGTGCGGTGAAGGAGACGTTTTCTCCCTTCACACTCATTACCACATCTTGTTTCTTACTCACATTTACAATGGCGGCATACGATCCGTCGTCGCGGTTGACTTTTAAGGTTTCTAATATTTTTGAATCCTTGTACTTCAGTAAAATGGCAGCGTCAGAAGCGGGTAAACCGCTATAGGTG
>DHLU01000021.1 GCA_002405435.1 Flavobacteriales bacterium UBA4660
GGCAACGGATAATCTGGCAATGGAGGATAACGGCGGCTGAGGCTCCCGAAGCCACCGTTACCTATGCTCTTATTCATTTTTTACTATCTCTATACGCTAATGACAATTCAGATAATTTTTCAGTTTGAGCATTAATTAATGCTTCTTTCTTTTTCCTGCTCCATCCTTGAACCTGTTTTTCTCTGTAAAATGCTTGATCTATTCTGTGGTATTCTTCAACATATACCAACGTAACCGGTAGTCTCTTTTTTGTGTGTTTAGCTCCTTCTCCTGCTTGATGTTGTGCTAATCTCAACTTGAGATTATTAGTGCTGCCAGTGTAATAACTTCCATCTGCGCATTCCAATATGTACATCCAACCTCTCATATAATTTAGCCATGCTTTTTAGTTATTCTTACTATTCTTCCTCCCATGATTTCCACCAACATCTCCATCATGTGAACTGAACAACCCGGACATACTCAGCAACCTGACGTGTACTGCCAGGCCTGCATCAATCGGGAAGACCGAAATACACCCTGGCCTTTTCGGGGTCAAGCGCTACCGCCATCCGAAAGCCGATCGCAGCGCTCCCCGTCTCGCCGGGATGAAGCGCCGACAAGCCAAAGAGTAAACCCACCGGCGGCGAGGCCCAAGACCCGCCCTTCACCGTGCCCAAGGGCATCCAGCCAGTCCGCCTGCCTTCCGCAGCCGCGCGCACCCGGCTGTCGTGAAGCAGTATCCGCGCTGCGCTGTCCAAGAGGGCGTGGTATGCCGCCCCCGATACATGCGGCGCAGGCGGCAGGTTACACGCCATCAACTTCTGCACCACCGCATGCACATCGTCTTCGGGCCCTATGTCCACACCGGTAAAGGCGAGGTAACTGCTCCGAAAATTATTTGGATAGGCAACCGCCCTGCCCCGCACCTCAACCGTATCCGGTGCCGTCCACTCCGCCACATTCCCTGCCATATCATACAAACCCCAAGCTCCGGAAGGGTAAGATTCCACCGGTGCTGTGCGCAGATAGCCATCTGCCTCTGCACGAAAAACCACCACACCGTGCGCATCAACCGAGGCACCCAGGTTTGCATAGTCCGCCAGCAGCCTGCCCCGAAACTCATCTGAATAATAGCGAACGCCCTCAACAGAATCCGCCGGTAACGTCACCGCTGCATACTCCCACTCCGCAGCTGTGGGAAGACGCACCGCTTCTACCAGGGCAGGATCCACACCCACACGAGACAAGGCCGCACGCAGTTGCCCCGTCTTCCAATGGCAATAGGCCCTGGCCTGCGCATCATTCACCCCTACCACCGGATAGTCATTATACGCAGGATGCCAGAAATAGTGCTCCTGCATCGGTGCCATCCAACCCAGGGGAAACTCCCGAACCCAGCAAGTGGTATCGGGATATACATTCACCGTGTTCTCAATACGCTCTTCTAACACTCCGGGCACCTCCCAAGAAGGCAGGTTATATCGGTAGTTGAGTTTGCGCACATCCAGCTCAGACCGTTGGTAAAACTTCTCCTGGTCAGAGCGGTAAAACTGATCCCTGATCAACCTGCCAATGGCCTCCTGCTCCATGTCAATCTCCTTCTCCCTGCGCAGGAGATAGCCCTTATCGCAATTCTCGGCCAGGACAAAGTAATCCGCTATTTCATGCTGCGCCAGCCAGTCGCGCATCAGCGAATCGGTCACCCAAAGCACAAATTCCCGGTATTCTCGGTTGGTCACTTCGTGCCGGCCCATCAAAAAGGCATTGACGCTATCGCGCTCCATCGACGTAAAAAACAAGAGTGCCGTGTCTGTGGGACCCGGCAGGTAGGTACCCGACAGTCCTCTGATAAAACTGCCGGCCGGTATGACGCTGAAATCCTTCAACCAATGGCCGCTTTTCCTTCTGCCAACTATCCACTCCGGCTGCTGCGCCGTGTATTGCACCTGAAGGTGGTAAGTGTCATCCACCAGTTTTTCCTCCGCCACCCCATCCGATTTGGGTATAAATACCCAGTCGAGCACCATGCCCGCCCGGACCAAGGTATCTGATTGGCCGGCAGTACCAAGCCCCCCGATCAACCATACCACCACAAGGATTACGCGTGCTTTCATGTACACTACGAATTAAACACAAACGCGCCCTGATGCGGAGGAAAATTTTCGTTTTACCGCTGCGCGCCTGCGCATGCACCCCTTGCATGCGGCACGGCCATAACCGTTATGGCGCCGCATGCCCGCCTGCCCTAACTTTGGACTATGGAAACATTCTACCCGGTTTTGCGGTGGATACATATCGCCGCAGGCGCATTGGCACTGGCCAGCGGTCTTTTTCAGCTTGTCAGTCCCAAACAGGGCACACTGCACCGCCAGATCGGTCGGGTGTATTGTATAACCATGGTGGTGGTCTGCACCAGTGCACTTGTCACTTCGGCCTACCGCATCGTGGTGCAGCAACAACCCGGTGCCGTATTTCTCGCTGCGGTCGGTGTATTCGGATTGTTTCTTACGCTGACGGGCTACCGCTATGGTCGGCGCAAATCTGCGCCGCCTACTGCCGCCGACCGGTGGCTGGTCTTGACCGGCATCGCCGCGACGCTCGCTTTGTTCGCCACCGGCGCGTGGGTATATACCCGGGGCATCACGATGCTGGTGGTTTTGTGCCTGGTGTTTGGATTGATTCAGTTGCTCATGGCGGCCGAAGATTACCGGTACGCATTCTACCGAAAAATTTCGGCGCGTTACGGCACCCTCACCTGGAAATTTACCCACCTCGGCCGCATGACCGGGTCTTACATCGCCGCGGTCACGGCGTTTTTCGTCAACATAAATCTCCTGCCTGTTCCGCTGCTCAACTGGCTGCTGCCCACCGTGGCAGGCGGTGCAGCCATCGCCGGATTCACGGCCCACTACGCCCGAAAACACCGACTGGGTAGATTTGCCGCCTCCAACCAAACGGAACCATGACGAAACAAGAAAAAATCGCGGCCTTCAATCCCAACTCCGCCGGCCTGCGCGACAGCAACCTCTTTGGTCTGCCCTTTACCCCGGAAGAAGCCGACGTGGTAATCATTCCCGTGCCCTGGGAAGCGACCGTCAGTTACGGAAGCGGTGCTGCCGAAGGTCCAACGCATGTGATGGAAGCCAGTGTTCAGGTAGACCTCTACCACGAAACCTTTCCGCAATTGTGGAAAGCAGGCATCGCCATGCCCGCCGTTCCCGAAGACCTCAGGGCACTCAGCCGCGACACAAGGGAAAAAGCCTCTGCCATCATCGCCTCGTGGGAATCGGGCATTGACCCGCATACCACCGCAGAAGGCCGCGCAAGACTGGCAGCAATCAACGACGCCTGCAACCGCATGAACCAATGGGTGGAAGCACAGGCAGACCAGTGGTTTGCCAAAGGGAAATGTGTTGGCCTGCTCGGGGGTGACCACAGCACGCCCTTCGGACTGTTTCGCGCACAGGCCAAACGGCACGAGGCCTTTGGTATACTGCACATCGATGCACACATGGACCTGCGCATTGCCTATGAGGGATTTCAGTGGTCGCATGCGTCTATCATGTACAATGCCTTGTCGATTCCGCAGATCAGCCGCATCGTGCAGGCGGGCATACGCGACCGCTGTCAGGAAGAAACAGATGTGGCCGATGGCAGCCAGGGACGCGTGACGGTCTTTTCCGATATGCACCTGCGCCGAGAACAATTTGCCGGCATCACCTGGGACCGCCAGTGCGATGCCATCATCGCCCAATTGCCACAGAAGGTGCATATCAGCTTCGACATCGACGGCCTCGATCCCACCCTGTGCCCCGACACAGGTACCCCTGTACCGGGCGGATTCTCCTTCGCCGAAGCCGCACACCTTCTCAACAGACTGCAGCAGTCGGGCCGCGAAATCATCGGTTTCGACCTGGTGGAGGTGGCCCCCGGCGATACCGACTGGAATGGCAATGTAGGCGCAAGGCTGCTGTTTCACCTTTGCGGCGTGTTAGCCCGTTCGGCCGGCCGCATCTGAACCTGCCGGTGTTCAAAACCCGCCCCTTCGCCCCAAGCGGCAGCGCAGTCATGAGGTTTACTTTGCCAGGTGAAAGGGAAAATGCGTTTGCCGAGATGGCTCAGAAACAAATATGTGGTGACCAGCCTGGTGTTTGCCGCATGGGTATGCTTTCTCGATGACATCGACCTCTTGTATATCATGCGCACCCGCAGCCAGCTGGCCGACATGAAGTCCGAACTGAAAAGAATGGAATCGCTGCACCGCGAGGCCAGCAGCGACCTCAACGAACTCAGCACCAACAGGGCTACCCTCGAGAAATATGCCCGCGAGGAATACAACATGGTCAAGCCGGGAGAAAAGCTCTTCATTTTCAAAGAGAAAAAAGATTAACGCCTGCCCCGCAATATTTTATCTGCTTGCGGCGCACCGGGACTACTTTTGTCATGATGAGAAAGGCTTGGCTTTTTCTTGGTTTTATCCTGTGTGCAACTGTCGCCTGGTCACAGGACGTTGCGCGCGCGGGTGAACCCCAGGTGGTGCAGGTGTCGGGTATCGTGCTGTCTGAAGACTCGCTCAACGCTATCGCCTTTGCCTCCATTTACCGCACGCGCGACATGCGGGGCGTGTGGTCTGACATCAACGGCTTTTTCTCACTGCCTGCCCTGGCGGGTGATACGCTGCGGTTTGTATTTATCGGCCACCTTTCCCGCGACTATGTCGTCAGCCCCGGACCCGCAGAGACCGGCGTGAGTATCATTCAGGTGCTTCCCGTTGACGAACTCAATCTACCAGCGGTGTACGTGCTGCCCCGCCCAACACCGGAGCGGTTCAGGCAGGAATTTTTGGCCATGGGTATGCAGACCGGGCCACGGCCCGATGCCCTCTCGGCTTCGGCGTTGTTTGACGGCCTGCACGAAATGACGCCCGACGGCAGTGAAAACTTCAAGCGCGCCTACGCCACGTTTGTCAACCAGGACTTCAACCGGGTGTTTCAGCCCAATAACCTGATGAATCCGCTGGCCTGGGCCCAGTTTATCCGCATGCTCAGCCGGGGTGAACTCAACCCGCGCTAAACAACAGCCGGACAATCAACCTCCCCGCGCCGTGACGGCCACACAATAAAGCAGGCTTGGGTTAGTTTGCGGGAAGTTACTTTTGGCCCCCTGACTATGCGTCTCTGTTTTACCCTCATTCTACCGGCCCTGCTTGTGTCATCTTCGCTGTGGAGCCAATCCGTCACCCTGAGCGGTGAAGTGCGCAATGAAGAGAATGCCTTGCTGGAAGGTGTGCGGGTTTTTGAGAAGGAAAACAACTCCAACGGCACTGTCACCAGCGAATTCGGACGGTTTTTTCTTACCCTACCCATTGGCAAAACCACCACGCTGGTATTTGAATATTTCGGGAGTACCACGCATGAAGTCATGGTAACCCCGGCCGCAGGCAACAACCGCGAACTAAAGGTGGTTATACCTGCCTCCCTCACGCTGCCGGGCATGGAGGTTTCGAGCGATGGAAGGGAAACGGGTATGAAACCGATTGAAACACGTCTCCTCGTCAGCCTGCCTTCGGTGAGCGGAAACATCGAAGACTTCCTGAGAACGACAGTGGCCAACATAGCCAGCGAACTGAGTTCGTCTTACAGTGTGCGCGGCGGCAGCTTTGATGAAAACCTGGTCTATGTAAACGACATTCAGATTTACCGGCCCTTTCTGGTGCGTGCCGGTGAGCAGGAGGGACTGAGTTTTCCCAATGCCGACATGGTCGACCGGATCAATTTTTCGGCAGGAGGATTTGCCGCCCGTTACGGCGATAAAATGAGCAGTGTGCTCGATATCCGTTACCGCAAACCCAATGCGCTCGGCGGAAGTGCCATGGCCAGCCTGCTCGGCGGTTCGCTGCAGTTTGAGGGCATCTCCCGCGATGAACGCTGGACCCACAACAGCGGGGTGCGCTACAAAAGCCTCACCTATGTGCTCAATTCACTGGATACCCAAGGCGATTACGATCCGCGGTTTATCGATTTTCAGACCTACCTGACCTTTTCACCGAAGCCCTATGGTCCGCTCGAGTTTGCGGTGCTGGGTAATTTCTCCAGCAACAAATACCGGTTTATCCCGGGAACCCGCCAGACCGATGTGGGCACCATCAACGAGGCCCTGCGCCTCACGCCGTTTTTTGAGGGACAGGAAGTGACCCAGTTTGAAACCTGGTTTGGCGCTTTCAGCACGCGCTACCAGCCCTCCGAAAAAACCTCTTTGAAATTTATTGCCTCAGCCTTCAGCACTGCAGAGAGCGAACACTTCGACGTGCTGGGTGCCTATTCGCTCGATGAACTGGAGCGCGACCTGGGCAGCGATTCGTTTGGTGAGGTGCTGGGAAACCGCGGCGTCGGTGCTTCCCTCAGCCATGGCCGCAACGATCTTGAAGCGACCGTGTTTAACTTCACCCACCGGGGGGTGGCCGAACTGCGCGGCGACCGCCATACCATCGAATGGGGCGCTGAAGCCATTGCGGAAAACATCTTCGACGAACTGAGCGAATGGACGGTCATTGATTCGGCCGGATTCGCCAGCACACACCCGGCCGACAGCATCGGCTACCAGGTTCCCACCCTTCAACCATCGCAGGACATTCCGTTTCAGGATGTGGTAAGGGGTATCAACGATGTGGCCTCAGCCCGGTTTTCGGCCTACCTGCAAGACGGTTACAAATGGCGCAGTGCCGGAGACCACCGTTACAGCCTGAATGCCGGCATTCGGGCCAACCACTGGACCTTCAGCCAACAAACCGTCATCAGCCCGCGGGCGACCTTCAGTGTTACCCCCGACTGGGAGCAGGTGCGGCGCAACCCAGCCACGGGCCGTGATACCACCATAGCGCGCAACATCGTATTCACGCTCGCCACGGGCGTTTATTACCAACCGCCATTTTACCGCGAAATGCGCGGGTTCGACGGAAGGGTCAATCCGGATATACGCGCCCAGCGCAGCATTCACTTCATCGCCGGTGCCGACTACATTTTTTATGGCTGGGGACGTCCCTTCAAATGGGTGAGCGAGGTGTACTATAAAAAACTCGACTTCCTTATTCCGTTTGAACTGCAAAACGTTCGCCAGCGCTATTTCGCCACCAACAACGCCCGCGGCTATGCCTATGGCGCCGATATGATGCTCAACGGCGAATTCATTCAGGGTGTGCAGTCGTGGCTGCGCCTTTCCTACCTCAAGACCGAAGAAGACCTCAATGATGACTTCTTCTATTACTACCTCAATGCCGCCGGTGACACCATCGTGCCCGGATTTTCCATCGATCAGTTTGCCGTTGACAGCATCCGACAGACACCGGGATTTGTGCCCAGGCCCAACGACCAGCGGATTTCCTTCTCTATGGTGTTTCAGGATGAAATGAAACGCTGGCCCGAATACAAGGTGCTGGTTTCATTTTTCTACGCCTCCGGACTTCCGTTCGGCCCTCCGTCGAGGGAGCGATACCTCGACATCAACCGCACCCGTTTTTACCTGAGAACCGATATCGGATTTTCGCGCGATTTTATCACCCTGCGCAACAAAAACACCTCGTGGTTTACCTCCAATTTTGAGTCTGCCCAGCTTGCGTTGGAGATTTTCAACCTGCTAGGGGTCAACAACACCATCAACCACCAGTGGGTCGAAGATGTCAGCGGGCGCCTCTATGGCATTCCCACCTACCTCACCGGCCGGCGCATCAACCTTCGCTTCAGCCTCAGGTTCTGACGTCTTCCCAATACAATGGCCGCGCATGGCGGCCGGAACTGCCCTGCGGGTAGGCCCACGCATGACCCCGGTCAACTGGCTAAATGATATAGTTATGACAATCAGCGGTGCCTGCACATGCAAATTCGCGGCCGCATGAAATTTTTTACCTACTACCCCCTATGGGCAGCCGCCGTGCTGCTGTATGGCTGCTCGGGCGCCGGAAAAAGCACCGTTGCAGTGGTCAATCCGGACGAAGAGCCCCTGCACTACCGGGAAGAAAAACACCTCAGGGATGTGAAACAACTTTCTTTCGGCGGAAACAACGCTGAAGCCTACTGGAGTCCTGACGGCACCAAACTGATTTTCCAAAGCGATAACAAAAACTGGACACAGGGCTGTGACCAGATTTTTGTGCTTGATGTGTTCGGCGCCGCCGACAGCACCCGGAGGCAACTGGTTTCTACGGGTAAGGGCCGCACCACGTGCAGTTACTTCATGCCCGACAGCCGGCGCATCGTCTATGCCAGCACACACCTTGCGATGGACTCCTGTCCGCCTGTGCCCGTGCGCGAGAGTGGCCGCTATGTATGGCCCATCTATGAGACCTACGACATCTTTGAAACTGACCTGACTGACGGCTACCAGAAAAGACTTACGGATGTGCCCGGCTACGACGCCGAAGCCGTTGTTTCTCCGCAGGGCGACAAGATCATCTTTACCAGCACGCGGTCCGGTGACCTCGACCTCTGGATCATGAATCTCGACGGTTCGGGCCTCACCCAGTTGACAAACACACTGGGCTACGACGGCGGAGCGACCTTTTCACCCGACGGCAAACAGATTGTGTGGCGCGCCTCACGCCCTTCCTCCATCGAAGAGATAAAAAAGTACCGTGAACTGCTGTCGCAACACCTTGTGGAACCCACCAACCTGGAGATTTACGTCGCCAATGCAGACGGATCCGATGCACGGCGACTCACCCAGCTCGGCAATGCCAACTGGGCACCCTGCTTTGATCCCACCGGCAAAAAGGTGTTGTTTTCCAGTAACCACAAGAGTTCGATCGGTTTTCCCTTCAACATCTTTATGATCAATACCGATGGTACGGGACTCGAACAGGTGACCTTCGACTCCCAGTTCGATTCGTTCCCCATGTTTTCGCCCGACGGAAAATACCTCGCCTGGTGCAGCAACCGGCACAACGGCAGAACACTGGATACCAACATCTTCATCGCCAACTGGGCGCCCTGAGCAAGGCACCGCGCACAGCCAGACCACCGCTTTAGGTCTGGGCCTGCGGTGCGTTGGATCAAATAGCCGTAATTTCGAACCGGCGTGCGCAATATCGGCCCAACGGAAACGTTGATGCCGGTGCAACGCGGCGACCTTTCCGATATGATGAACAGCGCAAGCCTAAGAGTCCTGCCCTTATTCCTCAGCATGGCCGCTGTGCTTGCACTCACCCAGTGCCGAAAAGACAATTTTATCACTGATTCGGGGGCTGCACTCAACTTCAGTACCGATACCGTGCTCTTCGATACCGTCTTCACCACCATCGGTTCTGTTACCGAACTGGTGAAGATTTACAACCCCCACAACGAGGCCATCCGCATAAGCCGCATCGCACTGGAAGGCGGCACCGACTCTCAGTTCCGGATAGCCGTTGACGGTATGAACGGCGTTCAGTTCAGCGAGATAGAAATTGAAGCCGGAGACAGCCTGTTTATGCTGGTCGAAGTAACGGTTGATCCCGGCAATGCGCTGACGCCCTTCGTGGTGGAAGACCGCGTGCGCTTTGAGACCAACGGGAATCTTCAATACGTAGAACTCGTGGCCTGGGGGCAGGATGCCCATTTCCATGGCGGCACCGGAAGCGGGGCCATCGATGAAATCATCAGCACCGATGCCACCTGGTTTAACGACAAGCCCCATGTGATTTACGGCATCGTGGCGGTGGACAGCGCCGTCACCCTCACCATTGCCGAAGGAACCCAGGTGCACGTGCACGCTGGTTCAGGCCTCTATATCTACAAGGGATCGCTGGTGGTCAACGGCACGCTGGGCAATGAGGTGGTCTTTCAGGGCGACCGCCTGGAATCAGCCTACGACGACTTGCCCGGTCAATGGGGAATCGAACTCGATTTTGAGGTGACAACAGGACTGGGTCCAGACATCGCCTCCATTGTGCGCGGTGGAATTTGGTTTTATGAGGCACGGCCGTCGAGCATCAACTACGCCGTTCTCAAAAACGGCACCATCGGAATACAGGCTGATACCAGCGGCGCCGCGGGAAACGACTATTGCCTGACGGTTTCGAATACGAAAATCCTCAATATGTCGGGTATCGGACTGTGGGCCCAGGGCAGCGAGGTGAAGGGGTGGAATAACCTCATTGCCAACTGCGGTCAGGCCTGCGGGGCCTTCACCCTTGGCGGACGCTACGATTTCACCCATACCACCTTCGCCAACTACTGGCAGGCAGGCGCACGCACGGCTCCGGCCTTTATACTCAACAACTATTACGAAGACATCTTTCAAAACATCAACATACGCCCGTTGGAGCAGGCCGACTTCAGGAACTGCATCATGTGGGGCAACAATGCCACGCTCAACGAATTCAACGAATTCGTTATAGACCTCGAAGAGGAGGAGCTTCAAACGTTGTATTTTCAGTCCTGTATGGCCGATACCGACACTGACCTCAGCGACCCCACCCGCTTTGTCGATATGAAAACCACGGCGCCCCAGTTTCAAAGCCCCCAGGCCAGCGACTTTCATCCTGTGGGCATACCGGGCAACATGATTGGTCTTTCCTCATTTCAGTTCTTCGACCTTGATAATCAACCGTATACCAACGGTGTCAACATCGGCTGCTATACCAACCCCCTATAGGATAGCCCGGTAGCCGGTTTCGTGGAGAACGCGGGGCGGTTCATCGGTATAAGGCATGCATTGGGCGGAATCACGCGCCCCGGGGCGGCCGGGTTGATAACTCTCCGCAGCATGTGCCGAAGCAGGCCGCCGACCTGCGTTTTCTTTGAAGCAGCCTGAAACCTTGAAGGCCACGGTTTCGTAAGAGAATTCATTTATATTGCACTTCGACAACTGACATGAAGTTCCATCCTACCCTGTTGTTCCTGCATGCCATGCTGGGATCATTGTTCTTTTCCTGCGCGGAAAAAACTCCGGAGCAAAACCTGCTTCCCAACGCAGATGCCGGTTCGGCGTCGCAATTTCAAAGTCAGCTCTTCAGCGTGCCTTCTCCGGTGCACACGGCAATGCTCATACAAAATGCCCGTGTGGAATTCAATGAATCCCTGCTGAATCCGCTCAACCGCATAGACACTTACGTGAGTGAATCAGACCGCGCGCTCAACATGGGCATTTATGGCGCAGATATGGCTTACATCAGCAATTACAACCGGCCACAGTTGAGCCAGCAGTACTTCACGGTGGTCGGTAACCTGGCCAACCAGCTTGATATCCTGCAGAATATTGACCAGGGCCTCCTCAAACGATTCAGTGACAACGCAGCCAGCCGCGACTCACTGCTTTCGCTGACTGCTGCCTTCTACACCGAGGGCGACCGCTACCTCAAGACCAGTGAACGTCAGGAAATCGCTACCCTTATTCTGCTGGGCGGATGGGTAGAAGCCCTGTATCTCTCGTGCCATTCTGCCGTCAACAACAAGAGCCTTACGGAGCGCATCGGTGAACAACGACCGTCTGTAAAGCGCATGGCCGAACTCATGAACGGTTTGCCTTCGGAGGTCTGCCAGGGTCTTGCCGTGCAACTCCGCAGCCTCGATCAGGCCTATGAAGGCGTTGAAACTACCTACCAGTATGACCAGACCATCACGGATAGCGAAGCCAAAACGACCTACCTGCGCGGGCGCACGATTACCAAAGTGGATCAACCCCAGCTAGAGGCTATTACGGCTGTGGTAGACGAGATCAGAAATTCGATTACCCAATAATCCTCCCTATGAAAGCCCTTACCCGACTGTCAGTCGTACTGCTGTTTTTCGCCGCTGCCGTATATGACAGCGCTGCCCAGTGCGAATCAACAATCGACCTGTGCGAGAAGCATATAAGCGAAGCCTACATCCCCGACGGACAGGTGAGGTGGGTGTTTCTGCAGCAGGATGAAATTGCGGAATTCGAAACGACATTTTTTGCCGGAAATACCTACCGCATCTCTGCCATTGCCGGAGCTGACGAAGGCAATATCATATTCAACATTCTGGGACCGGATGGAAATGAGTTGTTTTCAAACAGCGCTCATTCCAATGCGCCCTACTGGGATTTTAAAGCTGAATTTTCTACGCTTACGGTCAGAATAGAGGCCCTGCTGGACGCCAATAAAACAAGTTCGGCGTGCGGTGTGCTTTTGCTCGGACTGAAGAAGTAACCGGAGACGGTTTCCTTTTCCTTAACACAACCTTGCCTCGCACAGGCTTCGGCCTGTAACAGTGCGTCATGTTTTAGAGAACTGAACGCGATACTATGAGTGCCGGGATACTGCGTGCATTAGTGCAATTGTTTGCGATTATCGCCGGGGGCAACAGGTCCACCGGAAGAGAGATCGTTGCCGTATTTCTCCGCCAGCAGCTCAACAAGGAGATGGTCAATCTCTACCTGGCCATGTTTGATGAATATGCCGAAAAGCACCACTCATCAGCCAAACAGGGTAAAGAACACACTGAAAAACGGACCTCTCTCAACTCTGTCAAGGTGTTGCGCATCTGCGACCGCATTAATGAGGAACTCGCGCAGAAGGAGAAATTATTCGTGCTGCTGCGCCTGCTCGAGTTCGTGCATGCCTTCTCCGGACAGCACCAGCAGGAATCTGAATTTGTCGATATCGTCGCTGAGGCCTTCAACATTGAACCCTCCGACATCCAAAACCTCCAGACATTCATCCGTGCCACAGAAGACAACCTTCCGGCTCACCCAGATTTTCTCATTGCCGCGGGTACGGAGGAAACCATACCGGGCGTCAGTCTTATCCATTGCGAGGGATTGCGAAGCAAACTGATCTGCCTGCGTATTGAAAACGAAAACCTGTTTTTCATTCGGCTGCTGGGTAAGGATGAGCTGCTGCTCAATGGTCAGTCCATCGCGGTAAACAGGGCCTATGTACTCAGTCCGGGAAGCAGCATCAGGGGTCCGAGAACCAGCACGCTGTTTTACAGCGACATCCTGCACAAGTTTATCCGGACTTTCGGCGACATCAAAATAGTTTTCCGTGCCGAAAACATCAGCTATCTGTGGCCACACAATAAGAAACAGGCCATTCACCAGTTGAACATTATCGAAGAATCGGGCAGCATTATCGGCATTATGGGTGGCAGCGGAGCCGGGAAATCGACCCTGCTCAATATCCTCAACGGTAACTGTGCGCCCACCTACGGCAAGGTCACTATCAACGGGTACGATATCCACGAAGAACGCGAAAAGTTTGAAGGGGTGCTGGGCTACGTTTCAATAGACGACATGCAGGTGGAGGAACTTACAGATTTTCAAAACCTGTTTATCAAT
>DHLU01000242.1:0-464 GCA_002405435.1 Flavobacteriales bacterium UBA4660
GAAAAGAGATAGCCCAGGTTGCGGTAAAAGGCTGTCCAGGTATGTTCACTTGCTTTGATCATGTGCGGTTTGGATTGAAAATGTAGTCTATACAGGGCCTGAAAATATTCGATAACGACCTGCAGCAAAAGGAAATTACACATGCCCTTGCGCCCATGACCCTTGTCAAAAGACGGTATGATATGCGGCACACCCGTCGGGCGCTGTGCGGGTTCAGATAGATTTGCATTTTTCCCTGCAATGGATCCGCTCTTTCTGGTTGGCTATGCCGGCGCTGTGCTCATCGGCGTTATCATCGGCTTGCTCGGTGGGGGAGGCGCCATTTTGGCGGTACCGATTCTCGTGTACGTTTTTGGCGTACCTACCGACCTCGCCACAGCCTATTCGCTTTTTGTAGTGGGTGTCACCGCGCTGCTGGCCTCGCTGAGGTACCTGCCCAGAAAACAAGTGGATTACCGCGCGGC
>DHLU01000242.1:565-2438 GCA_002405435.1 Flavobacteriales bacterium UBA4660
ACCTGCCCAGAAAACAGGTGGATTACCGCGCGGCTTTCTATTTTCTGGTGCCTTCCATGTTGCTGGTTTACCTGACCCGCACCTACGTCGTGCCGGCCATTCCGTCGGGTATTGCGGTGGCCGGACTGGTGTTGCCAAAGCGGCAATTGCTCATGACGGCTTTTTCCCTCCTGATGGTTGCGGCGGGCATATCGCTGCTGCGCAACCTGCGCCCTGCGGCCGCGTTGGCCGTACCCGCCGTCACGGCCAGGGTCAGAAACGTGTCGGTCATGGTGTGGGGAAGTTTGGTTGGCTTTTTGGCTGGTCTGCTCGGGGCCGGAGGAGGCTTCATGATTGTGCCGGTGCTGGTACTCTTTATGAAACTCCCTATGAAAACCGCCATCGGTACCTCGCTCGCCGTCATTGCCGGACAATCACTGAGCGGATTTGCGGGCGACCTGCTGCACCGGCAGGAAATCGACTGGCCTTTTCTCGCACGCTTTACCGCACTGTCGCTGGGCGGCATGTGGGCCGGAACCTACCTCGCTAACCGCGTGAGTGCAGCCGGCGCCCGAAAGGCATTCGGAATCTTTACGGTGGCCATGGGCATGGCCATACTCGCGGCAGAATGGCTGCTATAGCCTGCGCCCTGGTCAGGAAAAAGCCGCGGGTCTTCTCAGGGCCCGCAACCGGTGGGAGTAGTTCTTCTGACTGCCGTTGAAAATGCCGTTGTGGTCGAGCAGGTCCTGGCGCACCTCTCCGCTGGCATGCACAATAACCGCTGCGCCATCGGTAAGCGCGGTAATGATGCCTACATGGATAATGTGGCCTTCTTCACTGTCAAAAAAGGCCAGGTCTCCCGGCCGCGCTTCTTCAACAAAATCCACCACCGTGCCCTCGGCTACCTGCTGTGATGCGTCGCGGGGCAGGGCCCGGCCGCAGAGTCGGAAGACCACCTGAACAAAACCCGAACAATCGAAGCCGGCCACGGTGCGGCCCCCCCACAGGTAAGGTGCTCCCATAAATGACCCTGTAAGCTGGCTGAGACGTGCCGCGGAAGGTGCGGGTTGTTGCACCCAGCCCGGTTCGCCCTGAACAGCCGGGCGCATACTCCCGGCAAAAAGCCAGTGGCCGTCATAATACTGCACCGGTGTTTCGAGGTACCAGGGATCAGCACCGGCTCCGTCGCCTGGGCGCAGCTGTTTTTCCTGCACCCATCCCGTGTAACCGTCATGCCCGAGCCGCACCATCACCCAGGCTTCCTGCGCCCCGAGGCGCACACAGGTTTCGCCAAACAACAATTGGTTGACCATTTCGCTGCGGTGAGCAGGCTCCCGGCGCATGGGCACAACCGGTAGTAAACAACGTAAGGTTTCCATGGCGTATCGGTTGCAAAGATGGGCCAGAGGCAGCCCCATCTTCACGCAATTTGCCCTCTTCCGGATTTTTCGCCGCTTCCCTTCGGTGGGGAGCCTGGCCTGGCGTTTTTCGCGCGTGAAAGGGAGGTAATAAATTGTTTATGAGGATGATAGCTCTTTTTAAGTGAAAGGAGCGTGGAGCCATTGAACGGGCAAAAAATCGTATTCGTCGAATATTTTTTTGAATTAGCAGAAAAAATATTTGCATTTGTCGAAAACAGCCGTATGTTTGTCTCACGATTTCAATGATTGGTCACATGAATTTGAAGATTGGTCGAAATCGTAGACGTTACCTCTGAAAACAAACGCTAAGCATCTCTCATCAGGACTTGAAAAAAGCCATGATGAAATTTTGCTATATACCCCATACGTATGCCAGCGTGAATGTAAAGCAACCGGCGGTGACCCGCTGCGCGGTTTCGCTTATTGGCCCCGTGAGCAACGCCTTGTGCCTGCTTAACCTTAACAATACCGGC
>DHLU01000242.1:2564-2934 GCA_002405435.1 Flavobacteriales bacterium UBA4660
GCTACTTACCAAGGCCATGCGATCATGAATGGTTTGATCACAAGGTTGATATACTGAAAAAAGAAAAATCCCCCGTTCATAGCCGGGGGATTTTTCCTGTTAGTTAGGCTATGAACTGAATTGCTTAATACTTTTTTTAACCGTTGTTTTGAGTTTACCTGAGTCCGGCTTGCCGGCGCTGCTTGCTTAACCTTTCACACCGGTGTGCTTCGGGACACCGGTGTTCTTAACCTCAATTACTACCATGAATGCACATGTCGTCTTAACCGCCCTCTGCTGGGCATCTTCGTTGGTTGTTGCCCGTGCTACTGATGTGGTGCGCTATGCGCCCGCTGACCGCCGCATTGATTGCCGCTGCGAACTGGCCAAC
>DHLU01000242.1:3059-13827 GCA_002405435.1 Flavobacteriales bacterium UBA4660
GATTGCCGCTGCGAACTGGCCAACCTGCGCCATGCCTCCTTTGATCCCGATCAGACCCGGCATATAGACTTCCATGAAACCTGGAACCTGCTCGAGCATGGTGTGGTGGTAGAGCGCCGCTGGACGGCTTATCTCGCCGATGCAACCACCCGCGTGGTCGAACAAAATATCTTTATCACCGACCTCATAGCCCCGCAACTTGTTAAAGGGCAGCAGCAGGTCACCTTAACCGACGGGGAAATTCCGACACCGGTATTTGCCGACAACTGCGGCGGAAACGTTTCGGTAGCCTACCAGGATGCCGAAATAGCAGGCCTGGGCTTCGACCGTATCTACACCGCAGCGGATCAGGCAGGCAACCGCACCACTTTCATTCAGCAGGTGCGTTACCCCCGGCCAGCCGAAGCGCAGGCGGGTACCGTCATTTCCTTTACCCGCGACAAGGCTAACCACGATGATTGTTTTGTAACCTATACACGCACCGACCAGTGGATCGGCCACGATGGCACCCGGGCGGAAATCGTGAACCAATACCTCGAAGCGGACGTTCTGGGTCCGGTGGTGAACTATGCCCCCTACGTGGAGCGTCCGGCCGACGACTTTGGGGGCACTTACCTTGAATGTGCCGAGAGGGGCATCATCATGGACCAGGAAGACAGTTGGATTGACGAGGGGTCGCTGCTCGAGCGCACCTACCGCGTAGCAGACCGCTGCGGAAATGAAACCATCGCCTTGCAGCAGATTGCCTTGCTGAAAGCCATACCCGACGTGGCTTCTGAGACTGCACCGGATGGTGCGTTAAACGTGCAGCTCTGGCCCAATCCCGCCGGCGAGCAGGTCTATGTGGCCTTCAGCATTACACAAACCTGCGACTGGCACCTGGAACTCTACGGCGCAGCCGGTCAGTTGATTGATAAGACATCCACCATGCGCGGCATGGCACAGACCCGTGCCACCGGAAACTTCAACACCGCACACCTGTCACCGGGTACCTACCTGGTACTGGTTGTTATGGGCGATGAGCGCATCACAAGAACTTTTGTAGTGGGGAACTGACATCATCTAATATCTCCACATAACAGCCCCGCTCATCTGAGCGGGGTTTTGTTTTGGCGCAGGGCACAGCGCCGCGCTCAGAGCCGCTCGATCACCACCGCACTGGCACCGCCACCGCCGTTGCAGATGCCTGCAGCGCCGTAGCGCGCGTTGTGCTGACGCAGCACGTGCAGCAGGGTCACGAGGATCCGCGCACCACTGCAACCCAGTGGGTGGCCCAGCGACACGGCACCGCCGTTGACATTGACGCGGCTATGGTCGAGCTGCATCCGCTGCTCGTTCACGATGCCCACCACCGAAAAGGCTTCATTCAACTCGAAGAAACCGATGTCTTCCAGGCGCAGTCCTGCTTTTTCCACGGCGCGGGGCAGGGCAAGGGCCGGACTCGTCGTAAACCACTCCGGTGCCTGTTCGGCATCTGCGTATGACACAATGCGGCCCAGCGGCGTGAGGCCATAGTTTTTAACCGTTTCGGCGTTGGCCAGCACAAGGGCGGCTGCCCCGTCGTTCATGGTTGATGCATTGGCCGCGGTCACCGTGCCTTCTTTTGAAAACACCGGCCTGAGCTGCGGTACCTTGTCGAAAATCACAGCCTTGTACTCCTCGTCTTCCGCAAAAACGGTGGTTTCTCCCTTGCGGCCCGTCAGTTGTACTGGCGCGATCTCTTCCGCAAAACGGCCCGCCTTCCAGGCCGCGGCGCTGCGCTGGTAGCTCTCAATGGCAAAGGCATCCTGCTGCTCACGGCTGATGTTGCACTCCCGGGCACAGAGGTCAGCGGCATTGCCCATCGCATAGTTGTGGTACACATCGGTGAGCCCGTCTTTGGCCAGTCCGTCGGTCAGCGCCACGTGGCCGTATTTGTTGCCCCAACGCATGTTTTCCGAATAGTAAGGCACCTGGCTCATGTTTTCCATGCCACCCGCTATGGCGGCCGCGCTATCGCCCAGCATGATACCCTGGGCTGCCTGCATCACCGCCTTCATACCTGAAGCACAAACCTTGTTAACCGTGGTGCAACTGACCGCATCGGGCAGACCGGCATACTTCGCGGCCTGCCGCGCCGGGGCCTGGCCCAGGTTGGCCTGCAGCACACAACCCATCAACACTTCATTGATGGCCTCAGCCGGAAGTCCCGACTGCTCGAGGGCGGCCTTGATGGCCACTGCACCGAGACGGGGTGCGGAAAGAGAGGCAAGCGAACCGCCAAAACTTCCCATCGGGGTGCGCCGGGCGGCAAGGATATATACTTCGTTCATGACTGATTTTTTTTCAGGCGGCAAATGTAGTCTCCCTGCAGCGTATCTGACGCATCACACGCATTCCGCACCCATGGGCTCACTTGCCAATAAACCTTAACGCCATAGAGCAATTCCGGTTTTGGCACAGGGTTTGAAATCCCCTTCACATCTTAAAACTTCTCAGTAAGTTTTGGTTTTGGGTAATACCTAGTTTGGTTAAGGTTTAAGGAATGGCCCCCGGAAACGTCCGGGGGCTTTCTTTTGTATAAACCCTTGCCAAATGAGGGTTTCACCGCTTGTTTGAGGCAGTGTGTAACCTTCCCGCCGTCCGTGCCGTTCTAACCCCACAATTGAACTGACTGATGTCTGACAAAGATTCGCCGGGTGCCCGACCGGCGGTTCCACATGGGTGCTAAAACCACTGCAGGTGAATCTTTAAAAACATCTTTGACCATTATGCTGGAATACTACAAGACTGTGTTGGGCAATGTCACCTTCGATGCGATGCTGTTTCGCAAGGAACTCAGAAAAGCGATGAAATCGCTGAAAGATACTGAGCGCAGCAGCCTGAAGGACTGGCTCAAATGCAATGGGATATTGTGAACCATGGAACAGGTTCACGACCTAGACAAAAGAGACGGATGGGTTTTGCGAGGACCCGTCCGTTTTGTTTTTTATACCGGTGGGCCGGTTTTTTTCAATACGCCAGCAGCCGGTTGAGGGTCTCTTCCAACCGGTGATTCGCCAGAAAAACACGCTCAAGTTCGGCCGCAAAGGGCACCGTGGTATCGAGGCTGGCACAGCGCATTACCGGCGCATCCAGCGCGGCAAAGCAGGCATCACTGATGCGCGCAGCGATTTCTGCCCCAATACCTCCCGTCATCGTATCTTCATGCAGCACCAGCACCCGCCCGGTTTTCTGCGCGCTCCGGTACACCGTATCCATGTCGAGCGGACTCAGGGTGCGCAGGTCGATGAGGTCGGCACTGATATCGGTGCGCTTGTCGAGGCAGGCTATGGCCCAGTGAACCCCCAGTCCGTATGTGACTATGGTGCAGTGGCTGCCCGCGCGCAGCAGGTTGGCCACGCCAAAAGGCAGAGAGTAATACCCCTCCGGCACCGGTCCCGTTATGCTGCGGTACAGTGCCTTGTGCTCAAAAAACAGCACGGGATTGGGGTCTTCGAAGGCACGGCATAGCAGGCCCTTGGCGTCTGCCGGAAAGGCGGGGTAGGCGATCTTGAGTCCGGGCACATGGAAAAACCACGCCTCGTTGCTCTGGCTGTGGAAGGGGCCTGCGGCCACACCCGCCCCCGTGGGCATGCGCACCACCACGTCGGCGTGCTCATTCCACCGGTAGTGCAGCTTGGCCAGGTTGTTTACAATCTGGTTAAATCCGCAGGTCACAAAGTCGGCAAACTGCATTTCCACCATGGCCTTCATACCGCTGATGCTGAGTCCGAGCGCTGCGCCGATAATCGCGCTCTCGCACAAGGGGGTGTTGCGCACCCGTTCCTTTCCAAACTCAGCCACCATGCCCTCCGTCACCTTGAAAACGCCGCCGTATTCGGCAATGTCCTGGCCCATCAGCACCAGCGATGCATGCCGCCGCATGGATTCGCGCAGCCCATCGCTGATGGCGTCGATCAGGCGCTTTTCTGCGCTGCCGCCCGCCGGCGCCACGGGCGCATCGGCGAAGGGTCGGTACACATCGCCCAGTTCACGCGCTGTATCCGGCTCAACGGCCGGCTGGTCAAAGGCTTTTTTCAGTTCACGGTTGATCTCCTGCTTGAGTTCGTTGTGGATTTCCAGCACGTCGCTTTCCGTCAGCAGGCCTGCTTCGAGCAACCAGCGCTCGTAGTTCACCACCGGATCGCGCTTTTCCCATTGCTCTATAAGTCCCGGCGGGTAATACTTGGTGCCGCTGGCCTCCTCATGGCCCCTGATGCGGAAGGTCATAAACTCCAGCAGGGCAGGGCGTGGGCGCTTGCGCAGGTCGGCTGCCACTTTCCTGACGGTGTTGTACACGTCCAGTATGTTGTTGCCGTCCACCTGCAGGGCATCTTCCTGCGGTATGCCATAGCCCATCGCCTTGTCAATGAATTTCTCACAGCGAAACTGCTCATTGCTCGGTGTCGAAAGACCCCAGGCATTGTTTTCTATGCCGAAAATCACGGGAAGGTCCCATACGGCGGCCACGTTTAGGGCCTCATGGAAATCGCCTTCGCTCGCGCCGCCGTCACCGGAAAAGACCACCGTGGCGCGCGGTGCGCCCCGCAGCTTGGCCGCCAGGGCAATGCCGTCGGCTATGCCGAGTTGCGGACCGAGGTGAGAGATCATGCCGACCAGCCGGTGTTCCTGCGTGCCAAAGTGAAAGGAGCGGTCGCGCCCGCGGGTAAACCCGCCTTCCTTGCCCTGAAACTGCGCAAACAGTTTTTCCAGCGGAAGCCCGCGACCCGTAAAAATGCCGAGGTTGCGGTGCATCGGCAGTATATATTCATCTTGCTCCATCGCCAGGGCCACGCCCACGCTGATGGCTTCCTGCCCGTATGAACTGAACCACTTGGAAATTTTTCCCAGGCGCAACTGGCTTAGCATCTTGTCTTCGATGAGCCGGGGTTTCAGGATGGCCCTGTACAACTTCAGCAGGGTGTCGCTGTCCAGTTCTCCGGCATGAAAAGCAATCACGGATTTTTCTGCAGGCATGTCAACTAATTGAGGGTGTAAAATTACTCCTATCGCCACCCGCAGCACTACCGGACGGTTGCCGGGCCTGTGCCGCTTAGTTTTGCCGCCATGGCGAGGACGATCGACATCAGGGTAACGCCCCAAACTGCGGCCGTGGAAGCGGAGCTCGCTGCATACCTTCAGCGTGAGGAGGCGCACGACGGGCCCTACGAAATTCTCCGGAGAAGTATTGACTCGCGTCAGCGTCAGGTGATGATTGCCCTGCGCGTTGCCCTGTTCGATCGCGGCGAAGCCCCCCGCGACACAGCCGAAACGGTCTTCGGCGATGTGTCTGATCGTCCTTCCGCCGTGGTGATCGGTGCCGGTCCGGCCGGACTCTTTGCGGCTTTGTCGCTCATCCGCGCAGGCATCAGGCCGGTGGTGTTTGACCGGGGAAAAAATGTGAAGGACCGCAGGCGCGACCTCGTGGCCATCCACCGCGAAGCCCGCGTCAATCCCGACTCCAACTACTGCTTCGGAGAAGGAGGCGCCGGCACCTTCAGCGACGGAAAACTTTACACGCGCAGCCACAAGCGCGGCGATATCGAGGAGGTGCTGCGCTGGTTTGTGCAGTTTGGCGCTTCGCCCGATATACTGGTAGATGCACACCCGCACATCGGCACCAACAAGTTGCCGGGCATCATCAGTGCCATGCGCGACAAGATCATCGCCTGCGGCGGAGCAGTGCACTTCGGCCAGCGCCTCGTTGGCCTGCACGCTGCCCGCGGCGGCAAGTCGGCACGGCTGGTGTTTGCCGATACCGCTACCGGTGCCGGCCGCGAAGTGGAATCGGAGCACGTGATACTCGCCACCGGACACAGCGCACGCGATGTATTTGGCTTGCTTACGCAGGCCGGCATTGCCATCGCCTTTAAACCCTTTGCCCTCGGCGTGCGGGTAGAGCATCCGCAAGCCCTCATTGATTCGCTTCAGTACCACTGCGCCACGCGCGGCGACTACCTGCCGCCGGCGGCCTACCAGCTCGTGCACAACGACGGGGCTACCAACGCCTACAGCTTCTGCATGTGTCCGGGTGGCATCATCGCTCCCTGTGCCACCGCGCCCGGCGAAGTGGTCACCAACGGATGGTCGCCTTCCAAGCGCAATAACCCCTGGGCCAACAGCGGCATGGTGGTGCCTGTGGACTGGAAGGCGGTGGCGGCCTACCACGCAGCAGGTCCGCTGGCCGGCGTAGCTTTTCAGCAGGCCGTTGAAGTGCGCTGCTGGGAGGCCGCAGGCTCCACACAGGCAGTACCCGCCCAGCGGCTGACCGACTTCCTCGCGGGTAAGACCAGCACCAGCCTGCCCGCATGCTCTTACCAGCCCGGCATCGTCAGTGCCCGCGTCGACAGCCTGCTGCCCGATTTCATTTCACAGAGCCTGCGGCAGGCCTTTGCCACATTCGGACGCAAAATGCCCGGCTTTCTGACCCCTGAAGCCGTGGTGGTGGCGCCCGAGTCGCGCACCAGCGCACCGGTGCGCATTCCCCGTGTGCCCGGCAGTTTCAGGCACCCCGATTTTCCCTTTCTGCTGCCCTGCGGAGAAGGAGCAGGCTACGCAGGCGGTATCGTCAGCGCGGCCATGGACGGCATACACTGCGCGCGCGCCGTGGCCGCAGGTATCGGGGTTGCGGACTGATGCGCCCCGCCCGCCTTCACTACACGGCGGGTATAAAACGTAAAAAATATCGTATTCCGGTAAACCAAATGTGATACTTTTACGTTCGGAAGCATTGTATCCGGCGATGAACCGCCGGAAAGGTGCTTTCGTCATAACCTGCCCATGAAATCACTACGTGGTTTTACACTCCGGATGATGCTGTTGCTGGCAGTCGCCCTGGCGTCTTTTGCGGCGTCTGCCCAGAAGATGAATGAGGCCAAGATCTACGGCCAGGTCAAGGACCGCGATACAGATAAAAAACTCGAGTCGGTGGAGGTGGTCGTGCTCAAGGGCGGAACCCCCTATGATACCTACCTCGTGGAAGGCAGCGGCCGCTACGAATTCTATGTGGGCCTGGGCGATGTGTACGACGTGAAATTTGTCAAAAGCGGCTACGTGTCCAAGTTCGTGCGCGTCGACCTCAAAAGCATACCCGATGAAGACCGTGCCGGCGGTTTCTCGCTGGTGGTCGACATGAGCCTGTTTGCCACGGTACCTAACTTCAATGAGGCCATACTCAATGAGCCTATCGGCAAGGCGTCTTTCAATCCTATTAAAAATGCCATGGATTGGGATTACGACCATACCGCGCGCATGCAAGACAAGATTGACGCAGAGTTTGAGCGGCTGGAAAACCTCGCAGCCAACATGGAAAAGCTCAAGAAGGAATTCGATGACCTGATGCTGAAGGGCGATCAGAAAGTAATCGAGAAGAAATACCTCGAGGCCATGGGTAAGTATGAAGCCGCCCTCAAGATTTTCCCCGATGATGCCGGTGCTAAAAAGAAGTTTGACGAGGCCAAAAAGAAGTATGATGAAGAGATGCTGGCCAAGGATGCGGAGGCCAAGTACCAAAAATACCTTACCGATGGAGAAAAGTACCTGAAGGCAGGTTCTTATGCCGATGCACGCACCAACTACAAGGCGGCGCTCGACATGAAACCCGCAGAACGGTTGCCCAAGGATAAACTGGCCGAGATCGACAGGCTCGAGGCCGAACTGGGCAAGCGGGAAGAATTCAATGCCCTGATCAAAGCGGGTGAGGCCAAAATGGTGGCCCAGGACTTTGAAGGAGCGATTGCCAAGTTTGAAGCCGCAGACAATTTGCTGCCCAACGAAACCTATCCGAATGAGCAGATCGCCAAGGCCCGCGCCGCCCTCGACAAGTTGCAGAGCGATGAGGCCAAGCGGCTCGAACGCGAAAAGCGTTACAATGACCTGATCACCCTCGGCGAGCGCAATTTCAAGGCTAAAGATTATATGGTCGCCCGCACCAACTATGTCGAGGCGAAAGGCATCAAGCCTGAAGAACCCCTTCCGCAGGTAAAGATTGACGAAATAGATGCCCTGCTGGCCGAACTCGATGCCAAAAAGCAGGAAGAAGCCGCTGCCATGGCCTCCAACGCAGAAAAGGAACGCATTGAAAAGGAATACCAGCAGCACATCAACCAGGCCAATACGCTGTTTGATGCCGGGAAACTCACCGAGGCCAGGGCCGAATATGACGCGGCCCACCAACTCAAACTCGCCGACAAGTACCCCATTACCCGCATGGCCCGTATAGACGAGATGCTGGCTGAATTGGCCGCAAAAGAGGCAGGAGACGCGGCCGAGAAGTCACGGCTGGCGGAAGAAGAACGGCTGAAGCGCGAAAAGGAAAAGAAAGACCAGTTGGCTGAAGAGGAAGAACGCGCAGAAGCCGAACGACAGGCAAGGCTCGAAAAAGAACGGCTGGCCGCTGAAGAGGCAGCAGAGCGCAAACGGCTCGAAGACCAGAAGCTGGCTTCCCTGCGCAGTGAGTTCAACAGCAATGTGGATAAGGCCAAGGAAGACGAGGTGGAGAAATACTTCCGCGAAGCGCGCGTCAGCGCCGAACATGCCAAATACACCGGCGTGGATGAAAACAAGGAGAAGATGCTCGCATTCCACCAGTCGCGAAGCGCCGAGGCCCTGGAAGCAAGCCAGGCAGAGGGTAAAGAGATCCAAAGCAAAAAAGACCTCGCCACTGCGCTGAAAGTCAATGCGGAGAATGAAAACGCGATGGGCCTCCGTGCAGACGAAGTCAAGAATGAGAAAGACAGCCAGGTACGCATTATGCGCGAGGGGCAACTGGTCAACGACCGCAACTTGACCCAGGCCGAAGAAAAACAGGCACAGATTGAGACCAACCAGCGCGACTACCTGCAGCGTGCCGACAATATGCGCGAGATCGCCGAAAGGCAGAATGCCAATACCAGGGAGGCCCAGCAGGCCCTGCTCAGCGACGATACCCGCCGCCAGGAAAATGAGCGCAAGGCTAAAGAGCGCAGGGAGCGGGCTGAGGAAAAACAGCGCGACTTCGCCTCCAAAGGCAGCGCCCAGCGCCAGATCAACGAATATGAGGTAAAGAAGGAAAAGCAAAACCAGGAGAGTCTCGTGGACCACGGAGAGAAAATCCGCGAACTCAGCCAGGCGGCCATCGAAGAGAAGAAAGAAGTGGTAGCCGCTCAGCGCAATGACCTGCTGGCTGCATCAGGCGAGAAGCAGGATGGCGCTCTCAACAAGATCGAAAACACCAAGGAATCAGCCGCCCGCCTGCGCACCGAAAAAAATGAAGGCGCCAAGACAGGCATTGCGGAGGTAGAAGACCGCAAAGCAGGGCAGGATGTGTTTTACGCCAAACAAAACCGCGAAGCGTCAAACCGTAGCTTCGATAGCCGCGATGAACTTTTTGATAAGGAAAGGGGAGGGGAGAAACGCCCCGAGGAATATGCCATTAAGCCCGGTACCGAATCACTCGCCGAAGGCGTAACGGAAAACTCTTACCAACTCGGCAACAAGATTGTCATTGAACGTACGCTGAAGGTGGCCAACAAGGTGGATTACTACAAAAAAGTTGTATCCAAAACCGGTATCTACTACTTCAAAAACGACAAGGCCATTACCGAGGCCACCTGGGATTTTGAGACCCTCAAACAGTGAGCCATCAGGTATGCGCCTGGCAATTGTGAATGGTCCCAACCTCAACCTGCTCGGCGAGCGTGAACCGGGCGTTTATGGCAACACCGGTTTCGATGCATTCCTGCAAACCCTCCGCGAACGCTTTCCCGGCATAGACCTCTCGGTGTATCAAAGCAATGTGGAAGGTGAAATCATCAACCACCTGCACGCCCTGCGCCACCTAACCGACGGCATTGTGATCAATCCCGGCGGATACAGCCATACCTCGGTAGCCATCGCCGATGCGCTCAAGACCATGACATGCCCCTGCATCGAGGTACACATTTCGCAGGTGCACGCCCGTGAAGATTTCAGGCAAACCCTCATTACTGCCCGGAGCTGCCAGGGGGTAATCAGCGGATTCGGACTGGAAGGCTATGCCATGGCCATCGGATACCTCGTGGCACACCCGGTACAACCGGTTGCGCATTCTTAACTGCGATCAAGACAGGGGGGTAGTAGTCTGCCTCAATCTTTGCCGCATCAAACATTTATTCAAAAACATGACAACAATGAAATCATTTTTTGCCCTCGCCACCGTGTGCACGGGTATGTGGCTCGCCTCCTGCGGAGGAGCCGGATCAACTGAAAATGCTGCCGCCCCGGCCGCAGATACTGCCAACGCCGTCGAACAGACCCTCACCATCGACACAGCCCAGAGCAGTGTGAAGTGGAAGGGTGTGATGCTCGGCGTAAAAGAGCACTTCGGCACCATCCGTATTAAGGAAGGGGTGGTTACCCTGAAAAATGGCGTAGTTACCGGCGGTACCATTACCGTCGACATGACCAGCATCGCACCGACCGATGCCAACTACGACCTGAAACAAGGCGCCTCGCCCGATAAACTCGTCGGCCACCTTTCGTCGCCCGATTTTTTTGATGTAACCAACCATCCCACCGCCACCTTCGCCCTCGGTGCAGTAAAAGGTGCAGAAGCCAACGGAAAGCTGACCGTGCGCGGCAAGGAAAACGATGAGGTGATAAAAAACCTGGCCGTGGTGGCCGGTCCGGTAAACCATATTACCGGTCAGCTCACCTTTGACCGTCAGAAATACGGGGTGGCCTTTATGATGCCCGGTAAAGACATGATCATCAGTGACGACATCGTCCT
>DHLU01000249.1:0-230 GCA_002405435.1 Flavobacteriales bacterium UBA4660
TAGAAAGCAAAGCCTTTTTCAAAATAGATTTTCGTCTGGGCCTGCGGATCACTGCCATCACCATCAAACACGCTCTCGACAATATCAACACCTTCCGCTGCGAGGGCGATATCAAACGAATCTGTTCCACTGCACATGGTGAAAAGGAATCCGCCGCCGAGCACGAAGTTGCGGATATTGATGGCCACATCCCGCTTCATCTCCGATACCTTGCTGAAGCCGAGCGATGC
>DHLU01000249.1:483-2689 GCA_002405435.1 Flavobacteriales bacterium UBA4660
CTGGCCGGTAAAATCTTCGTGGTGAAGGTGAAGCCAGTCATATTTGTGAAGTTCGTTCTGAATTACCTCACGGTCGTAGATGGTGGTGTAGGGGATCTCAGCGTAGGTAAGCACCAGCGTAACCGCATCGTCCCAGGGTTGTTTGCCCGACGGCGAATACACCGCAATGGTCGGTGCCACCTCCAGTTTAACCCTCTCCATATTGACCTCAGGGTCGGCGATTTGGTCATAGATCTGCTGGGCCTGTACGTCGGCGATAACCTGAAAACTGACGCCGCGGATGCTGCATTCTTTTGATATATCGGGGAAGTTTGCACACAGGAAACTACCCCCGCGGTAATTCAGTAGCCATTCAATTTCAATTTCATTTTGCAGGATCCAGTAGGCTATGCCATAGGCTTTAAGGTGATTGACCTGGCTGTCATCCATCGGTATGAGAATCCGGCTGGCCCGGGCGTCAAGCGCAAACAGGCAGGTTACTAGGGCAATAAAAACGGTCCGCATCTTCTGGCTGTAACGAAAAATATTGGCGGCAAGTTAGCAAGAACTGGACCCATATAATCCGGAGCCGCGGACCGCACAGGAAACAACAGAGACCCCACGGGCGCTTCCCGAGGGGAATGCACGAGGCCGCGTGACGTGTTCAGAATGGCGGATCCTGCCCGGCTGTCAGGCTAAAGTCATCGCCTTCCTCATCGTCTTTCATGAGGTGGAGTTTGGAAGAGACCGTGATGGTGGTGGCGCTTGAGCCAAAGCCGGTATTGGGAGCAAGCGCCTGTCCGTACTGAGTATTTTCGAAGTCGAAGCCTTCGAGGTTGGTAAACTTGGCCAGACGGGCGATGAACTTCAGCCGCACTGACCCGAGAGCGCCATTCCGGTGTTTGGCCACAATGATATCACCGGTGCCCTGGGTGGGATTGCCCTCCGCATCTTCCTGAAGTCCGTAATATTCGGGGCGGTATATGAAGGCCACAATATCGGCGTCCTGTTCAATGGCGCCCGATTCCCTGAGGTCACTGAGTATAGGTTTTTTATCCCCTCCGCGCGCTTCAACCTGGCGGCTGAGCTGGCTGAGCGCGATTACCGGCACATCCAACTCCTTGGCTATGCTTTTTACGCTGCGCGAAATGGTAGAAATTTCCTGTTCACGGTTTCCGGCCCTGGAGTCACCGCCTACGGTCATCAGTTGCAGGTAGTCAATGATGATGCACTGAATGCCGTGCTGGGCTTTCAGCCTGCGGCATTTCGCCCGCAGCTCAAAGACTGAGAGTCCGGCAGTATCGTCAATGAATATGGGGGCGTCGCTGAGCCGCTTAATGCGATTGTGCATCTGGGCAAACTCATGTTCGGCCAGGTTGCCCTTTCGGAGTTTCTCCGCATCAATTTCTGATTCGCTCGCAATAAGACGCTGCACCAACTGCACACTCGCCATTTCGAGTGAAAAAATGGCCACAGGAATGGAGAACTCCACGGCCATATTGCGGGCCATGGACAGTACAAAGGCCGTTTTACCCATACCCGGGCGTGCGGCAACCACAATCATATCGCTGCGCTGCCAGCCACTGGTGACCCTGTCCAGCTCGGTAAACCCGGTGGGCACACCGCTGACCCCGTGCACATTCCTGCGCGCCGCTTCGATGTTATCTATGGCAGATCTGATGAGCACGCTCATCTTGTCGTAGTTCTTGCGAATGTTCCCCTCTACCACGCCATAGAGGTTGCTCTCTGCCTTGTCGAGCAGGTCAAATACATCTGTGGTCTCATCGAAGGCGTCTCTGATCGTCTCGGAAGAAATACGGATCAGTTCGCGCTGAATAAATTTCTGCGCGACGATGCGGGCGTGCGTCTCCACATTGGCCGTCGACGCAATGCGGCTTGTTAGCTGAGAGATATACAGCGGACCCCCAACGAGTTCAAGCACCCCTTCGGAACGCAGACGCTGTGTAACGGTAAGAATATCGACGGGTTCTCCCTTGACAAACAGGTCCAGTATAGCCTTAAAGATGCGCGCATTCGCCTCTTTGTAAAAGCTGTCTGTTTTGAGGATGTCGATGACGGTATTAACCGCCCCCTGCTCGAGCATCATGGCGCCCAGCACGGCTTCTTCAAGGTCTATGGCCTGAGGCGGCAGTTTGCCCACCTCTCCGCCATGCGCCTGCATGGCATCGCGAACCTGCTGGAAGCGGTCCTTTCTTTTTTGTAAACG
>DHLU01000249.1:2802-6528 GCA_002405435.1 Flavobacteriales bacterium UBA4660
GCCTATTTGATGCATGCAGATTCTCGCTGAACCGGTAATTTATCCATAACACGGCCTTTCTTTTTGCACGGGCAGTGTTGAAAGATTTATAGCTTTGATACTCAGTTCGTCACAGCGAACTTGCGCCGTTTCACGGAACTCGATGGTGAAGTTATCAAAAATCATTTGTGCGGGTGATTACGCATGTGTAGTCGGTTACCTGCTCTCGGTATTACTGGTGGCCTGCCGCAAGCAGGAGGAAGTGCCTCCCCGCGTGGCCTGGCTTTCCCCTGCCGGTTCTTCAACCTACGCCTACCCTTCCGCCATAGCGGTTAAAGCGCATCTGTCGGACGACCGTTCAATCGCGCGCTTCTCCCTGCTTGTATTTCACCAGGCCTCGTCCTATCCGCTGGTGAGCACCGACATACCGGTGCCGGATGCGACGGAATTTCACCTTGATGAAACAGTCATCTTTGATGACCTCTACGCCCCTTCCGGAGACTATACCGTGCAGTTGCGCGTGAGCGACGGTGACAACGAAACCATCGCATCGCGCAGCATCGCATTGAACGAGGCCCCCAGGGTACTCACCGCCGTGTTGGCCGGATCGTCAGACGGGGCCGCAGGCTTCCGGATTGATTCGCTTCAGGGCAATGCATTTGTTTCGGCCTACGAAGACAACTGGCACTACCGCATGGGTACAGTAAACACACGCCATCAGGTGCTGTTCATCGCAGGAAAGGATTACGAGGGCGTAAAAACCCTCCGCCTCCCAGACTTTGAAACTGCTGCTCAGGTAAGCGTGCCCAATGACGCCGGCGACGAGCAATTCACCTGCAGTGCTTTCGATCCGGTCAGGCAGACGGCACTCTTCGGGAGTCTCGACGGCACGGTGCTCGGCTTTAACAGCCTCGGCCAGCTGTCGGCCAGCTATAGCCTCAGCAACGGTTACGTAGCCGTGTCGGTAGCCACCGGGCAAGACCGCATAGCGGTGCTCGCCTCAGCGCTCAACCAGTCGAGGGTAGAACTGTTTAACGCCACAACCGGGGTAAAACTGCAGTCCTTGCTCCTGTCAGCAGCAGAAGCACACTACCTCATTGCCCATCCCAACGGCCAGGATTTCTGGGTACTCGCACAGGATGGGGAAGACGCCGTAGGCATGCGCTATGACCCGGTGGCGGGACTGGTAACCCCATTGCCTGCGCCCCTGGTTTCAGGTAGCACCATTACACAGGTAGCCGGCGACCATGAAGGACTTTTCATTGCGGTTGGCGACAATGCATTGCGCCGGCTGGATCCCCTCGACCTTTCGACGGAAATCAGCAGTCCCGGCGCACCGTCATGCACGGCCCTTTCCTATGATGCTGTAAACCAGGATCTCTGGGTGCTGACACCGGGCATGCTTCACCGCTATGACGCGTCAAGCCTCACGGAAGAGGCAACCTTTACCCCGCCGGCCGGTTGCCAGAGCCTCTGGCTTGTTTACAATAAGTGAATAAATGCACGCGCGGTCAACAGTAATTTTACCCTCTGATAAATCTTACGCACATGGATATTACAGGACGAGTTAAAGAAGTGATGGATCCGATGACTTTTCCATCCGGCGCAGTCAAGCGCGAATTTGTTGTGACCACAGAGGACCAGTATCCGCAGGATTTGATGTTTGAATTGTGGAAAGACAAGGTCAACATGGTGGCCAATTGCCGTCCAAACGACCGGGTGAAGGTATCGTTCGACATTCGCTCCAGGCAGGTCAACGGCAGGTACTACACAAGCCTGGCCGCGTGGCGCATTGAAACTGCCGATCAGACCCAAGGCACATCAGGACCAGTAGCACCGGTCAGGCAGGCACCACCCATGCCGCAATCTGCGCCTATGCCCGAAAGCTTTACCAGCGCGCCGGATGATGACCTTCCGTTCTAATTTTTCGATTTGACCGTCGCCTTTTTCGATGGCCCGTTGGCTTCAAAATATTTCATGTAGCGGAGTCCGTTGGAAACGTAGTAGGGATTGTGTGTCCGCGGGCCTCCGCTGAGTGGATACCTGTTTCCGGTATTGTGGTAGTGAAAGGCATCCTTCCATTTTTTCTTTTTCAAAAAATGGCCATACTCTTTCTTAATCCACAGAGCCCCCAGGCGCGACGCACTTTCTTCGTTACGCAGTTCGTTGATGGAAGCGCCGAGACCCAACGCCTTATACCCCATGAGTTGGAAAGGCCCCCAACTCCAGGCCAGGTTGGTAAGGGCATCGTCTGATGCATCACCGAGGTCGCGTGTTCTCAGGTCTTCAAACTTCGTCAGCGCACCTTCACGCAGTTGGGTCAGTGATTTTTTGATATGCTTTTCGAAGCGATGTCCTGCGGGCTTGTTTCCGCTGCATTCGAGCACGATCAGCGCCATGAGATACGCATAGGGCAAGTCGAGGTCAGCGGCCACAGCGGCAATCTCTTCGCTGTAATTCTGTTCGCACCAGGCGAGGTCGCTCACGCCTTCCGGCCGCGGATCGGCCGGTGGACTCCACCCTATCGTTGCCCTTAAGGCATCCATGATGTCATAGCGGAACGGGTATGCCACCACCAGCGCAACGGGTATCACAAGCCATTTCAGGCGCGGGATCCATTTCTTCAGCATCTCGGCTCAAATTTCTCTTGTTGTGCCGGGAAAGGAAAAAGTGAGCGGGAATGTTACCCACAACTGCGGTGTGGAATACCTGGATACCCAACGTTACCAAAAAGTGAATTTTGGTGGGTCCGAGCCTGATTTTCATGGAAATAGTGGTACGGTAATTGGCGTACCCCGGACATAACGTTTTGAACGCAACCACGATGAAACGTCTCGTCCTTTTACTGATCGCCGCACCCCTGGTGCTGCCTTCCTGTTTTCAGCAAAAACACCTGCACAGCGCGGCAACGGCTGAGGAAGAGGACTATTTCACATCAGGGGAAGACAAAACGCGCCGGGAGGTCTGGCCGCGCGGTATGGACGATTCTTATCAGCAAGATTTTGTGCCCGGCACCTTCAATCAATTATACAACCCCCAGTTTTTCGGAACGGGCTTCGGCCGTCAGAGCAGCTTAGGGTCTGGTGTCGGCGGATTTCAGCCCGGCTGGCAACTGCCCTGGCATCCCACCTTTGGATGGCACTTTGCCAGGAGCAGCGGGTTTATGCCGGGCGGCATGGGCTGCAATGGCTGGGGGTTCGATCCCTGGAACAGCTGGAACGGTTATGCCAACTGGGGCTGGGGATACGACCCCTTCAACACCTGGGCATGGGGATATGACCCATGGTTTAACCCCTATAATTCCTGTGGATACAATGGTTTTGGCTTCAACTTGTGGAATGTTTTCGGACAAGACCTGTCATGGTGGAGTAACAACTATTGGTGGCAAAACAACAACTTCTACACCACGAACAACAACACATACATAGACAACAGTGTGATTGAAACTACGGGAAATACCGGTACGGGCGGGTGCGCAAATCGCATCCCCGCGGTGGCGCTGAAGCCGATCAACACCTTACCGGGTCTGGACGATACCGGAGGCAAGGAACCGACTGTGGTCGGCAACCGACCGCAGACCGGAGTTTCCGGCAAAACCGGTTCAGGCATTTCTGGCGGGGCCGTGGTTGTGGAAGACAAGGAACCCGATTATTACCAGGCGCCTCCGTCACAATCACCCGTGTTTCAAAACCCTGGAAATTGGAGTTCCCCGTCCAACAATACCATCACACCTGGTCCCAGACCTGT
>DHLU01000249.1:6754-7321 GCA_002405435.1 Flavobacteriales bacterium UBA4660
CCCGCCCCGGGGGGAACCCCCGCGCATGCCGGCCCCCAGGCCTGCGGCCCCTTCCGTGCCATCAAAAAAGGGCGGACGGTAAGAAGTTCGCCTGTCTGCATGCCATGCATCTTCAACATGCTGCGCTGGCACACAGGCGATGACCTTACCTTGCAATAGAAACCCCCGGCTCATCCCTCCACGCTCACGGGACAAACCAGGGGCTCGTTTTTGGTTAACTGCAATATAGAAAATCAACCACAACTTTTCGCCTACTCAGCGCTTCATGCGAGGCTGCGGTATGAACCACGCGGAAGCAGGCTTTCGCCGTCAGGCCGCTCAATCATCTTGTAGAATTCGCTGCACATATAATTCACCTTCCGCCGGAAGGGACGACCTGTCAGGTAACTCTCCCAAACTTCCAGCGCCAGCTTTTTGGTTACGCTCCAGGCATAAGGATTGTAGCCGCTGGGCCTTGCGAACGAATCGATATACCGCTTTACTTCGTTAATACTCCATGTCGTATTCATTGCCTTTCGTTTTTGAAATTTGATGAGGCAAAGAATCGGAGGCCCGTTGTCACCTAGT
>DHLU01000009.1:0-7490 GCA_002405435.1 Flavobacteriales bacterium UBA4660
CTATAGTTTTTCTGGTCCAAACCTTAGGGCAGCCGGGGTGGATTACGACGTAAGGGTAATGAACCCTTACTCTTCCTACCAGGATTTTGAATTTGACATTCCCGTAGGCACCAATGGCGATACGTTCGACCGCTATATGGTACGCCTTGAAGAAATGTGGCAGTCGCTGCGTATTATCGAACAGGCTATTAAAAACCTGCCGAAAGGTCCCTTCCATGCCGATGTACCCGAATTCTACCTTCCTCCCAAAGAAGACGTGTATTCGAAAATGGAGGCGCTCATCTACCACTTCAAAATTGTCATGGGTGAAACGGATGTTCCCAGGGGTGAGGTCTACCATGCTGTAGAGGCGGGCAATGGTGAACTCGGCTACTACCTCATCAGCGACGGGGGCCGCACGCCCTACCGCCTGCACATGCGCCGTCCGTGCTTTATTTATTACCAGGCTTACCCCGAGATGATCACCGGCGGCATGCTGAGCGATGCTATACTCACCATGAGCAGTATGAATGTCATCGCCGGTGAACTCGATGCCTGATTACCCCGTTACTGTCCCGCACATGTCTGAAAGAACCGAATACCAATTCTCCCCTGAAACCCTTGAAACGGCAAGGCGCATCATTCAGCGCTATCCGGAGGGCAAACAGAAGAGCGCCCTGATCCCGCTGCTGCACCTGGCGCAGGCGGAGTTCGACGGCTGGCTCAGTCCGGGCGCCATGGATTATGTCGCCTCACTGCTTGGCCTGCAACCTATTGAGGCCTACGAAGTAGCTTCCTTCTACTCGATGTTTAACCTCAAACCAGTCGGAACATGTGTGCTGGAAGTTTGCCGTACTTCTTCCTGCTGGCTGATGGGCGCAGAAGACGTGGTGCGCCACATCGAGAAAAAACTCGGCATTACGGCCGGACAGACAACGTCCGACGGCATGTTTACCCTGAAAACGGTCGAGTGCCTCGGGTCATGCGGCACGGCACCGATGCTGCAGTGCGGCGCCGATTTTTACGAAAACCTGACCCTCGAAAAAGTGGATTCGCTGATCGATAAACTGAAGTCCGACGGCAGACGTAAGGTCTACACCCGTGATGAACCGATAACCATCTGAGCCATGGCAAAAAAATTATTGCTGGAATATGACCACGTGCCGGGTATCAGCACGCTCGATGTCTATCGCCGCCATGGTGGCTATGCATCGCTTAACAAGGCCCTCAAAGACCTCACGCCTGCACAGGTGCTCGAAGAGGTCAAGACCAGCGGACTGCGCGGCCGGGGAGGTGCGGGTTTTCCCACCGGCATGAAGTGGGGCTTCCTCGCCAGGCCTGAAGGCGTGCCGCGCTACCTCGTGTGCAACGCCGACGAATCGGAGCCCGGTACTTTTAAGGACCGGTATCTGATGGAACGCATACCACACCTGCTCATAGAAGGTATGGTGCTGTCTTCTTACGCCCTTGGGGCCAATACCTCTTACATCTATATCCGCGGAGAATACTATTATGTAGCCCGCATCCTGGAACGCGCCATCGCAGAAGCCTATGAGGCAGGACTGCTTGGCAAAAACATCTTCAATTCCGGATTTGACCACGATTGCTACGTGCACGTGGGAGCCGGCGCTTATATATGCGGAGAAGAAACTGCCCTGCTGGAATCTCTTGAAGGCAAACGGGGCAATCCGCGAATCAAGCCGCCTTTTCCCGCTGTGGCAGGCCTTTATGGCTGTCCGACCGTAGTAAACAATGTGGAAACTATCGCAGCGGTGGTGCCCATTGTGCGCGACGGAGGCGCTGCCTATGCCGGCATTGGTGTGGGCAAGAGCACGGGCACCAAGCTCATCTCGGCCAGCGGACACATCAACCGCCCCGGTGTTTACGAAATCGAGCTGGGTGTGCCGGTTGAAGAATTTATCTTCAGCGATCTTTATTGCGGAGGCATGCGCAACGGAAAAAAACTCAAGGCTGTGGTTGCGGGCGGTTCATCTGTTCCCGTGCTGCCGGCCGACCTCATTCTCAAAACGGCTGCCGGCGAACCCAGGCTGATGACCTACGAGAGCCTCGCAGACGGCGGATTCGCCAGCGGCACCATGCTCGGCTCAGGTGGATTCATCGTCATGGATGAAGATACGAGCATCGTGAAAAACCTGTGGAACTTTACCCGGTTCTATCACCATGAAAGCTGCGGCCAGTGTTCTCCCTGCCGTGAGGGCACCGGGTGGATGGAGAAGATTCTGCACAAAATCCTCGATGGCCATGGCACCCTGGCCGATGTCGACTTGTTGTGGGACATCCAGTCGAAGATTGAAGGCAAAACCATTTGTCCGCTGGGAGATGCAGCGGCCTGGCCCGTGGCATCGGCCATCCGCCATTTCAGAAAGGAATTTGAGGAATACGTAACACGCCCAGCATCCATACGGGATGTGAAACATTATTATCGCCTGCACAGCATGGCCGAGGCATGAACGCCGGGCAAGCAGGCATTTGAACAGATAAACGACCCAATAACAACGCCATATGGCAAAAGTTACGATCGATGGTGTAACAGCCGAGGTTCCTGATGGCACCACCATACTCAATGCAGCACGCATGATTGGCGGTGACCTGGTGCCGCCCGCCATGTGTTATTACACCAAACTCAAGACCAGCGGCGGCTACTGCCGTACCTGTATCGTGCAGGTCACCAAGGGCAGTGATAAGGATCCCCGTCCGATGCCCAAACCCGTGGCCTCATGCAGAACCACGGTGATGGATGGCATGGAGGTAAAGAACATTACCTCGCCCGAACTGCTCGAAGCACGGGCCGGCGTGGTGGAGTTTCTGCTGCTCAACCATCCGCTCGATTGCCCCGTCTGCGACCAGGCCGGTGAATGCGACCTGCAGAACCTTGCCTATGCCAACGGAAAGGCAGGCACACGCTACCAGTTTCCGCGCCGCGAATTCGAAAAGATCGACATCGGCGACAAGGTGCAGTTGCACATGACGCGCTGTATTCTTTGCTACCGTTGCGTGAAAGTAGCCGACCAGATTACCGACGGCCGGGTGCACGGGGTCATCAACCGCGGTGACGTGAGTGAAATTTCCACTTACGTAGCCAATGTCATCGACAATGATTTTTCCGGAAACGTGATTGACGTTTGCCCGGTAGGCGCGCTAACCGACAAGACATTCCGCTTCAAAAGCCGTGTTTGGTATACCAAACCCGTGGATGCCCACCGGCATTGTACCAAATGCACCGGCAAGGTAAGGCTGTGGTACAAGGGAGAGGATGTGCTCCGGGTGACTGGACGTAAAGACCATTACGGCGAAGTGAATGATTGGATTTGCAATGAGTGCCGTTTCGACAAAAAGAAGACCGCGGACTGGACCATTGAAGGTCCGTCGCACATAGACAGGGGGTCAGTGATTTCGGCCAACCACTATGAGAGCCTGAAAGCACTGAAAGCCACCATTGAGCGCCAGAAAAAAGCCCTGCCGCACGGAAATAAGGTCAGCCTGGGCCATGGCGCCCTCGACCCCAACAACGCCTGACAGGCCCGTTAAGAAAGCAGCGGTTGATAACCCCGCTGCCGCTATGGAAAAAAAAGATGCCGGTAACAAAGGGAAGAGATGGCAGCGCATAAATTCGCCGTCTCTACTCAGTGTACAGGCTTGAATACTACGCGATGGAAATGTTGACATATAAGATATTGCTGTGTGTGATCGTCTTTGCCCTCTCGCTGGGTATCGCGGCATACATGACCTGGGGAGAACGGAAAATCGCCGCCATCCTGCAGGACAGGGTTGGCCCCAACCGGGCCGGTCCCCTCGGACTGCTGCAGCCGCTCGCCGACGGAATAAAAATGTTTATGAAGGAGGAGATGATTCCGGGTCAGTCAAACAAGTGGCTGTTTATACTGGGTCCGTCTTTCTTTATGCTCACCGCTTGCATGACCGGGGTGGTCATCCCATGGGGCAGCGGCATCACGGTGGGGGATACGGTATATCCCATGCAAATCACCGACATCAACATCGGCTTGCTCTACCTGCTCGGGGTAGTCAGCATCGGGGTATACGGTATCATGATTGGCGGATGGGCATCCAATAACAAGTACTCGCTGCTCGGAGCGCTGCGCGCTTCTTCGCAGATGATTTCTTACGAGGTGGCCATGGGCCTCTCACTCATTGCATTGGTTATGACAACCGGCACGCTCAACCTCGGCGAAATCGCCGCGCAGCAGGATGCCGGCTGGGCCAATGTGGTGTACCAGCCCCTGGGCTTTCTCATTTTCCTTGTGTGCGCCTTTGCAGAAACCAACCGTGCCCCCTTTGACCTGCCCGAGTGCGAAAGTGAACTGGTCGGCGGTTACCACACGGAGTACTCTTCCATGAAACTGGGATTTTTTCTCTTTGCCGAATACATTAACATGTTCATCTCCTCGGCGGTGATGGCCACGCTGTATTTTGGCGGATACAATTTCCCCTTCCAGCACGCACTCGGCCTGGAGGGCAACTGGCTCGCCGTTGTGCAGACCGCAGTGCTCTTCCTGAAAATTTCAGCCTTCATTTTCCTGTTTATGTGGGTCAGATGGACGCTTCCGCGCTTCCGCTACGACCAGTTGATGAACCTGGGCTGGAAGGTGCTGCTGCCCCTCTCGCTGGCGAATATTTTTATCACAGGTATAGTAATGTGGTTAACCGGTAAACTTGGCTGATAGATGACGACCCTGACCCAACGAAGCAAAACGGTATCTGTAAGGAAACTCAGCCTGTCGGAAAGGCTCTACCTGCCCGCCATCCTCAAGGGTATGCTCATTACCCTGGGTCACGTATTCAAAAGGAAACCTACCATAAAATACCCGGAGGAGCAGCGCGAGTTTGCGCCTGTTTACCGCGGTCAGCACGTGCTCAAACGCGATGAGGCCGGTGCCGAGCGCTGCACGGCCTGCGGGCTCTGTGCCGTCGCCTGTCCGGCCGAAGCCATCACCATGGATAGCGCAGAGCGGAAAAAAGGGGAAGAGCATCTCTACAGGGAAGAGAAGTATGCATCGATCTACGAGATCAATATGCTCCGGTGCATTTTCTGCGGCCTGTGTGAAGAGGCCTGCCCAAAAGAAGCCATCTTTCTCACCGACCGCATCGTCCCCTCCAGCTTTACCCGTGGAGAGGAGATTTTCGGAAAAGACAAACTGGTCGAAACACCTGACCAGCCCATCGATGTATCGAAACGCCAGGAAGCAGGGCTGGCCGCATTCAAAAAGAACAAACAACACTACCACAACCGGACATTCAGGGACGCCCGTCCGGGCGTTGCGGCACACTGAAATGGCAAAAGAACCACTTTATGATTAGCTATATATTCTGGTTTCTCTCGTTCACGGCTGTTTTCAGTGCACTGGCGACCATCCTGTCAAAAAATCCGGTGCACAGTGTGCTGTACATCATCGTCACTTTCTTCTCCATTGCAGGCCATTACTTTCTGCTCAACGCCCAATTCCTCGCAGCAGTGCATATTATCGTGTATGCAGGCGCTATCATGGTGTTGTTCCTCTATGTTATCATGATGCTCAACCTCAACAGGCTTGAGAAAGAAAAAACCCAAAACTGGATGAAGTTGCTCAGCGTGGTAAGCGCAGGGTTGCTGATGCTCGTGATGGTATCTGCCGTTGGCCGCGCCTCCCTCATGGCTGGTGCCGGTCAGCCCGATGAAACCATGGGGCTCACTCAGGCGCTGGGCCAGGTGCTGTACCGTGATTACCTGTTGCCGTTTGAACTGAGCAGCATCCTGTTTTTGTCGGCTATGGTAGGGGCCGTTTATCTCTCGAAAAAAGAACCAACTACACCGCCGCTCTGATTATGGGAACCCACACAGAACTAATTCCCGGCATTACCGTTGAGCACTACCTCTGGCTCTCCGTGGCTCTCTTTTGCCTCGGTGTCTTTGGTATTCTCTTTCGCCGCAACGCTATCATCATGTTTATGTGCGTTGAACTCATGCTCAATGCCGTCAACCTGATGCTTGTAGCCTTTTCGCGCTACTACGGACAAACAGACGCGCAGGTATTTGTGTTTTTTATCATGGTAGTGGCGGCCGCTGAGGTAGCGGTCGGACTGGCCATACTGATGATGCTCTATCGCAACATGCACACTACAGATACCGATGTGCTCAACAAATTAAAATGGTAAACCGATGATGCAGAATTTCGTCGCGCTTGTTCCGCTGCTCCCGCTCGCCGGTTTCCTGTATATCGTGCTCTTCGGGAAAGGACTCTCCAAACAGCTGGTTGGATGGATAGCCTCCGGCGCGGTACTCGGCGCTTTTATTGTTTCTGTGCTGGTATTTTCCACCCAACTCCATGGTCCGGCTGCCGAGGTCAACCTGTTTGACTGGATCGTGGCCGGAGACCTGCACGTGCGCATCGGCTTTATCCTTGATCCGCTCAGTTCCATTTACCTGCTGTTTATCACCGGTATCGGATTCCTCATCCACGTGTACAGCATTGGCTATATGCACGATGACGAAGGATTCAACCGGTTTATGGCCTACCTCAATCTGTTCGTGTTCTTTATGCTGGTGCTGGTACTGGGCAACTCCTATCTGCTCATGTTTGCCGGTTGGGAAGGTGTGGGTCTCTGCTCTTTTATGCTCATCGGATTCTGGTACAAAGACATGGCCAACAACGATGCGGCACGCAAGGCGTTTGTGATGAACCGCATCGGTGATCTCGGACTTGTGCTTGCCATGGGGTTGTTGTTTTTCCACGCGCAGTCACTCAATTACCGCGAACTCTTCACCGAAGGGGCTGTGTCAGCGCTCGACAGCGGAACTGCCACCACGGTGGCGGTCTTACTCTTTATCGGAGCAATGGGGAAAAGCGCACAAATACCGCTGCACACCTGGCTTCCCGATGCCATGGCTGGTCCTACGCCGGTTTCGGCCCTCATCCACGCGGCAACGATGGTGACAGCCGGAATTTACCTCGTGGCCCGCAGCAGTGAATTGTTTGCATCCAGCGAAGCCGCCGGCTCACTGGTTACCTGGATCGGCGCAGCTACCGCTGTACTCGGTGCTACGATTGCACTGGCGCAAAATGACATCAAAAAAATTCTGGCGTACTCAACGGTCTCCCAACTGGGCCTCATGTTTGTCGCGCTGGGACTCGGGGCGTACAGCATTGCTGTATTTCACGTAATAACCCACGCATGTTTCAAGGCCCTCCTCTTCCTCGGCAGCGGCTCTGTGATTCACGCTATGGGCGGCGAGCAGGACATACGTTCTATGGGCGGATTGAAAAAGCACCTTCCTGCCACACACCTCACCTTCCTCATAGGTTGCCTGGCCATTGCGGGTATCGTGCCACTGGCCGGATTTTTCTCCAAAGACCAGATTATCGCTGCTGCTTTTGAAATCAATCCTGTCGTTTTCGGTATCACCATCGCGGTTTCGCTGCTTACGGCGTTTTATATGTTCAGGCTCTACTACCTCACGTTTCATGGCAGTTTCCAAGGCTCAGAAAAGCAGGAAC
>DHLU01000009.1:7587-9276 GCA_002405435.1 Flavobacteriales bacterium UBA4660
GCGTTTCATGGCAGTTTCCAAGGCGCAGAAAAGCAGGAACATCACCTGCATGAATCTCCGGGCGTGATGACCACCCCGCTCTGGGTGCTGGCTGGTCTTTCGGTAGTAGCCGGATTCATCGGCTTCCCCCATGCCGTAGGCCATAGCATTCACGTCGGCCACTGGTTAGACCATTTTCTGGAAGGCATGAACGCAGGTACCATGGTTTACCACGGTGATATGCCGCTCATTACCGAAGTAGCGCTTATGCTGCTCGCCACGGCCATTGCCGTTGCAGGCATCATGCTCGCCAGGCAGATTTATGTGGTAAAGGCCACCGCCGCCCTGGAAGACGATGAAATAAAAAGCGATGTGCACCGGTTGCTGAAAGACAAGTACCGCATTGATGAGTTGTACGACACCTTGGTCAGGAAACCGCTGGATGCGCTGTCCAGATGGTTCGATGGTATAGCTGAACCGAAACTTATAGATGGCCTGGTCAACGCATCAGGACGGTGGACGCGTGGTGTCGGACAGGGGATCAGGCTGCTGCACAACGGAAGAATGTTCATCTACATGCTGATGATGATCGCTGCGCTGGTGCTTATGCTGTTGAGTTTATTGTAGGAGATTAAACCGAAGTCCGGCATTTCCGGCCTTCACAATTGAGATAAATACTGTATGCTGACAATTGCCCTCTTGGCTATTCCGCTGCTGATGTCGGGCGCCATTCTGGTGGTGGGTGCAAAACCCGCCCGGAAGGTAGCCCTGGCCGCCGCCGCCCTGCAGTTGATCCTCACCGGCTGGGCAGCCTGGCTCTGGCACAGCGGACAGACGGGTCTGCTTGCATTCAACATGCCATGGGCACCCCGCTTAGGCTTGTCATTTCACCTTGGTATTGATGGTATATCGCTCGTACTGCTTTTGTTGTCTGCGATTGCCACGCCTCTGATTCTGTTGACGGTGCAGGAACAAAAGACCAGAAACCCCCATATTTTTTATATGCTGTGCCTGCTCATGATCGCCGGTATGAACGGGGCATTTATGGCCATGGACGGATTGGTGTTTTATCTGTTTTATGAACTGGCGCTCATTCCTATCTACTTCATTATTCTCATTTGGGGCTCTGGCGACAAAGACCGCGTTACACTGAAATTTTTTCTTTACACGCTCTTCGGGTCACTCTTTATGTTACTGGCTCTGCTGTTTGTTTACCTGCAGACTCCGGTGCCCAGTTTTGAACTGATAGACCTTTATGCAGCGGGCAGGGCGCTTCCGGCCTGGCAGCAGGGTCTTGTTTTCGGTGGGATTTTCCTCGCTTTCGCCGTAAAGATGCCGGTGTTTCCCTTCCATACCTGGCAGCCGTCTACCTACCAGTCGGCACCGACAGCCGGCACAATGCTGCTGGCTGCGCTGATGCTGAAAATGGCGACCTATGGCATCGTAAGGCTCATTCTGCCCATGGTGCCCGACGGGGTAGAAGCCTATAAAAACTGGGCAATCGGTTTGTCTGTGGTGAGCATCCTGTATGCGTCCATCGTGGCCATCCGCCAGGGGCATTACAAGTTGCTTGTCGCTTACTCATCTATTGCACACGTGGGCCTCATCAGCGCCGGTCTGCTTACTGCCAATGTGCAGGCTGTACAGGGCGGATTGTTTGAGATGTTTAGCCACGGAATTATCGCCATCGGATTGTTTTTTATGACTGAT
>DHLU01000009.1:9381-15414 GCA_002405435.1 Flavobacteriales bacterium UBA4660
TTTTTATGACTGATATACTCGTAGCGCGTGCAGGCCACGACGATATGAACCAGATGGGCGGTATCAGGGAATCTAACCCGTTGCTGGCCTTTCTCTTCTTCATACTGGTGATGGGTTCGGTGGCGTTGCCGTTCACCAGCGGTTTTGTCGGAGAGTTTTTGCTGCTGGCCGGACTGGCCCAGCACCACCTGCTTTATGCACTGGCCGCCGGTCTTACCGTCATCCTGTCTGCCGTGTACATGCTGAGGGCATTTCAACGCATGATGCTCGGTCCGGCCAACTCGGTATCTGCCGCATTTACCGCATTGACACGACAGGAGAAAATTGTGTTTGCTGTCGTATTGACACTTGTGGTTGGCCTCGGCCTTTTCCCTGGCCTCATCATGACCTTATCTGAAAATTCCGTTCAACTGCTTCTCAAGTAATGAAAGAGCTACTCATTGTTTCCCTGTTAGGTGTTGCCGTACTTGGCCTTGAGGTACTCAGGTTGCGGAAGATCGTTTACCCGCTCATCGCGGTCGCGCTGATGGCCGTATGCGCCTGTGTGTTCATCGACTGGAATATGTCAGAGGATCCGTTTGGCAACGGCATGCTGCGCTTTGACAACTACGCACTGGCATTCACGGGCCTGTTTGCCATACTTACGCTGCTGTGGCTGGTATTCTCGCGCAATTATTTCGGATCGGGCGAACGCTCGGTTGACCTCTATGCCCTCTCTGTCTTTTCACTCTGCGGGGCAATGATACTGGCCTCTTACCAAAATATGGTTATGCTCTTTCTCGGCGTGGAAATACTGTCAATCCCGGTCTATGTGCTCGCTGCCAGCAAACGCGGTAACCAACTCAGCAACGAAGCCGGATTCAAATATTTTTTCCTTGGCGCCGTTGCCTCTGCCATATTGCTGTTGGGCATCGCGCTCCTCTATGGCGCCACGGGCACTTTCGATCTCACGGGCATTCAGTCGGCGCTTACCGCCGACGGTTCATCCGATATGCTGGTGCTGGCCGGCGTAGTCATGATGCTGGTCGGTTTCGCGTTTAAGATTTCTGTTGCGCCTTTCCATTTTTGGGCACCCGACGTGTACCAGGGAGCACCCACCATGGTGACCGCCTTTATGGCTACAGTGGTAAAAAGTGCAGCCTTTGCCGGAATGGTTCGCTTCTTTTTGCTGTCCCTTCCCGGTGAACTTCCGCAGGTAACCGCCATACTCGTCTGGCTGGTGGCCATCACCCTGGTCGTGGCCAATCTGGTGGCGACGATTCAGAGCAACATGAAGAGAATGCTCGCCTATTCTTCGGTGGCCCACGCAGGATTTATGCTGGCCGTGCTGTTGGGGCCCTCCGCTGATGCTTCATCCAACCTGTTGTATTACGGACTTGTTTATGGCATCGGCAGCCTCGTGGCTTTTTCAGTGCTTTACCATGTGGCCATTTTCCTGCAGGGCAATGAAGAGTTGTCTGCATTCAATGGACTGGTCAGACGCAATCCGGTAATGGCCGGCGCCATGACCCTGGCCCTGCTGTCGATGGCGGGCATTCCTCCCCTGGGTGGATTTATGGCCAAATACCTTGTTATAGCCGGTGTACTCAGCGAGGGCCATGTCTGGCTGGCCATCGTGATGGTGCTTACTTCGGTGGTAGCGGTGTACTATTACCTCAGGATTATCATGGCCATGTTTACACCGGTGGAAAATTCCGGAAGGATGGTCATCAACCGCCGCGAACAGTGGCTGTTCCTGCTCCTCAGCCTGCTTATGGTGGCACTCTTTGCCTTCCCGGCCATCGTCCGTATCTGATGGACGCAACACGCCGCGGTGTCTCTCCCTCTGAGCCAGCCCGTTAGGGGTCATTTTTGGATTTTTGCAACAGGGGACGTGAAAAACATCCCGATCTTTGTACCTTGTGAAAGGGGGTATCCGTCTTTATTTTTGAGATACCTAAACTACCAGAGCGTATGAGTGAGGAAAACCGTGACCAGCATTATTCTGCCAGCCTTGTCAAGCGGTATGAGGAAATGGTGGAACGCAATGAATCCTACTACTTCGATACGGAGCAGTTTGAGGAGATCATTGAGCACTATTGCAGTGACAACAAATTTGGCGATGCCCTCAAGGTGATTCATTACGCCTACACGCTCTTTCCCGACAATGTTGACCTCCTGCTGCGCGAATCGCAGATTCTGGCAGGAATAGGATCGCTCGGCAAGGCCCTCTCCAAACTGCGTATACTGGAGAAACTTGAACCCAGAAACGAGGAAGTGTACATGACCATGGGGTCGATCTACAGCCAGCTCAGGGAACACAAAAAGGCCATCGAGTTGTTTCGCAGGGCTCTCCAGTATTGTGACCCCGGCTATGCCGACGAGATTTACATGGAGATTGCCCTGGAATATGAGAATATGGACCGCTTTGACAAAGCTATCGAAATACTCGATGACGCCCTGAAGCGCAATCCCGACAATGAGTCGCTGCTCTATGAACTGGCCTACTGCTACGAGGTCATGGACCGGACAGAGGAGAGCCTGGCCTATTACAAGGCCTTTATTGACAAATATCCTTACTCGTTCCCGGCCTGGTACAACGTAGGCAATGCCTGTCAGAAACTGGACCGGCTCGAAGAGGCCGTAGAAGCGTACGACTATGTGCTCGCCATACAGGATGACTTTGTGCCCGCCTACATCAATAAGGCCCACGCCCTGTTTAAGATGGGCAAGTACCGCGAAGCCATTCAGGTATTTGAAGAGACCTATAGCCTCGAACAACCGCAGGCTCAGGTCTTTTGCTATGTCGGCGAGTGTTTTGAAAAACTTCACGAACTCGACAAGGCCATATTCTATTACCGCAAGTCGATTCACGCCGACCCTGTCTATCCCGATGCCTACATCGGCATGGGTGTGGCCATGGGCCTGCAGGGCCAGCATTCACAGGCCGTGATGTTCCTCAAAAATGCCATGGAACTTGACCCGGAAAATGTGGATTACAAGTTGTTTTATGTCGACGGATTGCTGCACCTGAATAAGTTGGACGAAGCAAAGGAGATGATGGAAAAACTGGCCGTGTCTCATCCCGACAACGAAGATGTATGGCTCGACTACAGTAACCTGTTTTATACCACGGGCGATTATGCCACCGCCTTGTCCGTCCTCAATGAAGGTTGGTCTAAAAATCCCGGCAGCACAGCCCTCGGTTACAGAAAGGTCGCTTACCTCATGGCTTCCGGAAAATCAGCGGAAGGGGAAGACCTGATGATGCGCATGCATATGCTTTGGCCCGAAGGACTGGATGAACTCGGTACCTATTACGCGGCTATCAAGGAGAACCTGCTCTTCATCGAGCTGGTCCAGCAAAAGAAAAAACTATGAATTTTCAATTGAATCATATTCCCGACCGTTCGGTCAAACCCCGCCAAAAGGGGCTGACAATGGTAATGGATAAGGGCTTGTCACTCCGGCAGGCGCACGACCTTATGGAAGTCGGCAGCCCGTGGGTTGACCTGGTCAAACTCGGCTTCGGAACTTCGTACCTCTCGACCAACCTCGAAGAAAAAATCAACCTGTATAGAAAGTACAATATCCGGGTTTACCTTGGAGGTACCCTTTTTGAAGCTTTTTATGTGAGGAACCAGCTCAACGACTACATCAAACTGGTAGACAAACTCAAACTCGATTGTGTTGAGATTTCTGATGGTTCCATCGTGATACCCCTTGAGGAAAAATGCCAGCTAATCAGACGATTCGCAAAAAACTACACCGTGCTCAGCGAAGTAGGGGCAAAGGAAGAGGGCATATTGATTTCCCCGGCGAAATGGATCAAAATGATGCATACCGAACTTCAGGCCGGGTCATGGAAGGTGATTGCCGAGGCACGTGAAAGCGGAACAGTAGGCATCTACAGGCCCAATGGACAGGCCCACGTGATGCTCATTAATAAAATCACGCAGAAAATCAATCCGACTGACATTCTCTGGGAGGCGCCAAAAAAGGCCCAGCAGGTTTATTTCATCAAACATTACGGCTTTGATGTCAACCTGGGAAATATCGCTGAAAACGAGGTCATCCCGCTTGAGTGCCTCCGTATCGGCCTCAGGGGCGATACCTTTTTTGATTTTCTCGACAGGAAAGTGGCCGACAAATACCGGTCTTAAGCAGTGAGCGTTTTCACGGCGGATTTTTCCACCCGGAGGACAAACACCTGCAAGTGAATTTCCGATTCATTTAATTTGCAACCAAGATGGCAACGACAAGCGAACATGTAAAATGCCTGATCATTGGCAGTGGTCCGGCCGGCTATACCGCCGCCGTTTATGCCGCCCGTGCTGACCTCAAGCCGCTGCTCTACGAGGGTTTGCAGCCGGGCGGTCAGCTCATGGACACCACCGATGTGGACAATTTTCCGGGCTACCCGACCGGTGTGCACGGACCGAAGATGATGGAAGACCTCAGGAACCAGGCCGCGCGCTTTGAAACGGATATCCGCTCGGGTTTGGTTACCTCCGTTGATTTTACCGGCCCAAGGCACAGTGTGCAGATTGACGACGGCAAACACACCATTACGGCTGATACGATTATAATCGCCACCGGTGCTTCGGCCAAGTGGCTCGGGTTGCCCAGTGAGACCAGGCTGAGGGAGGCCGGAGGGGGTGTCAGTGCCTGCGCGGTATGCGATGGATTTTTTTACCGCAACCAAGATGTGGCCATCGTGGGCGGCGGCGATACGGCCGCAGAAGAAGCTACTTACCTCGCCAAATTGTGCCGTAAGGTTTATATGATCGTGCGGGGTGATGCCATGCGCGCCTCCAAGGCCATGCAGCACCGCGTCACGCAGACAACCAATATCGAGGTGCTCTGGAATTCGGAAACCGAGGAAATTCTCGGCGACCAGGCGGTCACCGGCGTGCGGGTAAAAAACCGCAAGACCGGCGAAACATCCGAAAAGTCGATTACCGGATTTTTTGTGGCAATCGGACACAAACCCAACACAGATGTGTTTAAGCCGTGGCTCACCCTCGACGAGCAGGGCTACATCATCAACCAGCCCGGAACAGCGAAAACCAATATAGACGGCGTGTTTGTAGCAGGGGATGCGGCAGACAAGGTGTACCGCCAGGCTGTCACCGCTGCCGGCACCGGTTGTATGGCTGCACTCGAAGCGGAACGGTATTTGGCTGCAAGGGGTATTCACTGATGATGCCCGCAACAATCCTTTCCGCATGCCTGATTACAGCAGCGGCAGTTGTTATGCTGTCGGTGCAGCAACCAGCCCCGGAAACGGATTCGGCCTATTCCACCGAATTCCTGCTAGGAAAATTTGATCCTGCCGGTAATCCCGATTTCAGCCTCATTCCCGGTGACTATACCTCCAAAAGCGGTATCTACCTGAAAAGCAATGCCCTGAAAGATTTTATCCGGATGCATGACGCGGCGCTGAAGGACGGGCACAGGCTCAGTATCATCTCAGCCACCCGCAACTTCAACTACCAAAAACACATCTGGGAGCGCAAGTGGAATGACGACAAGTTTGCCCACCTGAAGGGATCAGCCCGCGCCCGGGAAATTCTCAACTACAGCGCCATGCCCGGAACCAGCCGCCACCACTGGGGTACCGACATCGACATCAACAGCGTCAACCCCGCAGATTTTGACTCGGGCAGCCAGCAAAAGGTCTATCAATGGCTCTGCGCCCACGCGTCCGGTTATGGATTTTACCAGACCTACACCTCCAAATTACACGGACGCACCGGTTATGAGGAAGAAAAATGGCACTGGAGCCATAAGGAGGCGTGCAGCATCCTTTCGGCCTATAATGCCAAGATCGGGCACGCCGCCATTACCGGTTTCAGCGGAAGCGAGTATGCCGGGGAAATAGATGTAATCGGACTTTACGTAAACGGCATCGACAGTGCCATGAAGTTGCCCTAACGCAAAACGCCCCCGACAGGGAGCGTTTTACTGAAAAAGGAGGGTGATCGATGGGGCTCGAACCCACGACAGCCAGAACCACAATCTGGAGCTCTACCAGCTGAGCTACGCCCACCA